>CALCYT010000053.1 GCA_937906455.1 uncultured Bacteroidales bacterium | reverse complement strand
AGACCACCGGACAGAACCTCGACCTCTACAAGTCGTATCCTCGCCTCATCGGTGAAACCGGCGGCAAGGACTTTATCTTCGTCCACCACAGCGCCGACCCGCAAGAGGTGGCCGTCGCCATCGTGCGTGGTGCCTTCGAGTACCAAGGCCAGAAGTGCTCCGCCGCCTCGCGTGCCTACATCCCCGCTTCGATGTGGAACGACGTGAAGAACCGCGTGGGCGACATGATGGGCACCATCAAGATGGGCGACGTGAAAGACTTCACCAACTACGTCAACGCCGTCATCGACGAGGCCTCGTTCGACAACTGCAAGGGCTACATCGACCGCGCCAAGGCCAGCAAGGACGCCGAAATCGTCTTTGGCGGCAATTGCGACAAGAGCGTCGGTTACTTCGTGGAGCCTACCGTCATCCTTGCCAAGGTGCCGACCTACGAGAGCATGGTGGAAGAGATCTTCGGGCCCATCATCACCATCTATGTGTATGACGACAACAAGTTTGAGGAGATGCTCGACGTGTGCGACCAAAGCTCGCCATACGCACTCACCGGCGCTTTCTTCGGCAACTGCCTGAAGGCACAGAAGATCGCCAACGACAAGCTGCGTCATGCGGCGGGCAACTACTATGTGAACGACAAACCCACGGGAGCCGTGGTCGGCATGCAGCCCTTCGGCGGCGCCCGCGCCAGCGGCACCAACGACAAGGCCGGCGGCCTGTGGAACCTCATCCGCTGGACCAGCCCACGCGCCATCAAGAACACCTTCGTTCCTGCTGCCGCCTACGGGTATCCGTTCCTGGCACAAGACTAACCTCAGCCAAGGGAAACAAATCCCGCGCAAATCCAGAGCAAATATTTTATGCCCAAATTGCGTGGGATTTGTTTCTTTTTGTGTATCTTTGCAGCACTTAATCAACAATCATCATGTGTACGGTCATTTTGGAATACAATGAAAGCAACGCCTTGGCGCGGTACAAGCTCGCCCAACTGTTAGCCTCAGGGCTGTTCATACAAAAGGACATCCAAGTTGACGAACCCACAGCGGATGAGCTTCAAGCCCACCGTGAGTTGAGGGACGCCATGCTCGCCCACTCACGCAACAGTGTTTCACACGTCATTGCCCGCTATCTATGAAGTACCATCAAAAAGACATAGTTGAGGTCAATTTCCTCTTTCCTGACGGCACATTCAAGCCGCATCCTGCCATCATTGTCTCCAACGACGAACTGCAAGTGGATGAGGATGGGATGTTCTATCTTGTACTCATCACATCTAACGATTGGCTCAACCCGCAGTATTCCTATCCTCTTACCGACGAAATGGTTGTGGGCCACTCGTTTAGCAAGCCAAGCATCGTCAAATGCCAAATCATCACGGGAGACATTGAGCGTGATGTCGTGAGGCGGCTTGGCAGCATCAAGCAAAAATACTTCGACGAGATTGTCGATAAAATCATAGAATCGATATTCTGATTATGCACCGTAATAAAACCAAAGAAAAGATATGGTAATCAACCTTGGCAACCGTGTCGTGAACAATTTCTTATCACGGGCAAAAACGGGCATGTCCTTATCGATACAGGCTATCAGAACGGCTTCCGACGCTTTCGGAAGAAACTAAGGAAAGACAACATCAGCCCAAAGGATATAAAAATCGTTTTCCTCACCCATGCGCATGATGATCATGCCGGTTTTCTAAATGGGTCTTGGCCATGACTGACACAAGGTCATCTTTCAGGCAAATATTTATGCCCGAATTGCGTGGGATTTGTTTCTTTTTGTGTATCTTTGCGCCAAAATCAACGACACAACACTATGGCGACATTAGTATTACAAGTGCCTGACGAGAGTCTCGTCTCGAAGGTAAAGCAAGCCTGCAAGATGCTGCTTGGCGTGACTTCGGTGAAGGTGCAGAAAGAGGCGAAGCCCAAGGAATTTGACATCACCAAGACCGCAGGCTTCCGCGAGGCGATGGACGACATCGAGAACGGCAGGGTGTATCATGCCGAAAGCGTGGATGACATGTTCAAGCAGATTTTAGGCTATGTACCAGATTGACCTATTCCAACCGGTTCAACAAAGACCTGAAACGCTGCTTTTCCTGCAAACAGGCACCCATTCCGATCTATTCTAATAGAAAAGTTGTATTTTTGCGCACACAATTAAAAAGGATTGACCATGAGCGAAACGACATTGACCAACCTGCTTGAATACCTTTACGGGACGCTTACACCGAGCAACATGCAGTGGTTAGGCGAGCACCTCATTGAACATGCACGGATTGAAAACGAAGAGGTTAGACCCTACACGATGGAGGAGATCAACGCCATGCTTGATAAGGCGGAGCGGAACTTCGAGAACGGATTGGGCATCCCGAGCGAAGAGGTCTTCCATGAATTGGAAGAAGATTTTGAAATAGAGGAACTTCAACTCGAAATGGCATGAAGTCGATTTGGGACCCTGCGGCAAAAACAGCCTTTCGGCAGATTGCCAAATACATCCAGAGACGGTTTGGCAGCACGGCAAGAAGGAATTTCATTGCTGAAGTGAAAGAGGTCGAAGACTTATTGATAAAGAGTCCGTGTCTCGGCAAGATTGACCCGTTGTTTGCCGACCGGCCACGCACCTATCGCAGCGTCGTAATCAACGGCCTGAGCAAGATGGTATATTTCGTTGATGGAGAGACCATCTACATCGCCGCCTTCTGGGACACCCGCCGCGAGCCGCAAAGACAGGCCGAACAAGTGAAATGACCATACATTAACAATAAACAAACGCAAAACCGGACAAAAAAGAACGACAACCTAACATAAACATACACTGAGCTTTACGCTCTTGTTCCTCAACCCGACAAATCGCCAAGTCAAAAGTTGAACGGGGATAAGCCAGCGAAAGGTTCGCGCCAAAAGTGGCGTGAATCGTTTCTGCTTATCAGTTCAACAGGTGTTTGGCGATACCTTCGGGTTTGATAAGCGACACGAAAACGGATTCACGCCATTGTTATGAATGAAGCGCCACACATCGGAAACCTCATCAAGGCAGAGCTTGCCCGACAGCAGCGGAGCATCGCGTGGCTCGCACAGCAGATGGGCTGCTCAAGGCAGAACCTCTGCCGACAACTCGGGCACGGCTACCTCAGCACCGACCAACTGCTGAAGATCAGCCTCATCCTCCATCGCGACTTTTTCCGTTGCTTCACCGACTACATTGGGCATCGGTTTTGACATACAAAAATACGAATTTTAATTGATATATTATATACTTTGTATATAATATTCAATTAAACCATCAAATTTAGAATTTGTCTAAATAATAAGTTTGTCAACTTTAGGTTGTCGTTACGACTATCATTTTGTTACAGATTGTCATCAAATTCGTAACACATAATCGTCTGTATGTCAAATCTTTCCCCTATCTTTGTGGCATCAAGCAACCCCAAGACTGGTCATATTAAACGCTTGTTGCAAACGATTGTTCTTCAATGTTTTACAACAACGCGAATGTGACTGAAAGGGCGAAGCTGTAGCCAGTTAGGAGTTAGGAGTGAGGAGTGAGGAGTTTTAAGTTGGCAGTTGTTCAGTTGACAGTTGTTCAGTTGGCAGTTTGTTTCGCAAAACAATCCACATTTCAAAAAAACTTCGTAATATTGCAACGCAAAAAAGACGAAAGGAGAAGAAATGGCCACTTACACTGTAACCATCAACGAAAGGACCAATGCTGGGAGGCAACTGCTAAACTATCTGTTAGGCTTGGGCTTGATTAAGGATAGCGTGGCAACGAAGAAAAAAACAGGTCTTGAAGAAGCCGAGGACGACATCAAGGCCGGGCGCGTCTATACCGCCAACAGCGCCGCCGACTTGTTCAACCAACTGATGAAGGACTGATGTACATTAACAAATACACCGAACTGACCCTGTTGTTGATGCGGACAGGTACTCATTCCGATATATTTGGATAGGCAAACCCCGGCAGGCCTGCGTCCCGAAGGGACGCCATCTCATTAACCCGATGCAAGCGCAGCGCGGCTACGGGCAGCAGCAACCTACAGCAGCGACTCAGCCCCCCGGCAGGCCCGCGTCCTGAAGGGACGCCATTTCATTAACCCGATGCAAGCGCAGCGCGGCTTCGGGCAGCAGCGACCCCGCACCCCGGCAGGCCCAGCCCCGCAGGGGCGGCAGGACGATAAATCCATCGGATTTCGTAAATGTAACCGGCAACCAAACCATCAGCTGAACAAAGACGTTTACAGTTAGTCCGATAGTCCCAAACAAGACAGAAGCCGCCACAAACAGCGGAACCAAAATCGCGACAGAATACCAAGTCCGAAGCGGCGACCAACTCCTTAGCTGACGAATCGCCGAGTTGAGCGGAAACACCATAAGAATCAACCCTACATCTGAACATTCCGGGCAATACTGCTATTCTACTGATTGAAACACACTTGTTTGCGACAACGACCTAAGCTGAGCCATCATAAACATATTCACCTGAACACTGATGACCGGTATAGACGAGCGTCTCTGCGTAAAGAGTTGAGACATGATCAATTGTAACATCGATCAAAACGATTTGTGAGGTTGAACCACAATCGAGTGAAAAGACTGACAACGATGTACCTACGTTTGTGATGCGAAAGATGATGAAGGAACGTGCATTTCATGACACATCGTGTGTAATGAAAGTGCTCCAACGGGAAGCTGAGACGGAATCCAAGTGTCTGGAGTAACTCTTGGATGATACTGTAGGTATGTTACTCAACAATTAATTGAAACACTTGGAAGGGCACTGTATGATCCGAAAGATTTGGCTGATTTGTCAATTGAAAGTTGACGAATCGAATGTACATTTTGAGGTTGAATCTCTATTGCACCCGGAGCAACACCAAATGGATACTGTGTTTATGTTGACGGAGACACCATCAGATGTAATGCAGAATGATGAAGTTGAGGTTGAATCACTATTGCTGACGATCCCGCACCAGTAGAAAGTGGTTACTGTGTTTATGTTGACGCAAACACCATCAGATGTGATGCAGAATGATGAGGTTGAAACACAATCAACATCCACTCTTGAGGAAACTATTTCACTTGAGAAACTATCAACATCTATACTTGAGGAAACTATGTCACTGGAGTAACTGTCAATTACTATAGCTGATGAGACAGCCTTTGGGAAGTGACAAAAAAGGATATCTGGGTTCCAAATTTAAATTTGCAATGATGAGGTAGTCAACAAAACACAAATGTCTTAACCCCTTCGAATAACAGTAATTCAATATACATCACCAATCAAAATCTATACAGTGCTTGAGCCTTCAACTTCTATACATACAATTCTAATTGACTTGCTTGACCAAGCACCCGCGTAACCTTCGACCAGAAATGAATCAGACTATGAAACGCTGTAGATTTCTTTAGTGGAGCATGAATATCCGTAGCTTGAAAGATTGCTGTATGAAACGCAAGCACCGACAACTACATCTACATCTATGCCACATGAAACAATGTTAGTCCAAACAAACGTTTCGAAATCTTCTGAAACCAAGAGCTTGCTATCTGAACCCAAAGCGGTTCCTACATCTATTTCGCACAAAAGAGTTGAACAATAGGATATAGACTTTGAGTAAATACAAAAGACCCAAAAGCTACACTCGATATTAAAGGATGAATCCGTGTAAGTAGCAACTGTGAACAAAAGAGATGTACCAGCACAAATAAATGAACAATTGTATTTTTTGATAACGAATTTTTATGATGCAAATATACGGATGCAGGATATAGACGAGTAAGTTTGGATGGTTGAACAACTGAAATAGAATATTTAACTAAGTAGATGAGCAAAATTAGTTTACATAAAAGACGCGAGACTACGAGACACGAGACGCGAGACATTGGACTTGTCCCGTGTCCCGAAGTCCCGCGTCCCGTGTCAAAAGAATATGTAGTTTAATTTTGAACAGTTACTTACAAATAATATTGCTTGTTCACTTGATACATATAGAGGTGTGAATATTGCAAATAGTTATACTCAGCAAGAGTATTAAAAAATAATATTGACTTTTCAATGTAATTTAATATAAATACAACTACGATTATCAAACACAATTAAAAAAAGAAAGGAGAAAACAAAATGAAAAAACTTATGATGTTTCTTTGCCTGACAATATTTGTCGGCATCGCCAGTGGTCAAACACTTCACGTTTCATTGATTGACGAATTTAGTGACAATGAAACAAAGTTGTTTTGCGCAGACACCGTGATTGTCTATGTGGATTCCGCATGTTGGCTGACTCATTGGTACAGAGTTGACCATTCCGAAGAGATTGAATCGTATGAATTAATCGTCACAGAAAACCAGCATCAAGGGCTGTGGGGTGTTGATTCTCCACAATGTGGTGAGATAAGTATGTTCTTTAGAATTTATATCAGCTCACCAACATCCAATGGTTTCAACCCGTTCAGCGAGCCGTTCATTTGGAAGCGACAAGGCGAGACCATCACACTCGGCAACCCAGAATTGACATACGTCGATTTCCTGTGGTCAACTGGCGAGACAAGCACGACAATCGATGTCACAGAGCCTGGCACTTACTCGGTGGAAGTCAACGACCCATGCGGTCCAAAGACCTACTCCATCGAAGTCCGCGACAACGTGGAGCTTTACCGCGCCACCTGCGACTTGCGCACGAACCTCAACCAAGTCACTTGGCAGACCACGCCCGAGCAGGCCGAGTACGTCGGCGCGGTGAACGTCTATCGCAACACCTACCAGCTCGTGGCCACCGTGCCCTACTTGGACGGCTCGTTCACCG
>CALCYT010000052.1 GCA_937906455.1 uncultured Bacteroidales bacterium | reverse complement strand
CTGCTTCATGAAAAAGACGAAGACCTTACCTATCATTTTGACTTGACGGGATTGAGATAATAACGAGAAGTGTTTGTTGCCGACTGTAAAGTTTTTCTACACCCAAATTTTAAATCTTTAAATTTTAAATCTTAAATCGCTGAATCATGAACAGTTATCTCAAATTCCTAAGTCGAAACAAACTCTACACCGTCATCGAGGCGGTGGCGTTGAAGAAGGAGTGATTTTACAAATTATGTTTTTTCGGTAATTTTTTTTCGGTAATTTGAGAAAAAGCATTATCTTTGCCCCGAAAATCAAGGCATTATGGTTAAGAACATCAACCCCTTCATCGTCTCAGGGAAAATCGCTCCCGAGTATTTCTGCGACCGCGTTAAGGAAGCGGCAGATTTGCAGAAATCGCTTGACAACCAAATGAATGTGGTATTGACATCGGCACGCCGCATGGGAAAGACCTCGCTTGTGGACTTTGTCTTCGACAAACCTGAAATCAAGGATGAGTATGTCACCATTACGGTCGATATTCTTCACACCACGACTTTCCGTGAGTTTATCCTTGCCCTTGGGACTGCCGTTTTCGACAGCGTGGCCACGCGAAGCGAGAAGTTGCGCAAGCAGTTTGTCACTTTCTTGAAATCACTCAGCGCGAGTTTCGGATACGACACCATCCAAAACATGCCCACTTTCGACGTCAAGTTAGGCGATGTACAAAACCCTGATTACACTTTGGCTGAGATTTTCAGCTATTTGGAGCATGTTGACAGGCGTTGCATCATCGTTATTGATGAGTTTCAGCAAATCACGCGCTATCCGGAAAAGAATGTCGAGGCATTGCTGAGGTCCCATATCCAGAAACTATCCAATGCCAATTTTGTGTTTTCGGGCAGTCAGCGGAGGCTTATGGAGGAGATGTTTTTCTCGGCGAAACGGCCGTTTTTCCAAAGCGCGAAGTCGCTCCGCCTGGAACCGATTGATTATAAGATATATTTGGATTTCGCGACCAGTCATTTTCAAGAGGCAGGGAAAAATATTGAGCCTGATGCGTTCTCACATGTTTATGAAACCTTTATGGGGGTCACTTTATATGTGCAGCGTATCATGAAAGACGCCTTTGCCGAAACACCAACGGGTCAGATGTGTAATCAAGATGCTGTAAATCAACTTATTGAGAACTATATCGATGAGAACGATTCACGGCTGCGCGAGCAACTTGCCTATATCACCGAGGCTCAAAAAGAGTTGCTGTATGCCGTCCATGCGGAAGGGCAGGTGCAAGGCATCACGTCCATGGCGTTCAATAGGAAATATCGCCTGCGCTCGCCAAGCTCAACCCAATCGGCAGCATTGAAACTGCTTGAATATGATATTATTACACGAAAAGAGAATACCTATTCCATTTCGGATCCGTTGATGAAACTTTGGTTGGACAGAAGAAAAGTTTGAATCATGCAAAAACTCAAATCAAAAATCCTCGTCGTCGATGACAATGCCGGCATCCGCTCGGCACTGAAGATACTGCTGCCGATGCGCTTCTCCGATGTGGAGCTGCTCGCCACGCCTAAGCAGCTGATGACCACCATGCGGACGTTTAAGCCCGACGTGGCGCTGCTTGACATGAACTTCGACGCCGACATCAACACGGGCAACGAGGGCCTCTTCTGGCTCTCGGAACTGAAACGCGACTTCCCCGAGGTGGAGGTGGTGCTTTTCACAGCCTACGCCGACATCGCCCTCGCCGTGGAAGGCATGAAACGCGGGGCTTTCGACTTCGTGGTGAAGCCTTGGGACAACGCCAAACTTCTTGACACTCTTGAGAATGCGGCCAAGAAACATCGTCATCACGCTTCCGCGGATGTGGAGCCTGACAAACCGCTTATGCAATGGGGTGGCGGCGAGGCGATGACAGAACTGCGTCACATGGTCGAGAAAATAGCTCCCACCGACGCCACCGTGCTCATCACAGGCGAGAACGGCACCGGAAAAGACCTGTTAGCCAACGAGATACACCGCCTCTCCTCGCGCTCGCGCAAGAAAATGGTGGGCGTTGACATGGGTGCCATCACCGAGACACTGTTCGAAAGCGAGATGTTCGGCCATGTGAAAGGAGCCTTCACCGACGCCCATTCCGACCATGTCGGGAAGTTCGAGCAAGCTAACGGAACGACAGTGTTCCTCGACGAAATCGGAAACATCCCACTGAGCCAGCAGGCTAAGCTGCTGCGCGTCCTTCAAAACCGCACCATCACAAGAGTCGGCGACACGAAAGCCATCCCTATCGACATCCGCCTGATTTGTGCCTCCAACATGGACTTGGCCGCAATGGTCAAGGAAGGGCGTTTTCGCGAAGACCTCTACTATCGCATCAACACCGTGACGCTGCATCTGCCGCCACTACGCGAGAGAACTGATGAAATAGCATCGTTATCACAGCTTTTTGTCAAAAAATATGCTGAGAAATATCACCGTCAGACGAAAAACATCTCCGAAGAAGCTCTCGATATGCTTCAACGCTGTCGCTGGAACGGCAACATACGTGAGCTTCAAAGCCACATCGAGAAGGCCGTTATCATGTCGGATAACGAAACATTGCAGCCGTCCGACTTGCAAATCGCTGACAATGAATTACTTGACGTGACAACATCAACGCGAAACGTCTCCTTGGAAGATGCCGAGAAACAGGTCATCCGTGAGGCCATGAAGAAATATAACGGCAACCTCTCTCTTGTGGCTAAAGCGTTGAGAATCAGCCGTCCCACATTGTACAACCGCCTTAAAAAATACGGGATATGAGCATCTGGCTTTGGATTTTGATTGTCGTTGCGGCTGTCGTCGCCGCCATCATCGTCACGGCGTGGCTTGTGAGACGTCACGACAACCGTATTGTGGCTTACGCCATGGATGCTCTTGACGACGGGATGCTGAATTTCCGTTTCCGTGACAACGCGCGGCTCAACCGCACCTTAAACCGCGCAAGTGGCATCTTCGAGCGGCACAACGCCGCCAACGAAGAGGAGTCGTACAGCAAGCTTTTCCGTGTGATGACTCACGAAATCATGAACACCGTCGCGCCTATCGCCTCGCTGAGCGACGCCCTCTCCAAATCGGATGACGTTGATGTGAAAGCCGGTCTTGAGACGATTTCGGCGTCGTCAAAAGACCTCATCCGCTTCGTGGAGTCGTATCGCAGCTTCATGCAAGTGGCACCGCCCGCCCGCAAAGCCGTGATGGTTGACGAGCTGATGGACCGCGTGTTGCGTCTCAACAAGGCGAAATGCGCCGAGCAAGGCGTCACAATAACTTACAGCGCCAAGACTGAGGATTTGCTGGTTTATATCGACGAAGGACAAATCATTCAGGTGTTCAACAACCTCATCAAAAACGCTATCCAAGCTGACGCCAACTCCATCCGCATCAGCGCGGAGATAGGCAGCGATGACAAGACCGTTATCTATGTGATTAACAACGGGAAACCCATCCCTCTCAGGCAAATCGACGAGATTTTCGTGCCTTTCTACACCACAAAACAAAACGGCACCGGCATCGGCTTGAGCCTCTCGCGTCAGATCATGGTGAGACACAACGGCACCCTGACGCTGGCGCAAAGCGACAACACCATGACGAAGTTCGCCGTCATCTTCAAATAAAAAACAGAGACGCTCGTTGAAACGTCTCTGCCCAAACTTAAAAATTCTACCTACTATGTCTGTAAAAATCGTGGAGCATAGGAGAATCGAACTCCTGACCTTTTGAATGCCATTCAAACGCTCTACCAACTGAGCTAATACCCCATCTGATTTCGCGCTGCAAAGATACAACATTTTTTGATATGCGCGACAATTATTTTTCAAAATTATTTCTTTCGTCCTTTTCTGCGCGTATTGTCTTCATTTTCAATAACTTGTTTTGGCTTGCTAAAGATGTCGCCCTTGTCTTTCGGTCGTAGCTCATCGAGCCATTCGAAGCCTTTCAGTATCTCAATGCCGGGTTTCATCTTCTCTTTGGGGTATAGCGTCTCCGTCGTTTTCTTGAAATATTTTATCCTGACAATCTGGTTTTTCTCTATTTTGATGTCCATCGCCACGCTCTGCGACACGTTGACACCAATCATAGAGCCGTCTTCTTCCCGCAGCCAATACACCGTCTCGGCGTTGCCGTCGTCATACACATGGTCAAGCTCGTTTTTCTTGAAATAAGCTGTCATCACCTTGCCTTTTATCTGGTTGAAACCCTCGATAGTGTCTTTTTGGATGATGAACCCATTCGGGTACAGCAGCACGCTGTCGATAGCCTTGTCTGCTATCACGATGTTGATGGAATCGCCGCGAAGCTGACTGTTTTCAGCCCAAACCACAGGCTCCACACGCATTTTGGCACACGAATCGGCTACATTATAATTCAGCGAGTCGCATTTTCCCTGAAGGTCACGACGATAGAAACGCACGTTGTAATACGCCAGCACACTCTCCACCTTCTCCGCCACCGTATCCATGAAGACAAACAAAGTGTCGGAATGCAGGTACAGCGTGTCTTTGTCAGCAAAATAACGCATTCGCACACTGTCGGTAACGAAGCTCTTGCCCAACGTCTTCCACATCTCCGAGTAATTGCCCTCAACAATCGCCTTGTTCACCGTGTCTTCGATAAAGACATTGCTCATCGCTTTCGCAAAATCGGATTTCCTGTCGTAAAACATTGAGTCAGAAGCTATTGAATAACCCTTATTGCTCAAAGAGGCTCCTTTGTCAAGATAAGCGATATCGTTTTGGGCATCATACCAGCCATAGTTTCCGACAAGGACATTATCATCGTAATAAATGGTCGTCGGGCCATAGAAAAACATCTTCTCTTCATTAAGACGATACTCCAAAGTGTCAGTAATCATTCGGCATTTCGGCATCGTAACCACCACATCTTTTCGAAAATAAGCCACCTGAATATCGTCACGGTAATAACCCTTTCGGGAAACGAGTTTTTTGTCGTTTCGGGTAATAGTGCCATGCCGCGGATAAGTGGCGAGATGTTGATTCCTGTCATACGTCATGTAATTGGTTTTCAACACGGTAGAGTCATCTTTAAGGACAACGTTGTCGAAAAGCTCCGCGATTTTGATGTCGCCGGAATACTTACACGTCTCACTGAAGATGTCGGTGGTGTCGTTGACTTTGATATGCACATGTCCGAAGCCGTCGAAGTAGCGTGTCTTCTCGTTGAAATGCGCGCTGTCGCTGTAAAAATAGGCCGAATCCTGCCGCAGCACCACGTCTCCGATAAGGCGTTCCGCGTCTTTTCCATACGACTCGTCATAGACCTGATAGTCGGCATGCTCTATATGGACAAACGTCTTGCCGTTCTGCTGGGCGTTGAGAGCTATACAGATGACAGATAAGATTGCTAAGATTATGGTTTTAACAGTGCGCATTCACGATATGTACATGTAGAGACGCGATAAATCGCGTCTTTACACGTACAATTTAATGATTATTCTCAATTTCTAAATTTATTCATACACTTTGTTCTCAGCCTCGCCGTTGAGCACCATGATGCCGTTCAGCGCGAGGGCGAGCATCTCGTCTTCACCAGGATACACATACACTTTGGCGATTTTGCTCACGTGTTCTTCCACTATTGAGCAGAACAGCTTGTCGTATGCCATGCCGCCTGTGATGAAGATGCCGTCAACGTCCATGTCGAGTGCCGCAGCCGCGAGACCGCCTATTTCCTTGGCGACCTGATAAGCCATGGCGCGATACACCTTCTCCCACTCCTTGTTGCCTGCCCTCACTTCCTTTTCAACGGTGAGAGCGTCGTTGGTGCCGAGATATGCCACGAAACCGCCTTGTCCCTTGAGCATCAGGTCAACGTCCTTCTTGCTGTACTTGCCGCTGAAGCAGGCCTTCATCAACGGACCGGCCGGAAGGGCTCCTGAGCGTTCAGGGGTGAACGGACCGTCGCCGTTAAGCGCGTTGTTGACATCGACCACACGACCGTGTTTGTGGGCTCCCACGGAGATGCCGCCGCCAAGATGCACCCCTATGAGGTTGAGGTCCTCATATTTCTTGCCCACCACCTTGGCATGCTGACGAGCTATCATCTTCTGGTTCAAGGCGTGGAAGATAGAGATGCGCGGAAACAGCGGGTGTCCCGAATAGCGTGCCACCTCCTCCATCTCATCAACGACGACAGGGTCGGCGATATAAGCCTTCACCCCGATCTCCTTTGCGATGTCATTAGCGATGATGCCGCCGAGGTTGGAGGCGTGCTCACCATAATTACCCTCGCTGAGGTCGCGAAGCATGGCAGCGTTCACCTCGTAAACGCCAGAAGTCAGCGGGTGCATGAGACCACCGCGTCCGATAACGGCGTCAAATTCCTTGATATCGCAGCCTTCAGC
This sequence comes from uncultured Bacteroidales bacterium, assembly GCA_937906455.1. Classification (GTDB taxonomy): domain Bacteria; phylum Bacteroidota; class Bacteroidia; order Bacteroidales; family F082; genus Limimorpha. The sequence goes on along the minus strand of CALCYT010000052.1, from coordinate 34,189 downwards.
CTTCAACTCATTCAAAATCATCTCCTTACGATAAGGGAGCTGGTCTGGAATCCTGTCAAATTTCGATATCTCCTCGACAGAATGCTTGATGTTTTTCTTGAAAAGTTGCTCCTCGTCCTTAAAGACGGCGATTTTCGTTGATGTTGAACCCGGGTTGATGATTAATAATTTGTAACTCATATTTTTTCTTTTTTTAGATGCGATGAATCACATCATTACAGGTTATCATTAATGTTTTCGTTATGCAATCAATGCTGCCAATGCTATTGAATAGAGCTTCGTGAGCGAGGTGTCGCCGCGTGAGCTGAGGACGCAAGGCACCTTGGCACCCATGAGCATCGCGCCGATTTCCGACTTGTCGAATTTCGAACAGCATTTGTAGAACACGTTAGATGCTTCGAGGTTCGGGAACACGAGGCAGTCGGCATCGCCGGCCACCGGGCTGTTCATGCCTTTGATCTGTGCTGTCTCAGCGTCGCAAGCAAGGTCGAGAGATATAGGTCCTTCGACGAGGCAGCCCTTAATCTGACCGCGTTCGGCCATCTTCGAGATGATAGCAGCATCGACGCATGCCGGGATGCCCGCGCTCATCTGTTCTGTCGCTGTCACAAGAGCTACCTTCGGAGTCTTTACTCCCAATGCCTTGGAAACTGTGGTGACATATTTCAAGATAGTCTGTTTCTGCTTGAGGTCAGGCAACGGGATGATGGCGCAGTCAGATGCCACGAGAAGCTTGTGGTAGTTGGGATTCTGTATCACTGCGACGTGTGCCAAAGTGACGTTAGGAGGACAAAGCCCACGCTCCTTGTTGAGGATGGCGCGCATGTATTTGTCGGTCGGCAGAAGGCCTTTCATGAGGATGTCGCCCTCGCCGCGATTGATGAGGTCGCATGCCAAGGCGGCAGCCTTAACATCGTCTTTCTCCTCAACGATTCTGAACTTGTTGATGTCGATATTCTCAGCCTTGCAAATCTCAGCTATTCGTGCAGGGTCACCGATGAGGGTGGCGTCGATAAGACCGTTGTCAACAGCGTCGTTCACTGCGCAGATTGTGTGGTCATCCATAGCATAAGCGGCCACAAGACGTTTCTTCGGACGGCTCTTCAGCACGTCAAACATTTCGTTTAATTTCTTGATTTCCATGTTTTTATATTTAAAGATTTGATATTCTATGATTCATTAATTTTCGTTATTTAAAGCTTTCCCTACTTCACTCCACTTCGTTACGTTTCGCCCGAAATGACAAGCCCATGTCATTTCGACTGGAGTGGAACGGAATGGAGAAATCTCCGGCCATCAGCACCCGATATATCTTGAAATGACGAGTTTCAAGATTTCGCTCGTCCCCTCTCCTATCTGTAATATTCTCTGGTCGCGATAGAAACGTTCCATGTCGAAGTCCTTCAGCAGCCCGTGGCCTCCCATCACCTGGACGGCTTTGTCGCACACCTCGGCGGCTACCATAGAGCAATATAATTTTGCCATCGCAGCCTCTTTTCCGAACGGCAGATGAGCGTCTTTCATGCGACAGGCCTTATACAAGAGCTCGCGTGCCGCCTCTATCTTCATCGCCATCTCGGCAAGCATAAAGCTCACCGCCTGGAACTTGCAGATAGGCTTTCCGAACTGCTCGCGCTGCTTAGAATAAGCGAGAGCCATCTCGTAGGCACCTTGAGCGCAACCGAGTCCCATGGCACCGATGCTCAGACGTCCGCCGTCAAGGGTGGCAAGCATGATATGCGAGCCGTCGCCTGGCTTCCCAAGGATGTTATCCTCTGTAAGCCTCACGTCGTCGAACTTAAGCTCGCCGGTGTTCGAGGCGCGCCACATCATCTTGCGGTCCATCGGATGCTGAGTGAAGCCAGGGGTGTCGTTTTCTATCAGAAAAGCCGTAAACTCAGGCTTGCCGTTGCTCTCGCCGCTGATGACTTGAATGGTGCTACCCAACGTCAACGGGGTGGCACTGTTGGTGATGAAAATCTTTGAGCCATTGATAACCCATTGATTGTCAATGTATTTTGCCGTTGATTTCGTTCCACGCGAGTCACAGCCCGCCGTCTCCTCGGTGAGACCGAAGCCCCAGAGATGGTCTTTGCAAAGCTTCGGCAGATATTTTTCTTTCTGCTCTTTCGTTCCGTATTCTTTTATCGGACCGATGCCCAATGAGTTGTCGGCGGCAATGGTGGCGGAAGTGGAGCCATCCACACGTGCAAGTTCCTCTACAGCAATGATATACGATAAAGTGTCGAGTTCCTGACCGCCGTATTCCTTCGGGGCACACATTCCCAAAAGTCCGAGCTGACCCATCTTTTTTGTCAGTTCCACATCGAATTTCTCATGCTCATCGTTGAACGCCGCCACAGGCTTCACCTCTTTCTCAGCGAAATCACGCACTTTGGCGCGCAGCTCAATCTGTTTTTCTGTTAATCCGAAATTCATATTCCAAGTTCTATTAAAACTGTTTTCGTATCTACTTTTTCACCTTCTTTGACATTGATTTTCAATACTTTAGCATCATTTTTCGCAACAATATTGTTTTCCATCTTCATCGCCTCCACTATGCAAAGTATGGTGCCATAATGCACCTCGTCGCCTTCTTTCACGTTGATTTTCATCACGTTACCCGGCATCGGTGAGAAGAATTTCATGTCATCGCCGGTAATGTCGGTATGCGAATAATCCTTCATGTCGTTGAGCTGGTCTTCACGACGGCAGATGAAATCGAGGCCTCTCAGATGCACGCAATAGTCGTGACGTGGCGTCTGCGAAACGAACACCGGCTCGGTTTTTCCGTTGATAATCAGCTTCTTAACGTCGCCGTTCTGTGCAAGCAGCACCGAATACGGCTTCCCGTTGATGATGCAGTCGAGCGATTTTGCCGAGAGACGGTTTATCTGCACCGGCATCGTCACGGGGTTCTTGTCGTCACGAGTCTCAAACACGGTGACACTCATCGACATCTGGAAACGCCAGTAACCTATGGCATTCCACACATCCGATGTATTGTGTTTATCGTTGAAATCGAAAAACAGGAACATCGCCGCCACGTCCTCTTTCTTGATGTTTTGTCGAGCCTGACGCATCATGCCAACAAGCTCGTCTTGATGCTTCCCGCAATATGACGTATCGATTTTGTTTTTCGTAAAATCTTGATTATCAACAATACTTTGCAGATAGGGGATATTTGTCTTGTCCGTTTGTATGATATATTCCTTGAGTGCTTTGCGTGTTATCTCTATTGCCTCGTCGCGAGTCTTGCCATAGCAGATAAGTTTGGCTATCATAGGGTCGTAACTCTCTGATATTGAGCATGGTCTGTCGATGCTGCTGTCGATACGCACGCCTCGCATCTTAGGCTCGTGGTATAGTGTCACCTCGCCTGCCGCCGGCAAGAAGCCGTTTTCAGGGTCTTCAGCGTAAATACGGCATTCTATGGCGTGACCTTTGTCTTGGATGACGTCCTGCGTCCAGCCCATCTCCTTGCCACGTGCTATACGGATCTGCTCCTCCACGATGTCGATGCCGGTACGTTGTTCCGTAACAGGATGCTCCACCTGTATGCGGGTGTTCATCTCAAGGAAATAGAAGTTGAGTTTGTCATCGACAAGGAACTCCACTGTACCGGCGTTACGATAACCCACTTGTTTACAGAGACTTACGGCGGTATCGCATATAGCCTTGCGTTTTTCCGGTGTCAATGTCGGCGACGGCGATTCTTCAATAATTTTCTGGTAGCGACGTTGCACCGAGCACTCGCGTTCGAAGAGATGTATCACGTTGCCGTAGTGGTCGGCGAGCACCTGCACCTCGATATGGCGCGGGTTCTCGATATATTGTTCAACATAGACGGTGCCGTCGCCGAAGTATTTCAGCGCCTCGCGTGATGCCTGTTCAAGGTCGTTTCTCAGCGATTCTTTGTTTCTCACGATGTGCATTCCTTTGCCGCCGCCTCCGGCGGCGGCTTTTATCAGCACCGGATAAGGCAGGACGTCGGCCTGAGCCATAATCCCGTCCACATCGCCGGTAACGCCGGCTGTCACAGGTATTCCATGCGATTTCGCAAACTCGCGTGCAGCTATTTTGTTACCCATGAGGCGCATGGTGTCGGCATCCGGACCGATGAAGATGATATTGTTGTTGGCGCAAGCCTCGGCGAGCTCCGGACTCTCCGACAGGAAGCCGTAGCCCGGGTGTATGGCGTCGGCACCGGTGTCGAGAGCGGCGTCGATAATCTTCCGGATGTTGAGATAAGTGTCTCTCAAAGTGCCGTTCCCGAGTGGTCGTGACTCATCGGCGAGACGGCAGTGCATGGCATCGGCATCGTTGTCGGCATAGACGGCTACAGAGTTGATACTCAGCTTCTTAAGCGTCCGTATCACACGCACCGCAATCTCTCCGCGGCCTGCTATCAGCACTTTATGTATCTTTCGTGAAGGCATAGTGTATAATTCGTTGCAAAAGTACGACTTTTTTATTATATATACAAGAAAGGTGCGGGAAATAATTTTTACCCTTTAGCCTGTTATACAAAAAAACCGCAGTTGCGCTCCTTGGCGAGACGGGCGAGATACAGCAACAACGCCTTGCCATAACCTAAGCCGCGTTTCTCGGGGATGACAAACAAGTCTTCGAGATACAATCCTTTGCGACCAACAAAGGTGCTGAAGTTGTGGAAAAACAAGGCAAAACCGATAGGCACGCCGTCTTCACAGCCTAAGACAGTCTCGGCGTCGTGCTTCACAAACAAAGACTCGTAGATGGTGGCTTCAGTGGATTCAACCTCGTCGATCATATTCTCATATACGGCGAGTTTCTTGATGAAGTCGAGAACTAAGCCGGCCTCATCTTCACGGGCTGGTCTAATTTCAAATTTAGGCATAGTTAATGGTGTTTATTTGTTTGTTTTCGTTGATGGAGGATTTCTCGACTTCACTTCGTTTCGCTCGAAATGACGGCTATTTGGCTGCCAACGGCTAATAGCCAATAGCCAAAGTTACTTTTTAAAAAACTTATTCATCCTCTCCTGAGCGTCCTCTCCTCCTCTCTCCTTGGCGATGAGCTGCGACGTCATCTCAAAGACGGGACTGTATGGGTCGTCGTGTCCGCTGACGGAGCGGATGAGTTGCTTGCAATCTCTTATTGCCGACGGCGACGCTGCAAGATAATTTTCCGTATAGAAATCCAAACGTTTGTTGAGCTCCTCCATCGTGCCGACGTAGTTTACGAGGTTGAACTTCAACGCCTCCTGCGCCGTGAACTTGCGCCCGCTCAGCATGGTGTCGCGCGCCATCGCCTCACCGCATTTTGCTATCACAAAAGGCGAGATGGTGGCAGGCGTCAGTCCTAATTTCACCTCGCTGAACGCGAAGACGGTGTCGTTTTCAGCCAACACCACGTCGCATGCCGCGATGATGCCGATGCCGCCCCCGATGACATGACCGTGAACCAGCGCGATGATCGGCTTGTTACAGAAATATATTGTCTGAAACAGCTTTGAGAGCTTTCGCGCGTCGGCGAGGTTCTCCATATAGCTGTTGTCGGCGATGTCTTTCATGTAGTTGAGGTCGGCACCGGCGCAGAAACTCCTGCCGTTGCCGCATATCTCAATGACGCGTATGTCGTCGCGAGTGTCGAGCCAGTCGATAGCCTCGGTCAGCTCTCCTATCATCGTGGCGTTCATGGCGTTACGGACCTCCGGACGGTTCAGCGCGACGCGAGCGACGTTCTTCTCTATTCCTATCTGTAATGTGGTGAAATCCATAACGTTACATTCTAAATACGCCAAACTGTTGCGGCGGGAACTTCTGGTTTAACGATGCCGCGATACCCATGGCGAGGATTCTTCTTGTATCGACCGGGTCGATAATGCCGTCGTCCCACAGGCGTGCGGTGCTGTAGAACGCCGAGCCTTCGTAATCGTACTTTGCCAGAATCTCACGTTTCAGATTCCTGATCTCCTCTTCTGGCACCGGCATTCCCTTGTAGTGATACTGGTCTTCCTTGACGGTGGCGAGCACGTTGGCCGCCTGAGTGCCTCCCATGACCGAAATCTTGGCGTTAGGCCACATGAAGAGCAGTCTCGGACTGTAGGCTCTGCCCGCCATTCCGTAGTTGCCGGCACCAAACGAGCCCCCGAATATTACCGTGAACTTCGGCACGTTGGCGTTACTCACCGCATGCACCATCTTGGCGCCGTCCTTGGCGATGCCGCCACATTCGTATTGTTTTCCGACCATGAAACCCGTGACATTTTGCAGGAAAACCAACGGAATATTGCGCTGGCAGCATATCTCGATGAAATGTGTCGCCTTCAGTGCCGACTCGCTGAAAAGTACGCCGTAGTTGGCGATGATGCCTACGGGAAAGCCCATCAGATGCGCGAAACCGCACACTATGGTGGTGGCGTAACGCTCCTTGAACTCCTGGAAACGGCTGCCATCGACCATGCGCATGATGACCTCGCGCGGGTCGACGACCTTGCGCAAATCGACAGGCGCGATGCCATAAAGCTCCGTCGGGTCGTAGAGTGGCTCTTCGACAGGAAGCATGTCGAGAAGCTGTTTCTTCGGTTTCTCCAATGTCTTAAAGATGTTACGGCATATCTGCATGGCGTGGCTGTCGTTCTCCGCGAGATGGTCGGCGACACCTGAAACGGAGGTGTGCATCTCCGCACCGCCAAGCTCCTCGGCAGTGACGATTTCGCCTGTAGCGGCTTTCACCAACGGTGGTCCGCCGAGGTAAATCGTGCCTTGTTTCTTCACTATGATGGTCTCGTCGCTCATAGCCGGCACGTATGCTCCGCCCGCCGTGCACATACCCATCACGATGGCAATCTGCGGTATGCCCATTGCCGACATCCTCGCCTGATTGTAGAAGAAACGTCCGAAATGCTCCTTGTCGGGAAACACGGTGTCCTGCTCAGGCAGGAAGGCACCGCCGCTATCGACCATATACACGCACGGCAGATGGTTCTCCATCGCTATCTCTTGCGCGCGCAGGTGTTTCTTGACGGTGTACTGCATATACGTGCCGCCTTTCACCGTGGCGTCGTTGGCAACGATGATGGCCTCACGCCCCTCTATCATCCCGATGCCCGTGATGATGCCAGCCGACGGGAAGTCGTTGTTATACGTGTCGTAAGCCGCCATCGGCGAGAGCTCCAAAAACGGAGTGTTCTTGTCGATGAGCAGGTCGATGCGCTCGCGCGCAAGGAGCTTGTTGCGTTTCTTATGCTTGGCTATCGCCGCCTCGCCACCGCCATGCATGCTGGCATGCATGGCGGCGCGGTATTTCTCCATCAGCTCCATGAAAGCCTTGCGGTTCTCCTGAAACTCGGCACTGCCGGGGTTGATTTGAGATTTTAAAGTCTGCACCTTATTATAATTTTTTGCAAAGATATAAAAAAGTTTGGAGTTTGAAGTTTGGAGTTTGAAGTTTTTTACAATTATAGATGTCGCATTTTGCGATATCAAAGAAATTTTTAAAATTTTTCTTGCATAAATCAACTTTTATGTTTATTTTTGCAGCGTCATAAAATCGGAATTTATGAAAAGAAATTTATTAATTGAATTATTGGAAGACGGAGAAAATTTGAGTTTGTATTCTCCGAGATTTGAAGGTGAAACTTACACGGAATTTGAAAAATTCTTGTTGAAATATAAAGATGAGTATCCTCGGGATATAGCGCAGATAGTATATCGTTTGGATATTGTAAAACGCGATGGCGCAGCGGACAGGCATTTCAGATATGAAGGGAAGAAAAGCGACAGGGTTATGGCTGTCCCATCGCATCTTGAAACAACATCATTAAGATTGTATCTGTTAAATATCGATGCGAAGATTTTGATTTTGGGCAATGGCGGACTAAAAAAGACTGCAACATATCAAGAAGATAAATATCTAAATGGATGTGTTGAAACTTTGCAAAAGATTGATATTGAGTTGATTAGGTTGGAACAACAAAATGTTATAACAATAACTGGAACAAAATTATTAGGTACTTTGACGTTTGTCATTGATGATTAAAATGAAAACCAACAAGATACTGAATGAAATCAGGGGGCATATAAGTCCTGATGTAAAAAAGCAACTGGAGATTTCAGTATGCTTAGCAAACCGTGTTTATGACATTTTAGAGAAAAAAGGCATGACACAGAAAGATTTGGCAAAGCTTTTGGGAAAAACCGAAACCGAAGTAAGCCGTTGGCTCTCGGGAACACATAATATGACAATTGCTACCATTGCAAAAATCTCTGTGGCATTAGGAGAGGATATTATTAAATAAAAATCGGAATGGAATACGATGTTATGGATTCCATTCCGATTTTAAGTATTGAGGTTAATCATCTATCTGTCGCACTTTGCCATTGACAAAATAAATTCGCGTTTTATAGTTATAGCACCAAACTTCTGTAACACTTCCTGCCGTGGTTGTTCTGTATTTATTCATAGGATAGCCCCATGCATCCATGCACATGTCTTGTGTCATACCGATTGACACTTGATGTTTAGCAATTAACTTACCGTTTTCGATACCATATTTAGCAATCATCCGTTGTTCAAATTCATTTTCGAGCCGCTCTTTTCCCCTTTTCCATTCAAGGTTTTGCGATTCTATCTCTTTTTGCCTTTGTTCTTCCCTTTTTTGATTGAGTAGTTTCCTCTCTTCATCGCGCTTCTTGTCCATTGCCAACACCAAATTGTAATCTTCCGGAGTATACATTACCAAAACATCGTATATGTACTCGTAGTATGAGCTTGAAAATGAAATACCATATGGTATATAAGATTGGGTTCCTCCTTCGATAGGATTTTCTTCATCTCCTGAATAATAAAATAAATATTCCATCGGAATTGAAAACTTACCAGAAGCATTTCCTTCTAAAATGCAATACACGTGATACTCTGATTTTCCTTTTTTATTCAAAACCAAATCTTTTACCACAAACAAACTATCTGCAACTTTAAACTTCTCTCCTCTAAGTGCATCTTGGATAATATCTCCGTTTTTAATCTTTTTACCTTGGTTATATGCCTTTTTTTGGAATGGGTCTCTTTTGTCCAATCTATCGGAATAGTTTTTTAGAAACACTTCCTTTCCTAAATAGTGTTTTATAAATTCATTATAAAATCCAACCCTAAACGGCTTGATGTCAGTAATATCTCTACAGTAATAAACATAATCATGACCATCAATCTTATCAACAGATGAAAGTTTGATATAATCGTATTTAATACAATTATTGTATTCACGTTTCGCTTCAGCCAAACATTCTTTTACTCTTTTTAAATAATCCTCATCAGTATAATAACCGCTTCCTCGACGTAGTTGATAGTCTGAAATGTATCTTTTCCCATTGATATTGATATAGTATTTAGATAAACTTGTACTTGAACTGATTTTTTCAAGATATGGATCCTTTTGTATTTTCCAATATTTATTAAAAACAGAATTACCTTCACAGAAAACATATCCTGTTATAACATAGTATCCTTTCGGCAGAGTGTCAACACGCGTCTCAGAATCCCCATCTACTTGAATAGCAAATGATTCGCTATAATTGTAGGCTGTATATTGGACAATCTCTTGCAATTCTTGGTCATAACCGTGGCTTGGTATATCATCAACAAAACAAATGTTATCAGGAATATACACAGTATCGCCCATCATATTATATCGGTTCCATTCAATCTGATATGATAAATATCTGTCATATTCTATCCATGCATCTTGATGTCCGACACCTTTCATAAAATTGGTTTTTGGAAAAATCGTATCAAAAGAAATGTCGTGGTCATAATACTGCTTAGAACCAGTCATTTGTTCTGCGTAATCATCTCCAACAACTTTGATTTGTCCATAACCAGAATTTACAACAAAGATTACCATCATTAATAATATTGCAAGCTTCATTATCACGTTTGTTTTCATATTATATTGGTTTAAATGTTATATATTCTATTGATTATCAATTCAACAATTTGACGTTTAACCTCTATCATCTGGGAATAATCATCGGCAAATTCTGTCCAAAATTCATTTTCTGATTTAATTAAATCTTTGTATTTTTCGGTAAGCATTCGATAAGATGAACCCACTCTGTCATAAGCGCGAGCGCAAACCACTACAATATCAGGGTGGTAATCGTAAATCAAACCATCCATCAGTTCAGCCAATCGGTCGTCATCGTCTCCCTCTGAAATAATAACGATGCGTTTCTTGCCAATGTCAAGTACTGATTGAAAATCGACCATCCAATTTCCTACCGAAAGATAATTTCCGTTTGTGTGAAGCAGTTTTACTTTTGCCCCATGTTCAAGGAGCTGATTGTGTAAAAACGTGGCAGTTGTTGTCTTGCCATCGTCTTGACGACCTCTGATAATAATTAGTTCCATGTTGTAAACTATTAATTATGCCTACTCTTTGATGCAGTTTTCGGCATCCCTGCTTTGAGTCGGCGGTCGTTGTTTGGAAAATAAGGGGCATGAAGAAAGGCGCAGACCTTTCCGCTTATTTTCAGTGCAGGTGTCTGGAAGGACCTTGAAGTAAATAAGTTGGAAATAGCCCACGCCTAAACGCGTGAACTTCCGCATACTTATTCCCACTTCTTGCATATGTTTTCCAGACGTTAGCACTGAGAGAACAAGAGCGTTAGCTTAATATGTCTTTTTATCTATTTCTTCGTTTTATATCATGTGTTTGTTTTTAATTTCACAGCGCAAAGATAGATATTATTCGGCATATTTCCAAAAAATATTTCACATGGTTTCATTACACTACATTTTATACCCTTTCGGATATAATTTGACAAAAACTTTTTATTTTATACCTTATCGGGTATATTTTATCAAAATTTATATTTTTTATACCCGAAATGATATAATATTTGAAAATAATTTTGTATTTTTGCAAAAAATTATTGGTTATGGCTGAAAAAAGCAGATTATCTCAACAGGTTAAGGCTCTGCGGAAGCAATATGGACTGACGCAGGAGGATTTGTCGTACAAATCGGGCGTGGGGCTTCGTTTCGTAAGAGATTTGGAACAGGGGAAAAAGACCTTGAGGATGGATAAAACAAATGCCATTTTGGCACTTTTCGGCAAAGAACTGGGCGTTGTCGAACAACAGAGAGGAGATTTTGAATTATGAGAAAAGCAGATGTTTTCTACAGAGATGTGAAAGTCGGACAACTTATAGAAGACGAAAATGGCTATTCATTTTGCTACGATGAGAATTATTTGGCATCGAAAAATGCCGAACCTATCAGCCTGACATTACCTCTGACAGATGCGCCTTACCGCTCGTCGTTCATGTTTCCATTTTTCGACGGATTAATACCCGAAGGATGGCTTTTAGACATAGCAACAAAAAACTGGAAACTCAACCCCAACGATAGAATGGGATTGCTTATGACTTGTTGTAAAGACTGCATTGGCGCCATTGGTGTTATAGGATTAAAGGAGGATAATGTATGAACGGGATCAGAGGAGGTAGAAGACTTGACTATGCATTTGGCGAGCATTGCAAAAATCGATGTTGTTCCCCACACTTTAATTCGCTTCAGCGATGGCGAAATGGCATATTTGACTAAAAGAATCGACCGAGATAATCACGGAAAGAAATTCCTGATGGAAGATCTCTGCCAGATAAGCGAGCGCGTCACTGCCGACAAATACAAATCGTCATACGAGAATATCGCTAAGATGATAAAAAAGTATTCTTCGGCACCAATGCTGGATTTGGTTAATTTCTGGGAAGTAGTGGTGTTTTCTTGGATTGTGGGCAATTCGGACATGCATCTCAAAAACTTTTCGCTCATAAGTAAGATGCCCGGGAATTATGTGCTTTCACAAGCTTACGACCTTCTTAACGTTCATTTGGTTTATCCTAAAGACAAAGAAGAGCTGGCATTAATACTCGACGGACGAAAGAAAAAAATCAATCGTCAGAATTTCATGCGGGCAATGGCATTATCAGGATTAGAAGAAAAAGTTATCGAAAACATTTTTAACAAGTTTATAACAGTCGCCCCTAAATGGCATGATTTTATCGACATAAGTTTTCTTCCGTTGGAACTGAAAGAAGCGTACAAAGAAGAGATTGATAAAAACCTGGCTAAGCTTATATAAAACGCAATCGTTTTAAACTCTCTTTGTTGACAACAGCCCGCAGGCGGCGTCGATATCCTGGCCTCGTGAGGCTCTTATCGTGGCGATAATGCCTTTGTCATTTAATTTGTCGCGGAAACGTACCATCTCGTCCATCGAAGGGCTCTGAAGGTCAACGCCCGGAATGGCATGGAACCTTATCAGATTCACACGGCAACGCAGGCTGCCGAGCTGTCTTGCGAGTTCGTTGATATGTTTCTGACTGTCGTTCAATCCTTTGAAAACGATGTATTCGAACGACACCCTGCGCTGTCCGCTCCAGTCGTGCTGACGAATGGCGTGGATGACCTCGTTGACAGGATACGACTTCTCGACAGGCATGATTTTGGCGCGCTCGTCGTGGAACGGGCTGTGCAGACTAACGGCGAGGTTGCATCTCGACTCCTTGATGAAGCGTTTCATGTTGGGGATGACACCTGCCGTCGATACCGTGATACGCGTCGGGCTCATCGCCAAACCCCAGTCGGATGTCATGATTTCAAGCACTCGCATGATGGCGTCGTAGTTGTCCATCGGCTCGCCCATGCCCATGAAGACAAAATTCGACAGATTTTCGTATTCAGGAAGGTTAAGTATCTGATTTATAATGTCGCCAGCCGACAGATTGCCTTGAAAACCTTGCTTTCCGGTCTGACAGAAGAGGCAGTTCATCTTGCACCCCACCTGGCACGACACGCAGAGCGTAGCACGTTCTTTCTCAGGGATATACGCTGTCTCCACATGACCGTTTTCGGCAGGAAACAGATATTTCTTAGTGCCGTCGCGCGACTCTTGCACGTCCTCGAAGCTGCGGTAGCCCGTCACATAGTTGTCCGACAGAAGCTGGCGTGTCTGTTTCGATAGGTTCGTCATCTCATCGAAGGTGGTGACACGCTTGCGATAGAGCCAATCGACGAGTTGTTTTGCCGTAAACTTTGGCAGATTATGCTGAGCCACAATGTCCTGCAACTCATTTAACGACATTCCGAGTAATGCTTTCATCTGATTATCAACATTATATACGACTACAAACAAAAAAAGTCGCCCATGAAAAGCGACTTTCTATGATTTCCGTACCCAGGGCCGGGATCGAACCGGCACGAGTGTTACCTCATCGGTTTTTGAGACCGACGCGTCTACCAATTCCGCCACCTAGGCTCGAAATTTCAATGAACTTTTTTCGGCTGCAAAATTAATACATTTTTTGTTACACGCAACAATTTTTTTTATAATTTTGCACCCGAAAAATTAAACAAACACTTTTTGAATTATGCAAGAGCCCATTGTATCAATCTTTTCAGGCAGAGCCACAAGATATTTGGCCGACAAAATCGCCGAGTATTACGGGAATCCTCTCGGAACATGCAACGTCACCGTGTTCTCCGACGGGGAGTTTCAGCCAAGTTTTGAGGAAAACTTACGTGGAAGAGACGTGTTCTTGATCCAGTCAACGTTTCCGCCGACCGAGAACCTCATGGAGCTTCTCATGATGGTTGATGCCGCCAAGCGCGCCTCGGCACGCCGTATCATCGCCGTCATCCCTTACTTCGGTTTCGCGCGCCAGGACAGGAAAGACCGCCCGCGTATCAGCATCGCCGCCAAACTCGTGGCCAACCTCCTCCAGGTGGCCGGCGTCACACGCGTCATCACCATGGACATCCATGCCGACCAGATACAAGGATTCTTCGACATCCCTGTCGATAACCTCTACGCATCGAAGATTTTCATACCTTATATTAATAGTCTGAACCTGAAAGACCCCATCATGGCCTCACCCGACGCCGGCGGAACACGCCGCGCCTCGTCATACGCCAAGATGCTCGACACGGTGTTCTGCATCTGCCACAAACAACGCTCGAAACCAAATGAGATAGAGAAGATGATACTTATCGGCGACGTCCAGGACCGCGATGTCATCCTCATCGACGACATCATCGACACGGCCGGCACCATCACAAGAGCAGGTCAGCTGCTGAAAGACAACGGCGCTCATAGCGTCCGCGCCTTCGCCACACACGCCATATTCTCAGGCTCGGCAATGGAACGCATCGACAACTCGGTGTTCGACGAGGTGGTGGTGACCGACACCATACCACTGAAGAACCCAAGCAAGAAAATACATGTCATCTCGACAGCCGAACTTCTCGCCGAGGTTATCAAAAAAGTGGAAAACTATGAGTCACTCAGCGAATTCTTCAATAAAAAGTAATATCAAGTAAATGAAAGTAAAGATGCGATTCATCGCGTCTCAAACAATAAAAATTAACAATTAAAATCAAACAAAATGAATTCAGTATCATTGAGCGGTTCTCTTCGCGAGAACGTAGGGAAAAAAGATGCTAAAGCATTGCGCGCGAAAGGCCTCGTGCCTTGCGTCATTTACGGCAACAACATCGAACAAGTGAAGTTTTCTACCGATGCGAGAAGCTTCAAGAAGATTCTTTACACACCTGAGACATTGATTATCGATTTCGAAATCAACGGCACAGTGTATCACACCATCCTCCAAGACATTCAGTATCATCCGATTACTGACGAGGTTCTTCATGCCGACTTCCTCGATGTGAATGAAGACAACCCGATTACGGTCATGCTTCCTATCCGCACACAGGGCACATGCCCCGGCGTTATGCGTGGTGGCCGCATGAACATGAACCTTTCAAAACTGAAAGTCCGCGGTTATGTCAACGACCTGCCTGACAACATCATCATCGATGTGTCGAAGCTTCAGATGAACCAGTCAATCAAGGTGAAAGACCTCAACATCGAAAAGATGACCGTCTTAGTCCCGGAAAACACTATCGTTGTTGACGTGAAAGCACCTCGTAACGCGGCAGCGACAGAGGAGACTGAAGAAGCCGCAGAAGGCGCAGCAGCACCTGCAGCAGAAGCGAAATAATATAAATTTTGAGAAATTTATATGGAAAAAGCCTTCAATTGAAGGCTTTTTTTTATTTTTGCAGCATGAAATATCTGATCGCTTGTTTGGGAAATATTGGAGCCGAGTACGCCAACACCCGGCACAATGTCGGTTTCATGGTAGCCGACCGTCTTGCGAAAGACCTTGACAACACATTCACAATCAATCGCTTGGCAATGACGTCGGAGATGAAGTTCAAAGGCCGTCAGATGATTGTGATAAAGCCCACGACGTATATGAACCTCTCAGGGAAAGCAATAAGATACTGGGCGACTCAGGAAAAAATACCGATGGAGAACATCTTGGTGGTGTGCGACGACCTCGCTTTGCCCTCCGGCACACTACGCATGAAGAAAAAAGGCAGCGACGGCGGTCATAACGGATTGAAAGACATCATAGAATCACTCGGAACCAACGAGTTCTGCCGTCTGCGCATCGGCATAGGAAACGACTTCGCTAAGGGCGAACAAATCGACTATGTCATCGGAGAATGGAGACAGTCGGAGATAGACGAGATGCAACCCCGCCTCGACATGGCAGTAGAAATCATCAAGAGCTTCGTCACACAAGGCCCGGATTTGACAATGAATCAGTATAATAATAAATAGCCATTAGCTATTAGCCATTAGTCAGCTAACGCAAATAAAACTAACGTCTAAAGACTAAAGTCTAACGTCTCTAAAAGCTCCCTCATCCCTTCCGATGCTCCTTTTTTGATGTGCGTTACAGGTCGTCGTGTGTTGATGTTAACATCCTTAGGATCAATGAGATAGATGTCGGCGTTTTCAGGAACGTAATACAGCAGACTTGCTGCCGGATACACATTCATCGAGGTCCCGATGATGACGAAGATGTCGGCGTTTTCAACAAACCTGATCGCTTTTTCTATTTCAGGCACAGCCTCGCCGAACCACACTATGAACGGACGCAGTTGGCTTCCGTCGCCGGCTTTGTCGCCCATTTTCACCTCAAACTCCTCCGGCTTCAGCTCGCGGATGTAACGCGGGTCGTTGGGGTTGTAACTTGAACACACCTTCGTCAACTCGCCATGAAGATGGATGATATGATGACTTCCCGCTCTTTCATGCAGATTATCAACGTTTTGCGTTACTACGGTGACGTCGAAATATTTCTCCAATTCAGCGCAAAGGATGTGACCTTGGTTCGGCTTCACATCGAGAAGCTGTTTGCGCCTCTCGTTATAAAAATTGATAACCAATTCAGGGTCAGCCTCATAGCCTTCGATGGAGGCGACCTGCATCACCGGGTATTTGTCCCATAGTCCGCCGGCGTCCCTAAATGTGCTGATGCCGCTTTCGGCACTGATGCCTGCTCCGGATAAAACAACTAACTTCTTCATATTCACCATTTTTAGTTTAACATTATACATCTATTTCCTGTCATTTCGAGCAAAGCGAAGTCGAGACCTGAACTTGCGAAAATTTCACCATTGGTGAATAAAATCTTGTTGCGCGGCATTATTTTATTGTTTCCGCAACTAAAAGATTTCCGCACACCCTAACGGCTAACGGCTTCTCATCTCATTCAGCACAATTCTCAACTCTCCCCACGAATACTCCTCGCCGAGCACGTCTTTTGCCGCTCCAAGCGATGTGTCGTCCGTCTCCGTGAAATATTCAACTATGTTTTCGTAATGCTCCTCGCTCATGAAGTCCCTTGCGTCGGCGTAACCTTTCAGCACAAGCTCCGCCACATGCGATTCAATAGTCGAGCGTGCCATGCCGCGTCTTTCGACTATTTCATCAATAGAGAGACCTTCCTCGATGAGATCTTTAGTACGTTGCACCGAGGCATTCAGGGACAGCTCTTCTTTCGACTCCTCGTCGTCGAAATCCTGTTTCTTAAACCCTTGATGCTCAAGCACTATATTCAAAATCTCCGCTCCAAAACGCTGCAGTCGCGTCGCCCCCATCTTCGACAGTGCTTTCAGCTCCTTCACCGTCGTCGGCTTTTTCTCGGCTATAGCTGTCAAGGTGCTTGTCGGGACAACTCTCGACTCGCTAATATCAAGAGCATCAGCCACTTGCTCACGCCATGTCACCAAGGCATTAAACAATTTCCTGTCATCTCTTGACAGCTGTTTTCTCGACAGCTTCGTTTTCTTTGACTTGCCAAGGTCTTCAGCCTCAACGATTTTCTTATTCTTTACGGAGAGATACCTCTTCATCTCGAAGCCGTCCAAGCAAGACTCAAGACATGCTTTTTTCACAAAAATGTCGGTCAGAAACATGTCCAACTCTTTCTTTATCTGGTCGTTGACAGTTTTATTGTCGGTCTCAAACGGCAAATCTTTGATTTCATCGAGAGGCGACATCTTCTCAAGGAAATATGCGCATCCTTTCTTGACTCGTTCTTGAAGCTGTAAGTTATTGTCTATCTGAAAGTTATCGTTTAAGATGCCTCCAATCTGACGTTTGAATCTCTCCGACACCTCCACCACTTCCTCATGAAATTTCTGTCCTGCCGGAGCGACTTTCTCTCTCGCCGAGCTGTCAAAGCTGCCTCTGTTAGCGAAAACCACCTTCCTGATGCCGTTCAAGTCGCCCTCAATGCCGGTAAAATCGATGAGGTCGAACAGCATCTGCGACTCATACAACTTCTTGTTGTATTCAAACTGCTCCTCATTCGGTTCCCGTGACGGCAACTCTGCCACGAACTTATTGATTGTCATGTCGTTAAACAGTCCGTTTTTCGACAATTTCGTTTTCAGGACGAGGCCTTCGAGTGAGGTGCAGCGGCTCAGTGCCACATAAATCTGTCCATGTGCAAAGGCGAGGCTCGCGTCCAAGATAACCTTGTTGAAAGTCAGTCCCTGGCTCTTGTGAATCGTTATCGCCCATGCGAGTTTCAATGGTATCTGCGTGAAGCTGCCGACCTCTTTCTCCTCTATTTCCTTGGTCTCTTCGTTGATGCTGTACTCGAAATTCTGCCATGTCACGGGTGTCACCTCTATCACCTCGTCGCCGCAGCGCACCTCGAGTCCGCTTTCCTCATCATAGCCGATGATTCTCCCGATTTTTCCGTTGAAATATTGTTTTTCCGGCGACGGGTCGTTTTTCACAAACATCACCTGCGCCCCTATTTTAAGCTCAAGCTCTGATTTTGTGGGATACGATGTCTCCGGGAAGTTGCCGAACACCTTGGCGGTAAACTTCAACGTCTTGGTTTTCAATGCGTTGAGTTTGCTGTCGTTTATTTCATCCACCTGACGGTTATGCGTCATCAGGGTGATGTAGCCATCCTCATCGGCGGGCGCGAAGTCGGGATGATAATGGCTGTTTAAAATGCCAAGACTCTCGGAGTCGAGATGGTTGTTTCGCACCTTGTTTAAAACATCGATAAACAGCCGGTCTTCCTGACGGTAGATGTGCTCCAGCTCGATACAGCAATACGATGTTTTTGTAAGCACATGACTATCAAAGAAATACACCGATTTATAATAATCTTGAAGAAGAGACCACTCCTCTTGTTTCGCCACAGGAGCGAGTTGGTGGATGTCGCCTATCATAAGCACCTGCAATCCGCCGAAGGCCTTGTCGGTACGGCGCACACGTCGCAGCACCGCATCGACGGCATCGAGGAGGTCGGCGCGTACCATCGAAATCTCATCGATGACAAGCAGTTCTATCGAGCGGATGATCTTTAGTTTCAAGGCCGAGAACTTATGATATTTCATCGTCGAGCTGTGCTGAGCGTCGTTAAACACGGCGTCATCAGGGACTTGAGGTCCGAAATCTATCTGAAAAAACGAGTGTATCGTCTGACCGCCTGCGTTGATGGCGGCGACACCCGTCGGGGCGAGAATCACCATGCGTTTCATCGGATTCTCTGCCAGCCCACGCAAAAAAGTCGTCTTTCCCGTACCCGCCTTGCCGGTCAGGAAGATGTTCATATTAGTGTAACGGACGAATTTATCGACCATCTCTAACTTGGCGTTCTCGATTTTCTGAGTCTGCATAATAACAAATTACATATCAACATTTAGACATCACCGTTTCGCAGCGGTCAATGATATTGTTCGCAAGTCGGAATCCGGAATCACATAAATCTTTAGATCTTTTTGCTTCATAAGATTTTTTAATCCTAATTATATTCAACTCTGCAAAATTATACAAAATTTTTAAATACTGCGCAAACTATTTTGTTAAATTTTATTAAGATTTATTGCAAAAAAATAAAAAAGATGCCAACCATTGACGTCAGATGAAAAGCTCTGCCGCTATGCCATCGGCGAAAAGCATACCTTTGTCATTTAGGATGAATTTTTCATCTTTTTGAAATATTATTCCATTTAATATGTATCTTTTTATCGTATTTTTAAACTTTTCGACATATATGTCTCCAAATCTCTCCCTGATGAAATCCAAATCAGCGCCCCACATGGTGCGAAGCGAGGTCATGACATATTCATTATAGCGGTCGGCAAGCGTAAGTGTCTCTTTTTCAAACGGAAAGCTCTCACAATAGTCCTTCACACTCGCCACGTTCCATTGTCGGGACGCGCCGTCAAACGAATGTGCAGAAGGACCTAATCCGAGATATTTTCCGCCTTTCCAATAGATGGTGTTATGCTTCGAATAATGTCCCTGTCGCGCGAAATTGCTTATCTCATAATGTTCAAATCCCTGATTTTCAGTCATTTGAGTCAAGATATCATATTGCCTGACCACAACATCTTCATCGACCGGCGCGGCCACACCTTTATTAATACGCTGCCCGAGAGCCGTCTTCTCCTCCACCGTCAAGGCGTAAGCAGAGAGGTGGTTGAAGCCTGTCGAGAAAAAAATCTCAAGATTTTGATGCCATTTTTCGTCAGTCAAAGTGGGGATGCCATAAATCAAATCGAGAGTAACTTCTTCAAAACCAACAGCATGTATCCATTCCAAAACCCGCAGGGCGTGCTTTGAGTCATGTTTTCTGCTCAAATACTGCAAGTCGTCATCGGAAAAACTTTGGATGCCGACACTTAACCTGTTGATTCCCATTGATTTATATTCTTTCAGCGATTCTTTTGTGACAGTATCCGGATTTGCCTCAAGAGTTATTTCAGGATTGTCAGTCACCCTGTAATTTTTATAAAGAACATCCAGAATCTCCTTTATTTCATGGGCTTTCAGCAACGACGGCGTGCCTCCGCCGAAATAAATCGTGCCAACCTCCTCATCGCCAAGATAATCGTTCCGGTTGACGGCTTCTTTCTTCAAAGCCTCAAGAAAATCAACACGTTGCCTCTCCGACACGACAGAGAAGAAGTTACAGTACGCGCATTTCGACTTGCAAAACGGGATATGGATATAAATACCTGCCACGATGCAAAATTACATTTTTTACTTGTATATCCCAAAAATTTTGTATTTTTGTAGCATAATTAAAATGAATGATTATGGCTACACGTTTACGTTTACACAGTTTCATCAAAACAGCCGCTCTCGCCGTGGCTTTATTGGCTATTTCATTAGGTGTCAACGCACAGACATGGTATATTATGGGCGAATACATCTGGAGTCCGCCGAACCCTCAAGGAACGTTTGAAGTGACTCATTATCAGGCGGAAGACGTCGAAATCAACGGGATGGAGTATCACACCGTTTACATACAGGGACAAGGCGTGCTGCTCGGTGCCTACCGCAACGAGGACAACCAAGTTTACTACTGCAAGTGGAACGGCAACACATACGACGACGAGACGCTTCTCTATGACTACGACCTCGAGGAAGGCGACTTCTTCAATGACGACGACGAGCATCCGATGCAGGTCACCGAAGTGTCAACAATCACTGACAACAACGGCATCGAGCGCAAGATGCTGACTTTCTCGTTCATAGGACTGCCGGAGGAGACAGAGTTCTGGGTGGAAGGTGTCGGCAGCAGCAAGGGTTTCGTCAACTCAGGCAACTACACGCCCACCGACGAAGGAGCCATCTTCCATCTTTTGTGCCATCATGTTGATGACGACGTGATTTATGTGAATCCTGAATACGACACCTGCGACATCGATGAAATAGAGGAAAACAATGTCGAAAACGGTATCAATATCTACCCAAATCCAGCTAATGATATTATTAAAATATTGAATATCAATAATTTATCTGTTAAGAAAATAGAAATCACCGACATCACGGGACGCATACTGATGAATCTCGGCAACGTTGAGGAGATAAATGTGTCAAATCTTCCAAACGGCCAGTATTTCATAAAGATTGACGATGGCGAATCGACAGTTATAAGAAAGTTCTCCGTCATGAAATAGAAACAAAATATTATGCAGAAATTTGGCTTTTCATAAATTCTTTTGTTTTAATAATAAAATAAATCTAACATCATGAAAATCAGAAACATAGTAATGGTAATAACCCTCACTACAATGCTCTTTAGCTGCACTGAGAAGAAAAAACCCTACGAAGACCTCGCCAACCAATACGCGAAGGTGACTTTGACCACAGACATCAGCCATCTGTCTGACAATGAAGTGAAAATGCTTGAATACCTCTTTGAGGTCGGTAAAATCATGGACGACATCTACTGGACCGAGAACCTCGGCGGCGACAAAGACACGTTTTTGGACAACATCAAAGACCCCAACGCACGCAAATACGCCGAAATCAACTACGGTCCATGGGACCAGCTCGACAACCGCCGCATCTTCATCTCCGGATATGGTGAGAAACCGGCAGGAGCGGGCTTCTACCCCACCGACATGACCAAGGAAGAGTTCGAGGCCTGGGAAAACGCCGACAAGACCAGTCAGTACACCCTCGTGCGCCGCGACGCCAACGGCAACCTCATCACAGTATGGTATCATCAGGCTTACGCCAAACAAATCATCAAAGCCGCCGAATTGCTGAAGAAAGCGGCGAGACTCGCAGCCGACGAAGAGTTTGCCAAATATCTGGAACTCAGAGCCGACGCATTGCTCACCGACGATTATTACTATTCCGACATGGCATGGATGGATGTCCGCAACAACAACGTCGATTTCGTGGTAGGACCTATCGAGAACTACACTGACGGACTCTTCGGATACAAGGCGGCGCATGAGTCGTTCATCCTCATCAAAGACCAGGAATGGACGGCAAAACTGGCGCGTTACGTGAAGTTGTTGCCACAGCTACAGAAGAAACTGCCGGTGGAGGACAAATACAAGAAAGAGAAACCCGGCAGTGACGCCGACCTCGCGGCATACGACGTGGTGTATTACGGCGGCGACTGCAACATGGCATCCAAGACCATAGCCATCAACCTGCCAAACGATGAGAGAGTGCAGCTGCAAAAAGGCACACGCAAGCTTCAGCTCAAAAACGCGATGCAGGCGAAGTTCGACAAGATAGTGGTCCCGATTTCAGAGGTCTTAGTGTCACCCGAGGCCCGTCAGAACGTGAAGTTCGACGCCTTCTTCGCCAACGTGATGTTCCATGAGGTGGCACACGGTCTCGGCATCAAGAACACCCTCGACGGCAAAGGCACTGTGCGTCACGCACTTAAAGAGCAATACTCGGCCTTGGAAGAGGCTAAAGCCGACGTCCTCGGTCTGTTCCTCGTCACCAAACTACATGAGATGGGCGAATATGACAACACCACCCTTGAGGAGAACTACACCACCTTCATGGCGGGCATCTTCCGCTCGGTGCGTTTCGGGGCAGCCTCGGCACACGGAAAAGCCAACATGATAGAATTCAACTTCCTCGCCAACGAAGGTGCCTTCACACGTGACGAGAACGGCCTGTATAACATCGACTTCCCGAAGATGAAACTCGCAGTCGAGAAACTCGGCGGAGCCATCCTCAAAGCACAAGGCGACGGCGACTACGAATACGTCAAGGAATGGATCGCCACCGACGGCGTCATCAAACCGGAGATGCAGGCCGACCTCGACAAAGTCAACGAGATGGGAATCCCGAAAGACATCTGGTACGAGATGGGAATGGATGTCCTGACAAAGTAGCCCCTCGTCATTTCGAGTGAAGCGAAGCGAAATCGAGACCTGAGCTTGCGAAAGCATTCACCTCTGGTGAATAAATCTCCTGCAAAAAGATAATAAATATTGTTTGGAGGAGATTTCTCCACTCCTTCCAGTCGGTCGAAATGACGGTCCTGATCACATGGAAATTTATCACAAATCAAATCAAATAAAATGAAAAAAGTATCAGTATTTTTCGCCCTCATCTTTGCTATGATGGGCATCGTGCGCGCTGACGAAGGCATGTGGTTGCCGATGTTTGTCGAGCGTTTGAATTATGTTGACATGCAGAAAATGGGTCTCCAGCTGACGCCGGAGGAGCTTTACAGCATCAACAACAGCAGCCTGAAAGACGCCATCGTGGGTCTTTCCAACGGCCCTAAACCACGCGGTTTCTTCTGCACAGGCGAAATCGTGTCAGGCAACAGCCTGCTTTTCACCAACCATCACTGCGGCTACAGCTCGATAGCAGCCCTCTCGACGGTGGAACACGACTACCTCAACGAAGGCTTCGCCGCCCGCAACTTCAGCGAAGAGCTGCGCGCTGAGGGCGTCTCGGCCTCGTTCCTCGTGAGAATGGAAGACGTGACAGCCGAGATTCTCAGCGTAGTCACCGACGACATGGACTGGACGGCACGCAACAAAGCTATCAACGCTAAGGCAAAAGAACTTGAAGAAGCAGCGTCGGAAGACGGCAAGCTTAACCCTGTCGTCAAAGGATTCTTCGAGGGTAACGAATATTATATGTTCGTTTACAAGACCTACACCGATGTCCGTCTCGTGTTCACCGCAGCACAGTCGATAGGCAAGTTCGGCGGCGACACCGACAACTGGATGTGGCCCCGTCACACCGGCGACTTCAGCGTGTTCCGCGTCTATGCTGACGAAAACGGCGAACCTGCCGAGTTCTCGGAAGACAACAAGCCGCTCAACCCGAAACATCATCTGCCTATCAGCATCAGCGGCGTAAAACAAGACGACTTCACCATGATTTGGGGGTTCCCCGGCTCAACAGAACGCTACATGACCTCATACGGCATCAACTACAACGTTGACAGCTTCTATCCGGTCGTTTATGAGGTGTTCAAAGCCGAGACCGACGTCATGGACGAATACATGAAGGTTGACAAAGCCGTCAATATCGCTTACGCTGACAACAAAGCAGGCTTGGCAAACACTTGGAAAAACTTCGAGGGGCAGATGACCATGCTCCGCAAAAACAAAGTGGCAGAGCGCAAGGCCGAACTCGAGAGACAGTTCTCGGAATGGGTCAACGCCAACGAAGACCGTAAAGCTGAATATGGCGATGTGCTCGAAACCCTCGAAGTGATGTTCGCCCAGCTCGGCGAGACCGCAGGACGACTCTATTATCCGAACTTCCTCGGCCAACTCAACCCTCTCTCGACAGCCTCTCTGTTAATGGGATATGTTAACGTCATGACTAACAAAGAATCTACCAAAGAAGAGAAACAGGCAGCTGCTGAGTCGCTAAAAGATATTGACGTTGACGAAGAGTTCAAAGACCTCGACGCACGCGTTGAGAAAGACATGTTTGTGGCCGTGATGAACATCTACGGAAACAAATTCGCCACGGAAGAGCTGCCTGAAAGCATGAAGAAACTCCTGAAGAAACATAAAGGTGACTGGACAGCTTTGGCGAACTATATCTTCGACAAATCAATGTTCAGCACACCGGAATCATTCAAGACCATGCTTGAGAAGCCCAAGGCTAAGAAAGTGGCTAAAGACCCTGCTTTCGTCATGATTCAAGCCTTGATGGAGCAGATCTACTCGGTAGTGCCGGTTTATAGGATGGCCAACACTGCCATCGCTGAGGCCGACCACAAATTCGTGAAAGGTCTGCGTGAGTTCTATGCCGAGACACAGCCTAACAAAGTGCTTTATCCTGATGCAAACTCAACAATGAGAATGAGTTACGGCTCTGTCAAGGACTACCAGCCTGCCGACGCCATCTCATACGACTACGTCTGCACCGCCAACGGCATCCTCGAGAAATACATCCCCGGCGACTTCGAGTTCGATGCCCCGGACGACCTCCTCAACCTCATCAAGGCAAGAGACTTCGGACAATATGCCGATGAGAACGGCGAGCTTATCACATGCTTCCTGTCAACCAACGACATCACGGGAGGCAACTCGGGCAGCCCTGTCATCAACGGCAAGGGCGAGCTACTCGGCCTCGCCTTCGACGGCAACTGGGAAGCCATGAGCGGCGACGTCAACTTCGAGCCTAAACTGCAACGCACCATCAACGTCGATATCCGTTACGTACTCTTCATCATCGACAAGGTCTATGGAGCCTCGAATATTATCGAAGAGTTGGACATTAGATAAAAGTTGAAAGTTAAAAGTTAAAAGACAGTCGGGTGTGGGATTTTTTTGAGTGGAGCTGAAAAAATTCACTCGAAAGATTCCACACTCATATTATTTTTATTATATTTGCAGTCTCATTCATTTTGAAATGAAAAAGATAACTGCTATTCTGTCGTTTCTGTTGCTGTCGCTTGGCGCGATGGCACAGCTGGAGGTGAAGCCGGACTCGTTCAAGGAAGTGGCCGGCTTTGTCAATATCAACCTCGACATACAATCCGATGACAACGACGTGCCTTACGCCGTGATTAAGGTCAAGACCGAGAACATCAACGACAAACAACGTCGGGAGCTGCTTTTTGAAGGCGACGCCGCCACTTTCATCGAATGCGAGTACAAAATCGGCGAGGTGTGGGTTTATCTCACCTACAAAGCCACATATCTGAAGATTTCGCACCGTGACCTGAGCTCGACGGAGTTCTGGTTTCCGTTCGACATGGAGCCGAAGAAAGGCTATGAGCTGACACTCACAAACAACGCGAAACTGTCGGAAGAAGAGATTTTAGAGCGCATGAAGAAGCTTGAGGAGGCTATACAAAACCAACAGGAACCCCAGATTGTGTATGTCGAGGAACCTGTGACGCCCACGCCACAAAAGCCCACGCATAAAACGCCTTTGAATACCTTCATCACGCTGAACCTGTCGAACAACACAGAGTCAGAAGCCGCATTCGGCGTCACCGTCGGCATTAAGCGGAAAGTAGGCGTTTTCATCAGCTTCATGTCAAATTTCAACTTTACTGACCTCGGAGAGGAAGACAAATGGGATCATATCAACAGCACTTCGATGCAAGCACTGCTTGACAACAACCCCACGTACGCTTCCAAACGACAGTACGTCTCGATGTCGGTGATAGGCGGCGTCGTATTCAAGGTGGCGGGGCCTATCGACATAAAAATCGGCGGCGGCTATGGCAACAATTCGCTCTGGATGAACATCTATGACAGTTACAACAGCAGAACCGATTTTTGGATAAGCGACCACAGCTCGTATGGCTTCGGCGGATTGGCCGGCATACAGGCACACCTCGGCAGATTCGTCGTTGCACTGGATGGCGCGACAACCAACTTCAAGATTTTTGAAGGAAGAATGGGAATAGGATATATGTTTGGTAAAAAATAATGATTATGAATAGGTTAGCGAAAACATTAACGTTTATGAAAAAACTCCTTACAGCAATTCTCATTATCGCTTCTTTTGTCGCGACAGCGAAAGCCCGCATAGGGGAAAACATCGATGTCACCCATTATGAGATCCATCTCAACAATCTCGACTTCACCAACCACACACTGCAGGCTCAGACAACAGTCACACTGACGGCAAAAACAGCCTCAAACTCCATCGAGTTGGAACTGAAATCATTGATTGTGAGCGATGTCACCTCAAGTGACGCCAACGTCAGCGGATTCTCGCAAAACGGCGATGTGCTGACGATAAACTTGGCATCTGCTTTGGCGGCAAATGCAACAGCTTCATTCACAATAACATACGGCGGCAACACCTTTAACGAGAGCTGGGGCGGCATCATGTGGAGCGGCGGCTACGTCTGCAATATGGGTGTCGGATTCGAGTCGATACCGCACAACCTCGGCAAAGCGTGGTTTCCTTGCGTCGATAACTTCACCGACAAGGCGACATACGACGTTTTCGTCACCGTCCCGACAGAACTGACCGCCGTATGCGGCGGCAACCTCATAAGCACCACCGACAACGGCGACGGCACCAAGACGGTGCATTACGCTGTGACACAACAGATTGCGACATATCACATCTCTTTCGTGGCAGGCAACTACGTGGAATGGAGCGACACCTACAACGGCATAGAGGCCGACATCCCGATTAATGTGTATGTGAAGCCGAGCCAGATAGACAAAGTGGAAGGCACTTTCGTACATGTGAAAGACATCGCAAGCTATTTTGAGAACTGCTTCGGCCCATATCCGTTCAACAGGATAGGCTACTCCATCACCAGCGTGGGCTGCATGGAACACGTTGACAACATAGGCATCACCAGCGGCGTGCTGACGGGAAACACTAATCAGGAGAGCTATGTGGCGCATGAGATGTCGCACATGTGGTTCGGAAACAAGATAACCTGCGCCCGCGCCGAGGAGATGTGGCTCAACGAGGGCTTCGCACAGTTTTGCGGCACGAGCTATTTGGAGGCGATTTACGGAGAGGATGCCTATCTGTCAGAAATGAATTCTTTGATGGAATCCGTGTTAAGAACTTATGACAAGCAGGAAGGCTGGCTCGCTCTCAACGATGTGCCGCTTGACCTCACATACGGCAACACCGTCTATAAAAAGGGTGCCACCATAGTACACACGCTGAGGAACTACCTCGGCGAGGAGCTTTTCAACGAGGCGATGCACCATTATCTCAACAAATTCGCTTACCAAGCCGTCACTTCAGAGGATTTGCGCGACGCCATCACAGAATGCACCGGCATCGACATGACGGGCTTCTTCGACACCTACGTCTTCACCTGCGGAGAGCCGCACTACATGGTGAAATCATTCAACACCACGCCAAACGGCAGCGACTTCGATGTTGACGTCTATACCGGCCAAAGCCACCGTCACAGCGACCATATTGGCGACGGCGTGATCCTTGAGCTTGCCTTCATGGATGAGAATTGGAACATCGTGACCGACACCATACACTGGGACGGACGTAACGGCCATACAACCAAAACCATTGGCTTTGAGCCGATTGCAGTGTTCTGCGACTATTACGACAAATGTCTGGATGCACGTATCGACAGAAACTTCGTCATAAAAACGACAGGAAAGTCAAACGGCTTGAACATAGAGGCACACACCACGGCAATCACCGATTCGACATTCCTGCGCATTGAGAATCATCTTGTCGGGCCTGACCATCCGTTGAACAACAGCTGGGAGATGACATATCACGGCGACAAATACTGGAGCGTTTTCCGTGACGACAAAGGCACGGCCTCCATCTACGGGGTGTTCACTTATTCGAGAGTCAACGACGCAAGCATCATTCAAAGCGAAAACGACTCGGTGGTGCTATTATATCGCGAAAACATCACAACACCTTGGCACACAATACATTACAACATAGAAGGCTCATGGCAAGTCGGGATAATCACGACAGACGATTTGCCGTCGGGCGACTACACTCTCGCGTCGATTGACAAAACGCATCTCGGCTTGGACGAGAACAATATCAATTCCCAAAAGATTACCATCGTCCCGAATCCCGCCGGCGACATAGTGAAGATTACGGCACAAGACCTTAATTCAGAGGTGATTATCGTCAACAGTTTAGGGCAAACCGTCAGCACTTTCCCTATGAAACACGATGAGACGACAATCTCCGTCGAGGCTTTTCCGACAGGTGTTTATTATGTGAATCTTCTCGATAAAAATAAAAATATCATTTCTACACAAAAATTAGTTAAGCATTAAGATTTTTTGTGTAATTTTGCACTCGAATTCGAGTTTATTTTTATTTATTAATAACGTTATTATCACATTATGAATCCAAGTCATATTGAACACATTGGGATTGCCGTCAAGAGTTTAGACGAGTCGATTCCATTTTTCGAGAAATTGCTCGGAACAAAATGCTATGCCATTGAAGAGGTCAAAGACCAGAAAGTGAAGACTGCTTTCCTGAAGATCGGAGAGGTCAAGATAGAGCTTTTAGAGCCGACATCGCCGGACAGCACCATTGCGGCTTTCATCGAGAAGAACAACGGCAAGGGCGGCATGCACCACATCGCATTTTGCGTGGAAGGCATTGAGAGTCAGTTGGCCGAGGCCAAGGAAGCCGGCATACGCCTCATCGACGAGGCGCCACGTCCGGGAGCTGAGGGCTTGAGCATCGCCTTCCTGCATCCGAAATCGACTTTCGGGGTTTTGACCGAGTTATGCGAAAACAAAAACAAATAATAAAAATCATAAGAAATGTTAATCGAACAGAAAATTCAGGAACTGTTGGACAAACGCGCCCTCGCACGTCAAGGCGGCGGTGAGAAGCGCATCGCGTCACAACATGAAAAAGGGAAGTACACTGCCCGTGAGCGCATCGCCATGTTGCTCGACGAAGGCAGTTTCGAGGAATTCGACATGTTCCTCACCCATCGCACCACCGACTTCGGTTTAGAGAAGCAAGTGTATCTCGGCGACGGTGTGGTGACAGGCTACGGCACCATCGACGGGCGTCTCGTCTATGTCTATTCACAAGACTTCACGGTGCTTGGCGGCTCTCTTTCAGAGACCATGTCGAAGAAAATCTGCAAGGTGATGGACCAGGCCATGAAGGTCGGAGCTCCTATCATCGGCATCAACGACTCCGGTGGAGCGCGCATCCAGGAAGGCTCTCGCTCACTGGCAGGTTTCGCTGAGATTTTCCAGCGCAACATCAACGCGTCGGGCGTGGTACCGCAAATCAGCGCCATCTTCGGTCCCTGCGCCGGCGGCGCGGTGTATTCACCGGCACTCACTGACTTCATCCTCATGACAGAGCAGAACAGCTATATGTTCCTCACAGGTCCGAAAGTAGTGAAGACCGTCACGGGTGAAGACGTGAACACCGACCAGCTCGGCGGCGCCTTGGTGCATAACCAGAAGTCAGGCGTGAGCCAGTTCATGGCAGCCACAGAGGAGGAAGGGCTGCAGCTCATCCGCGACCTCGTCTCCTACCTTCCGCAGAACAACCTCGAAGAGGCTCCTCGCATCGAATGCAACGACCCTATCGACCGTAAGGAAGACTTCCTCAACGCCATCATCCCCGACAACCCGAACAAGCCATACGACATGCAGCAGATCATCCACGCCATCGTCGATAACGGCGAGTTCCTTGAAGTGGCTAAGGACTTCGCGAAGAACCTCATCGTAGGATTCGCCCGTTTCGACGGCAAGCCTGTCGGCGTCGTCGCCAACAACCCGGCATTCCTCGCCGGTGTGCTCGACATCAACTCATCACGTAAGGGTGCTCGTTTCGTGCGTTTCTGCGACGCCTTCAACATCCCGATTGTGACCTTAGTCGATGTCCCGGGATTCTTGCCCGGCACGGTGCAGGAATACGGCGGCGTCATCACCCACGGCGCCAAGATGCTGTTCGCCTACGGCGAAGCCACAGTGCCGAAAGTCACCGTCACGATACGCAAGTCATACGGTGGCTCACACCTCGTCATGGGATGCAAACAGCTGCGCGCTGACATCAACTACGCTTGGCCAACGGCAGAAATCGCCGTCATGGGACCATCGGGCGCAGTGGAAATCCTCAACGGCAAGGAGATCTCAGCCATAGAGAACCCTGAGGAACGCGCAGAGTTCATCGCCAAGAAAGAACAAGAATACCGCGACAAGTTCGCCAACCCTTACGACGCGGCGAAATACGGTTACATCGACGACGTCATCGAACCACGCAACACACGTTTCCGCGTCATCAGGGCACTGCAGGCACTTGAGACGAAAAAAGACGTCAACCCGCCTAAGAAACATTGCAATATTCCATTGTAATTTTGATTCAAAAATTTAAGATTTAGAGATTTAAAATTCGATTGAATATGAAGATGTTATCAATAATGTTATCAGCTGTCAGAGAGCCTATCATGACTCACGACTGGGTCGTCACCATCGGCGGCTTCCTCATCGTGATTTTAGCTTTGATAATTCTTTTTCTCATCTTCACCGGATTCTCGAAACTCATAAATTATGATTTCAAGAAAGTCAGGAAGGAGAAAGAAAATGACAAGGCTCCAAAGACTTCAACAGCAGCGGGCTGGAAGGTTGACGACGAGCTTGCGGTGGTCATCGGGCTCGCTTTGGCGTTGTCGAGAGACGTACACGACGAAGAGTCGGGCTTAGTGACCATCAAGAGAATCGAACGCCGTTACTCCCCATGGAGCTCGAAGATTTACGGATTAAATGGTTTAAACAGAAGAAATTATTAAAAGATGAAGAAATTTAAATTCACAGTCAACGGGAAAGAGTACGAGGTCGAGGTGAAGAGCTACGAAGGCGAAAACGCCGAAGTGGTCGTCGATGGTACTCAATATAATGTCAAAGTGCAGCGTGAAGAGGAAGACATCCCGGCCTTCGTCGCGCCAAAACGCCCTGCGGCGAAACCTGCGGCGGCTCCAAAACAAGAGACAGCACAGACGACGACACCTGCCGACGGATACAAGTCATTGGCACCGCTTCCCGGCACCGTCATGCAGATATTCGTCAACGTGGGCGACGTGGTGAAACGCGGCGACAAGCTCATGATGTACGAGGCCATGAAGATGGAAAACAACTTCCTCGCCGAAGTTGACGGAACAATAAAGGAAATAAAAGTCAGAGTGGGCGACAACATTCTGCAAGGCGCTGTTTTATTTGTAATTGGCTGATTATGAAGAAGAGATTCAACGTCAAAAAGAAAGCTCTGCTCATCTTCGCGCTGATAGCCATGTTGCTCGTCCTGCACGGCATCATGACGTCAAGTCCGGCGATGGCCGAACACGTGTTCGGGGCGTCGCAAGAGACGGCGACAGAGCTCGTGGCGGCTCCACAGGCCGAGGAGACCATCTCGGCGGGAGAAGCCATCGGCAACGGCATGTCATCATTCTGGGACTTCACCGGCTTCAGAAACTGCACACGAGGCAACCTCATCATGATTCTGGTAGCCTTCGTGTTTATCTTCCTCGCTGTCAAGTTCGACTTCGAGCCTATGCTGCTTATCCCTATCGGAGTGGGTATCATAGTGGGAAACATCCCGTTCATTCAGGACTCTTACACCTACGACCTGCAAGGTGCTCTGGCCGCCCTATCGAAGCTTGAGATTCAAGGCAACTTAGGGTTTGACCTCACTGAGGCGCAGAAGTTCTTTGTGGGACTCTTCGCCGGACAAGACACCATGAACTGCACGCAGGCATTGGAGCACTTCCACAGCATGAGTCCTGAGCAGCTGCAGGCGTTCCTGCCAGCCGGCATGGACCCGACAGCACCTAACACAGCCAAGTTTTTCGACAGCCTCATCCAGCAGGTGTTCAACATGAACATACAGACAGGCATCTATCAGAAAGGCTCGGTGTTGAACTATCTGTATTTCGGTGTCCGTCAAGGCATTTATCCTCCATTGATTTTCTTGGGCATTGGTGCTATGACCGACTTCTCGTCGCTGATTTCGCAGCCACGTCTGATGATTTTGGGCGCCGCCGCCCAGCTCGGCGTGTTCATCACCTTCATCGGCGCGCGCGCCTTGGGTTTCGACCCGCATGAGGCTGCCGCTATCGGCATCATCGGCGGCGCCGACGGTCCTACAGCTATCTTCATCTCCACAAAGATGGCGCCACACCTCCTCGGTGCAATCGCTATCGCGGCATATTCCTACATGGCTCTGGTGCCTGTCATCCAGCCGCCTATCATGCGCCTGCTCACCACCAAGGAGGAACGTCTCATCAAGATGAGAGAGCCTCGCATGGTCGGCAAGACAGAGAAAGTCATCTTCCCTATCGTCGGCTTGTTGCTCACCACTTTCATCAGCCCGTCGGCATTGCCGTTGCTTGGCATGCTGTTCTTCGGTAACCTGTTGAAAGAGAGCGGTGTCACGAAACGTTTAGCCAACACTGCAGCCAACCCGCTCATTGACATCGTGACCATCTTGTTAGGTCTCACCGTCGGTGCCTCGACACAGGCTGACGTGTTCCTGACAGTCGATTCCCTTATCATCTTCGGATTAGGCGCATGTTCATTCGCCGTAGCGACATTCGGCGGAGTGTGCGGTGCCAAGCTGATGAACCTCTTCTGCAAGGAAGGCAACAAGATTAACCCTCTCATCGGCAACGCAGGCGTGTCGGCAGTGCCCGACGCAGCACGTGTCTCCGAAGTCGAAGGTCAGAAATACGATCCGTCGAACCACCTCCTCATGCACGCCATGGCACCAAACGTAGCCGGCGTCATAGGCTCGGCAGTGGCGGCAGGTATTCTTATGAGTTTTATTGGAATTTGATTTTTTTAGAAGACAGGAGCCGGAAGACGGAACTTTGGCTCCCCATTCTGACTTCTGTCTTCTGTCTCCCAACTTCTAAAAAAAATGTTATTAATCGGTATCGCCGGCGGTTCGGGTTCCGGCAAGACAACAGTGGTAAAGAAACTGATGGAGGCGCTCCCCGAAGACTCCATCTCTGTAGTATCGCAGGACGCATATTATTGGGACAACGGCAACCTCTCGCCTGAGGCAAAGAAAGAGATCAACTTCGACCATCCCGACGCCATCGAATGGGAGCTGTTGGTGAAGCATCTCGACATGTTGAGGGAAGGCAAGACCATCCCGATGCCTATCTACACTTACGTGACATGCGCCCGCTCGCAGGAAGTCATACCCGTGAAACCTACAGAGGTGGTGATAGTGGAAGGCATCCTCATCATGACTTGTCCGGAGCTTGTGAAACGCTTGGATATCAAGATTTTCGTAGATACCGACGGTGACGACAGGCTGATGCGCATCATCCGACGCGACATCGAGGAACGCGGCAGGACAGTGGCCGACGTCCTCCGCCATTATGAGACATTTGTGAAACCTATGCACAACCAGTTCATAGAGCCTACAAAACGCTTGGCCGACATCATCATACCGCAGGGAGGCAGCAACCAAGTGGCGATAGACGTGGTGGCGAGCAGGATTAGGATGCAGGTGAAGGCTATTAGCCGTTAGCCGTTAGCTATTAGCCATTAGCTGTTAGTACCGCAAGATAAAAGAGACGTTTCAATAAACGTTTCTTTTTTT
>CALCYT010000051.1 GCA_937906455.1 uncultured Bacteroidales bacterium | reverse complement strand
CGTCGGTGGTGTTGATGTTGGCGTTTTCGCTGAATCTCACGACGAAGCGGTTCTCAGAGTCGCTTGGACTTGCGATGAAGCTGTACTCACCATCGAGGAGCATGTCGATGTCGGCACCTGTGAGGCGGTCGATGACATGGATGTAATCGTATTTGCCTTCGGCCTTGAAGCTCAACGTGTATTTTCCCATTGTCATGGCTTTGAAGTTGAGGTCGAACATCTCGGTGTCGTCGCTCATTATGGCGATGGCGTAGTCCTGACTGTTCTGATTGATGTAAAGCATAGGCGCGTTTGCATCGAGATGATTGATTTTGTTGAGTCCGATGCCTTTGTTGAAGATGGCGTAAGCCATATCCTCATAATTGCCGTTGGCGACGATGAATTCAACGAAGCCGCGGCTTGCCTTTTCGGCAGTGGCTGCTTCCGCAGTGTTGGTTATTGACAATGTGAAGTCTTCTGATGCTTGGACAAGTAAGCCCTGACCCGGTTTTATTGGTGTGTCGTAGCCGAGTTTTGCCGTCCATGTGGAGGCGTTGTCCATCGTATAGTAGCCTTCCGCGAGTTTGGCGTCATTGATGGCGGCACCTGTACCTTTGTATATATTATGTGAGAACGGGTTGCCTATGAGGTTGATACCCGCGAGGTCACCGTCGCCGGTCTTGGTAAGCCCGACATCCACCGTAGTGCCGTTAAGCTCGCCGGAGAATGACAGCTCCGCTCCGGCATTGTTCCAATACAGATAACCTCTTCCGTTGATCATATTGGTGATGGCGTTAGCTTTATGGTTCTTCCATGTACTCGTCGGCTCGTCATAATAATAATAATCGTAGTCATCGGCTGATGCTTGGATAAGGTTGGTGACGTCGGCGCTTGCGATGTTGTTAACCGGTGATGAGATGATATACCAGTTGTCAGCATCTTTGGCGGTGCCGTGTGCCACCGATTTCTTGTATGTGGCCTGCACCCCTGTGTTGTTAACGATGACTTGGCCACCATCTTCGATGATTAGGTTGGCAGGATTGTCGTTAGTGAATTCGCTGCTGGAGAATGTCATCACAGAGCCTGAGCCGACAGTTATCGTCTGACCATCAGGAAGTGAATTCTCATTGTAAACAATCTCACCACCATAGTATTCGAGGTCGTTGTCGTTGACTTTCACAAAGAGATAAATGTTGTTTTGACCTGATGCATAGCATGAGAACAGATTCCCATTATTGCGCATCCAATTATGAGTGTTATTACCTTGAGCTTTGATGGTGGCGACTCCGTTGGCATCAACTGCAATAGTCCATTTGCCATTGGCATCCAATGTGCTCTCTGTCCTTAAATAATTGCT
This sequence comes from uncultured Bacteroidales bacterium, assembly GCA_937906455.1. Lineage (GTDB taxonomy): Bacteria > Bacteroidota > Bacteroidia > Bacteroidales > F082 > Limimorpha. The sequence goes on along the minus strand of CALCYT010000051.1, from coordinate 23,402 downwards.
GCTACTATGAGCTGCATACAGATAACCTGTTGACAATTCGTTTTTGTCATAAATAGTGTAACAATCATTCCCGTTGAATGTGAATGGTCCTGTGATTACAAATTCGTACAGACCTTCTGTTTCCTCAATGGTATTATTTGTGACAGAAACTTCAATAGAACTTCTGTTATTGCTGTTTTGTCCGGCCATTGCCTTGACGGAGCCTGTTGTTCCGCTTGCAATGACATAATGTTTGCCTGCAACTATCTGACTTGCATCTGTAACCAAGGTATAGGTGGTGACTTCGACAAATGTTGCCGAAACAATCACATCGTAGGCAGGCATAGTGAATGTGTTATCTGTGACTTCAACGGTGGTTGTCGCATCACCATCTTTATAGACGTTCCATTCGCCGAAAGTGTAACCCGGGTTTGCCGTGTATGTCAGTGTCATTGCTGTGCCTTCCGCCACTTCAATGATATCCTCACCGTTAACCAAAACCGTTCCGCCAACGATGGCATTGTCAACCGTGGCAATGTAAGGCGTTGACCATTGTGCATAAAGCGTAAGGTCTGCGTCTGTAACAGTAATCTCGGCGCCGTCGGCATACGCGGTTCCGGTGCCATCGCTTTCAGTGTTCCATCCTGCGAAAGCGACGTTTTCCTTGGTGAACTTGTTGGCATCGAGGTTGGCGGCTATTCCGTCATACACCGTTTGGGTATAAGTCGTTTCATCGTTGTATGTTCCGCCGTTGCCGTCGAAGGTGATGGTGCGCTCGGTTAGGATGGTGTATTTGTAAAGATAGACTTCGGGCTTATTGCTGTCAGCATAAGTGCGAAAATCATCATTTGCAGAAGTATAGTAAATACCTCTTCCACTTGTGGCTGTCGTTTGGAATTTGAAACCACCATCTTCGTATGTCGAAATATTGTAGTGATAGAAAGAACTGAGAGCCATCACGAAGGCTGTATTACTACTGGTTGAAGAAATATAACAATATTTGGCTTCTTTTTCACTGTACAAATCCCAATAGTCATCGTTTTTGACAAGTTTCCAAACAATGGATAAATCCGGATTGGTTATGATGTCATTATTAACGTTTACAGCAGTTGCTCCCATCTTACCGCTTGAAATAGTGGAGTTCATTGCTTTTGTATTGTACAAAACATAAAAACCACCATTTTCAAGATCATCTGTACTAGTCACTTTAATGAACGTTCCCTCAAATGAATTGGAAACAAACGTAGCCGTCACTGTCACAGCATATCCCGGCATAGTGAAAGTGTAGTCATCGCCGCTTGCCACCGGAGTGATGTCAGTAGCACTGCCGTCTTCAGTCTTTGTAATGACAATTGACGAGAGGCTGTAGCCTGTTTCTGCAACGTATGACAATGTAACGGTTTGTCCTTCGTATGCCTCCGTTGGGTCGGCTTCAATGGCGCCGGCTGCATCCGGTGTAGCGACGCATGTGACGGCGTAAGTCGGTTTCGCGGTGAAGGTGGCTGAAACCAGCACGTCTTTTGCAGGCATGGTGAATGTTCCAGGATTGCCTGTCACCTCAATAGGAGTCTCATCTTCGTCTTCAACGCTCCATGCGCCGAAGTTGTATGCCGCGTCTGGTGTAGCAGTCAAGGTTATGGTCTCGCCTTCTTCGGCCGCGGTTTTGTCAGCTTCTATGGTGCCACCGACAACTGCATCATCTAAAACGATGTTATATGTCTGTCCGGTGACAGAACCCGACAAACTGACGGTGATGCTTTCAGCGCCTTCATTGGTCAGCGTAAGCACACCGGCATAGTTGTTACCTAACTCCAAGCCGGCTTTCATGCGGACTGAAATAATAGCACTGTTATTAACCGTAACTGTGCTTGAATAGGTCTCATCGTCAGTGATTTCAAAGTAGTCTTCGCCAGTGGTGATAGTAGCCACAATGTCATCAGAAGTAAGGTTGGTTCCCGTGATTTCAAACATTTGATCATCCGACGGGCCTTCTCCGTATATGTATGTGAACTGGTCGGCAGTTTCGGGGTTGATGCTGATGGTGGGGTTGGTGACTTCCTCAATGCTTTCCAATACCACACTGAAATAGTTGCTGCTATTGATACCAGCGAAATAGCCTTTGGCGCGTACTGTTTTACCTGACAAAGCAGTCATTGCCGTTGTTTGTTCGCTTGAAGGATAAGATATATTAATGTTTGATTCTCCACACGAGATGTAGTAATAGCCAGAAGATATTGTTAGTGTTCCTTCAAATTGGAAATAATCACTAATATGCAATCCGGAAGTATAATCAGGAATAGAGGTAATCACCGTTGCCTCTGGTGTTCCATTGTAATTAGATGTCTCGGTTGCAGTGATTGTTGCAGCAGAAGTAAATTGAATCACATGACCATAAGTAGCTGTTGTTCCTGAAACAATAACCTTATCATTAACCGAAACGGATGGAGCGGTATAACCATTATAGAAATAGACGTATCCAGTACCGTCACCCATCACAAAACCCCTGGCACTTTTGGCTACAACTGTACCTTGAACAATATAAGCGTCGCCCGAGGTTGTAACGTCTGAGATGTTAGAAATAGTTACAATCGTGTAGGTAGCTGTCGCAACATTGCTTGATTCTTCGTCAACGTACGCGATAGCTTTGATTGTTGTGGTTTCCTCCACAGTGATAGCCGCAGTGTATTCGGTGCTTTCATTGGTTGGGGTGCTGCCATCCGTGGTGTAATAAACAGTGGAGTTCTCTGTTTCGCAGTTGATGGTCACTTCTTGCGCTTCCGTGTAAGTGCCGGCGGCAGGGCTGAAAGTGGGAGTGGCGACGGTGGGGGAGGCACCTCCGATTGATGTATATACAACACTAATACTATTGCATCTTGTTTGAGTAGAAGGTGTAAATTTATACTCTGTTACATCAGTTTCACTTGACGAGTAATCCCAAGTTACATTCTTTCCAGAAACTGTAGGACTAACATTAGGCGTTACAGTAGCATTTTGAGCATATGTAACATAGTTACCAGTTGAAGATGCTTCGTAGGTAACACTTAGAATTTTATACCCATCCAGTGCTTGAATAGTGGCTGTAACATTCACATAAAATCTTAATGGATTAGTGTAAGTGTTAGCAGATGATGTCTTGATTTGAATGTTTTCATCTTCACCAACATTTGCAAACGCAGTTGTCAATGCCTGAGTGTTAGGCAAAACTGCAGTACTTTGCCCCCATCCCACCAAGCTTGGTGTCATGCAGGCCAGCAGCGCGAGCGCTGCGATCAAAAATGTAAATTTTCTTTTCATTGTACTTGATTTTTTGTTGTTAATTATTCTAATTTTTTGATATTCAATGTTTTATAAAAAAGTGCCAGATAAATAGTCCAAATCACAAAGATAGGATTTTTATTAATAGGAGTGAAGAAAATTTTTCCAAAATTTTCTTTGCCTTAACCACCCTAATCGGCACCCTTAAGGGCGTTAAAGCCGGCCTGTTCAGTTGTCTTTTTCAATCTTCTGCATGAATTTGTAAAGAAGATAATCTGCCTGGTTTATAATCACTATCGCAATATTTGCAATCACATCCGGAGAACGGTTTTTCACAATATCCATAATCTGTTTGTCATTTTCCGAATCACTTGCAAGCTCTCTTATTTTAATCTTTTCAACTGACTTGTCCTCCCATTGCCGATAATTACAAACTCGTAAATAATCTTCGTAATCTTCAAGCAATTCCTTTAAACTGGATTTTGCTACATTGACTAAAAAAGCTTTACTTCTTAAAGATTTTTTGCCAGCAGAGCATCCTTCAACGATGTTTTGTTTTCCACTTCTGGCAGCTTGAATCATTTGGTCGATGGTCCTGTCTTTTCTATCAAGATATTTATTGCAAAAATAGTATGTTATACCGTAAATTAAAACAGTCTTCTTATAAACTATCAAATTTTTGTAACTACCAATGTTTGTGTTGTTTTCCTTTGCCATGATAATTTTGTTTCTCAAAATTTTCTTTCCCTTAACCACCCTAATCGGCACCCTTAAGGCCATTAAAGCCATTAATGCCATTAACGCCTTTAATGCCATTAAAGCCCTTAATGCCGCCCAATAAAAATCTCGCTGCAAAATTACAACCACTCATTTCAATTAGTCGTATGAAAAACGACTAAGTTTAAAATTAAAGGCTAATAAATTGATAATCAATTGCATCGGTAATAGATTCAGCACCTCTGAAATGTTAATAAATTTTAACAATTGTTTTTAACATTATGATTATCAGCGTTTCAATTTCAAAAACCGTAAAGATTAGATTCATTGAATCTCTGTAACCAGATTATGTTGCTGTAAATCATTGAGTATGAGGGGATTTATTAACTTTTTCATATTGTTCACGTTAAAAGAGGTTTTCTCCATTTCGCTCCATTGCATTCCGCTTCAGTCGAAATGACACGGTTAGGATAAACATTTCCACTGTTTCTGTTTTTTCCGCGTGAAAATAAGTTTTTTCCGCGTGAAAATAATATGTAAAAATTTCCACGAGAACAAAAAATATTCGTAACTTTGCAAAAAATTTTCGAAAATTTAAAATATCATGAGTAACCAGAAAAAACTATTTGAGGAATTTCCTCCGGTGACCACCGAACAATGGGAAGCTGTCATCGAAAAAGACCTCAAAGGAGCCGATTACAACAAGAAACTTGTCTGGAAAACAGCCGAAGGTTTCCAGGTGAGACCGTATTATCGCGCCGAGAACCTCAAGGACATCCCCTGGCTCGACACCAAGCCGGGCGAATACCCTTACATCCGCGGCACGAAAAAAGAAGGTAACGAATGGCTCGTATGCGAGGACATAGTGGTGAACGACTACCATGAGGCGAATAAAAAAGCCCTCGACGCCCTCAACCGCGGCGCCAACGCCCTGTCGTTCCGCCTCGAATATGACAAAGCCTACGACGCTGTCGAGATTTCAGGCCTCCTCAACGGCATAGTCGCCGAAGCGGTGGAAATCACCTTTTATAATAACAAGTATCATCTCCCTCTCCTTGAGATGATGTCGAAGATTCCGGGCATACACGGCTCGCTCAACTACGACCCGCTGACACGCTACATCCGCCGCGGCACGTGGTTCATCACAGAAAACACCGACATGGAGTTAGCTGCCATCCTCACAAAGGCTGAGATACCGGGCGTTCAGACCATCGGAGTCAACGCTCATGTGTTCACCAACGCCGGCGCCACCATCTCGCAGGAAATGGGCATAGCCCTCGCGGTGGGTGTTGAATACATCGAACAGCTTCTCGCCAAAGGCCTCACCATCGATGAGATAGCCCCTAAGATGCGCTTCAACATCGCCGTCGGTCAGACCTACTTCATGGAGATGGCAAAGATGCGCGCCTATCGTATGCTTTGGGCTGAAATCCTTAAGGCTTACGGCGCTAAGGAGGAGAACGCAAAAATCCGTATCCACGCCTTCAACGCGTTGATAAACATGAGCTTGTACGACCCGTACGTCAATATGCTTCGTACCACTACAGGCACTATGTCGGCAATACTCGGCGGTGTCGATTCGTTCTCGGTCACCCCGTTTGACGCCACCTTTGAAGAGGCCACCGAGTTTGCCGGCCGTATCGCACGCAACCAGCAGCTCATCCTCAAGGAAGAGTCGCATTTCGACAAAGTCGCTGACCCGGCAGCAGGCTCCTATTACATTGAAAATCTCACAGAATCCATCGCCACCGCGGCATGGAACGTCTTCCTCTCCATTCAGGACGAAGGCGGCTACCTCGCCGCAGTGCGCAAGGGCACAATCCAAAATATCGTGAAGGAAAGCGCCGCCAAGCGTTTCAGCAACGTCGCCACACGCCGCGAGACCATCCTCGGAACCAACCAGTTCCCTAATTTCACCGAGACAATGAAGTTCGACCCGGCTGAGTGGGTGTTCAAGGCGAGCTGCAAACGCGACGCCAACGCCGAGGTCGAGACCATCGACACCTTCCGCGTGGCACAACAGTTCGAGACGATGCGCTATGCCACCGACGTCTATGCCAAAGACCACAAACGCCCGACAGCATGGATGTTCACATACGGTAACCTCGCCATGCGTAAAGCCCGCGCCAACTTCGCATCGAACTTCTTCGCTTGTGCAGGCTTCGAAGTGGTCGATAACCCCGGCTTCAAGACCCTTGAAGAAGGCATAGCCGCAGCACGTCAGGTGAAGCCTGAAATTTTGGTCATCTGCTCGTCCGACGAGGAATACGGCGAAGGTAACGCCCTCAAAATTTACGAAGAGTTGAAAAACGAGACCATCGTGGTGCTTGCCGGCAACCCCGAAGGTACCGCCGACATCCTCAAAGAAGCAGGTCTCGAATACTTCATCCACGTGAAGAGCAACGTTCTTGACACATTACAGAGTTTCCAGAAAAAATTAGGTATAACAAAGTAAGAAAGGAGTAAGCAATGAAACCAGATTTCAAAAATATTAACATCAACGCTATACCTAAGTCACAAATCAAAGCTGATTACAAGCCTGACTGGGAAACTGTTGAGCATATCAATGTGAAGCCGGCTTATACGGCTGAAGACCTTGAGAATATGGAGCACCTCAACTATGCTGCAGGTATCGCCCCGTATCTCCGCGGACCTTATTCCACTATGTATGTGATGCGTCCTTGGACCGTCCGTCAGTATGCCGGTTTCTCGACAGCTGAGGAGTCAAACGCATTCTACCGCCGTAACATCGCTGCTGGTCAGAAAGGTCTGTCAGTGGCATTTGACCTTGCCACACACCGTGGTTATGACGCTGACCATGAACGCGTTATGGGTGATGTCGGTAAGGCTGGCGTGTCAATCTGCTCCGTCGAGGATATGAAGGTCCTCTTCGACCAGATTCCTTTGAATAAGATGTCAGTCTCCATGACAATGAACGGTGCTGTGTTGCCGATTTTAGCATTCTATATCGTCGCCGCTCTTGAACAAGGTGCAAAATATGAGGAGCTGCAGGGTACCATCCAAAATGACATCTTGAAAGAGTTCATGGTGCGTAACACCTATATCTACCCACCTGAGTTCTCGATGCGTATCATCGCTGATATCTTCGCGTTCACTTCACAGAACATGCCGAAGTTCAACAGCATCTCAATCTCTGGCTACCACATGCAGGAGGCAGGCGCCACATGCGACATCGAGCTCGCTTACACTCTCGCCGATGGCTGGGATTACCTCCGCACAGGCGTGAAGTCAGGTCTCGACATCGATGCCTTTGCACCACGTCTCTCGTTCTTCTGGTGCTCTGGAATGAACCATTTCATGGAGATTGCCAAGATGCGCGCCGCACGTATGCTGTGGGCTAAGATTGTGAAGACCTTCAACCCGAAGAGCGAGAAATCATTGGCACTTCGCACACATACCCAGACTTCAGGATGGTCGCTCACCGAGCAGGACCCGTTCAACAACGTGGCTCGTACATGCATCGAAGCTATGGGTGCAGCTCTCGGCCACACACAGTCGTTGCACACCAACGCTTTGGACGAGGCCATCGCACTGCCTACCGACTTCTCGGCTCGTATCGCTCGTAACACTCAGATTTACATCCAGGAAGAGACCAACGTGTGCCGTGTGGTTGACCCATGGGCAGGTTCATATTATGTTGAATCACTCACCAAAGAGATTGCCGAGCGCGCCTGGGCTCACATCATGGAGATCGAGGAGATGGGCGGTATGGCAAAGGCTATCGAGACAGGTCTTCCGAAGATGCGTATCGAAGAGGCGGCAGCCCGCAAACAGGCTAAGATCGACTCTGGCACTGAGACCATCGTCGGTATCAACAAATATCGCCTTGAGCATGAGGATAGCATTGATACTCTTGAAGTTGACAACACAGCAGTGCGCGAGTCACAAATCAAACGCTTGAAAGAGCTCCGTGCCAACCGTAATGAGGCCGACGTGCAGCGTTGCCTCGACGCAATCACCGAGTCGGTGAAGACAGGTAAGGGAAATCTGCTCGCTCTCGCGATAGAAGCCGCGAAATGCCGCGCGACACTCGGTGAGATTTCAATGGCATGCGAGAAGGTCGTGGGTCGTTATAAAGCTGTAATTCGTTCAATATCAGGAGTTTATTCTATGGAAGCAAAAGGTAATGACAAATTCGCGAAAGCACAGGCTATGGCTGATGAGTTTGAAAAACTCGAAGGTCGCCGTCCTCGTATCATGATTGCGAAGATGGGTCAGGATGGTCACGACCGTGGTGCCAAAGTGGTGGCGACAGGCTACGCCGACATAGGTTTCGACGTCGATATGGGTCCGTTGTTCCAGACTCCTGCTGAGGCAGCTCGTCAGGCAGTGGAGAATGATGTCCATGTGGTCGGTGTGTCGTCGTTAGCGGCAGGTCACAAGACTCTCGTACCTCAGATTATCAAGGAGTTAGAGAGGCTCGGTCGTCCGGATATCATGGTGGTGGTGGGCGGTGTCATCCCTCATCAGGACTATCAGTTCCTGTATGATGCAGGCGCAGCAGCCATCTTCGGTCCCGGAACTATCGTTTCAGACTCGGCAATCAAGATGCTCGAACTGCTTATCGCAACTCGCAAACAATAATATATGTAGTGTAAAGACGCGATTCATCGCTCTGCTATATATGTCGAAGAATAAGTATTACACGGTTTGGTCCGGCCGGCGAGTCGGCGTCTTCGCCTCTTGGGACGAGTGCCGTCAGCAGGTCGAAGGGTTCCCTGGTGCGAGATACAAAGGATTTCCCACCAGAGAATCCGCCGAATCGGCGTTTAAGTCTGACCCCGCGGAGACGAATGAAAACCCGTCTCAACAAAATTGGCAGTCGTTGTCCGCAGGCAGCCCGCGGCCTGACACCATCGCCATCGCCGTCGATGCGGCTTGCTCAGGGAACCCCGGCAAGATGGAATATCGCGGCGTGTTCGTCGATACCGGCACCGAGCTGTTTAAAAGCCCAGTGTTTGAAGGCGGAACCAACAATATAGGGGAGTTCCTCGCCATAGTGCACTGCCTCGCATGGCAACAGAAACACAAACTCAACTATCCTATCTATTCTGATTCCGTCAACGGTCAGAAATGGGTGAGTTTGGGACTGTGCCGTACGAAACTCGTTGAGAATGATAAGAACAGGTATCTCTTCGAGGTGATACGTCGAGCCGAGAAATGGCTGCATGACAACACCTTCAGAGTGCCGATACGTAAGTGGAGAACCGAGATTTGGGGTGAGATACCTGCTGACTTCGGTCGTAAGTGATTAAAAATCAACGTTATGATAAAATACGATACTTTTTATATGCAATGTCCGCGCTGCGACTCGTGGCTCGAGGGACATCTCGTGAAGTCGGAGATGGTTAATAAATCGATATTGTATTCCGATGGTAAGACGTTGAACGACAATTACATAACCGAGACACAGAAGATTGTACAATGTCCCGCCTGCAGTCATTGGTTCTGGGTTGAGAATTATCAGGAGCCTGTCGTGACTTATGAGAAACCTGATGTGCCTTACTACAATTGGAACAACTGGCGTTTCTTCGGCACTAATTTCAACAGCGTGGAGGGACGTCTGGCTCTCGTTGAACATTACAAGCAATTTCTTAAAGTCATTGATAATGATAGAGATAAAGAGCTTTACATCCGCCGTCTGATGTGGTGGGCGTATAACGATTTGGTGCGTAACAACTATCAGATGCACATAGGTTATCTCTTTTCAGGTAAAATGAGTTTCAACGTCTGGAGGAAGAACCGTAAAAAACAAAAACGAGGCAGGATGATGTTCCGCAAGCTTCATGACGAATATATCGACAATATGAAGGCGTTGCTCCTCTTGGTGAAAGGCCGTTACACTCCCGATGATGAGGAATATGAATCTTCTATCTTGGAAATCATAGAGTTATACCGTGAGATGGGCAATTATAACGAGGCTCAAAAGATTCTTAACACCATCCCGAGACGCACGCATTACATCGCCCATATCGCTACTGAAGTCAGGAAGAAACACGATTTTGTGTTTTTAGTAGTTGGTTGACGACATGCGAGGCACAGAAGCAGCCGAAAACCGCAGGCATATATGATATTGTCCCCACAGTGGCTATCTTGTTTTGTTGCTGCTCGTCTTCTACGATGAAGGCGTCGTCTGCCACTTTCTCCGGTGAGAAAACGACGGTGATACCTTCACGGATACCCAAGCGGTGCAGGCGTTTGCGGATGTAGAACGCTAAACGGCAGTTGTACGACTTCGCGATGTCGCATATCTCCACTTTGGTGGGGTCGTATTTCCCTCCGGCACCCATGCAACTCACTATGTTATGATGGTTTTGCACCGCGTAATAAAGTAGAAACACTTTCGGAGCCAGGGTGTCGATGGCATCGACCACGAAGTCGAACTTCTGCGCCATCAAGTCTATAATCGATTGATCTTTAAGATATTGCGTCAGCACATGCAGCTTGATGTCGGGGTTGATGTCGCGTATCCTCTCCGCCATGACCTCGGTCTTGAACCGTCCCATGGTGCTGTCCAACGCCAAAAGCTGACGGTTTTTGTTGGTCGCGCTCACGGTGTCGCTGTCCACTATCGTCATCTCGCCAATGCCCGCGCGTGCCAGTTGTTCCGCTGCATATGCCCCCACACCGCCGAGACCTACCACAAGGACATGCGCCTTGGCAAGACATTGTACGCCTTCGTCACCTATTAATATATTAGTGCGCTGCTTCCAATCTTCCATAGTTCTCAAAAATCTTGTTGCACAAAAACTCTATCTCACATCCCATCAATTTCGCTGCCTTCGCATACACTTCCCTGATTTCTCTTCCCGATACGTCAGTTTCTAAAAACAGCCGTTCTGCCGGGATGTTGTTCAATATCTTAACCGCTTGATTCTCATTACGATACAACACTTCACCAAGCGAGATATAAATATCATGTCTTAACAGCTGCCGCATAGTCTCCACCGAGCTGTTGAACCCGTGAATCACCCAAGGCATCGAGGCCTTCGTCTTCTTTCTGATTTCAATAATCTCGGAGTACGCTCTCACGCAATGAATTATCATCGGCTTGCGGTAACTCTCTGACAATCTTATCATTTCCTCAAAAACCTCTACCTGTTTCTCAAATGTTTCTTTATGAGTTTTATCGAGGCCCACTTCCCCGATTGCGGCTGTCATTTCGAGCGGAACGGAATGAAGCGAGGCGCAGTCGAGAAATCCTTCATCACTGAAAGCTTTTTTGTAAAGAAGATTTCTCCATTCCGCTTCGCTCCGATCGAAATGGCTAATATCCCAGGGATGTATTCCCCAAGTCGTTAAAACTCTTTCAGAAAAGTCGTCAACAATCCTTATAACAGATTGATTGTCAATATGTGTATGGATGTCAACGAACATCAGCGTTTATTTTGCCTTCCCTTGGTTTGCTACGCTCTGCATTTTCTTTGCAATCTCTTCAGGGTCACCAAGGAAGAAGTCTTTTTGCAGCTTCATATTGTCGTCGAACTCGAAGATATAAGGTATTGCTGTCGGGATGTTGAATTTTATGATTTCGTCTTCCGACATGCCTTTCAGCTCCTTCACTATGCCGCGGAGACTGTTGCCGTGAGCCACCACCATCACCTCGTTGTGATTCTCGAAAGCCTTGAGTATCACTTCTTTATAATAAGGCATCAGACGTGCTATGGTGTCTTTCAACGACTCCGTCAGAGGGATCTGCTCGTCGGTAAGCTCGGCATAGCGCGGGTCCTGACGCGGGCTCTTGGGGTCGTCAATCGCCAACGCCGGAGGCTGCACGTCGAAGCAACGACGCCATTTCAAGACCTGCTCCTCACCGTATTTCTTGGCCATATCGACCTTGTTGAGACCTTGCAGCTGACCGTAGCTCTTCTCGTTCAAACGCCAGGTCTTGTACACTGGAAGCCAGTCCATATCCATCACATCAAGAATGTTGTTGAGCGTCTTGACGGCTCTTTTCAGATATGATGTGAAGCAAATCTCTGGCTTATAGCCGTTGTCTTTCAATGATTTACCTGCTTCAATGGCTTCCTGTATGCCTTTTTCCGACAAATCAACGTTGGTCCAACCCGTGAAGAGGTTGAGCTTGTTCCATTCACTTTCGCCGTGGCGAACCAATATCAATTTCTTCATACTTGCATATTTTAATTACAACGTGCAAAAATAATAAAAAACTTTAATGTTTAAAAAATATTTTAATAATTTTGCATCGTCAAAAAACACAAATAAATTTTGCATCTATGTTCATACGAAACATAAATTCCGATTTGATTTTTTTATCATGCTTTATGGTGGGGCTGCAATGGCGTCTCTCATAGCCTGTCTCTATTTGCTTTTGCGCAAGAGCAATGCTTTTACGGATGGTGTAACGTCGCCGTTGCGATTACGACGTTGGGCTGCGGCATTCTTTGCCATATCATTTTTGGGTCATATATGGTGGCTTCTCTTCTACATCTATTCCGAAGCAGCGTGACGCTGACCACCGACTTTGGTGAGGACGCAGCCATGGCAGGCCTCGTCGCCGGCACGAAGGGCGGCAGCCTCACCATCAGCGGCTGCGTGTTCGACGGCTCGATGACGGGTGCCGGCAACACCCGTTGCGCTGGTATTACTGGCTATGAGTACACTGCCACTACCACCACCATCAGCAACTGCCTCTTCGTCCCCGCAACGCTGACCGTCTCCACCACGGACGACACCTATACGAAGACCTTCAGCCGCGATGCCGATGCCACCATCACGGGCTGCTACTACACGCTGACTCTCGGCACAGCGCAGGGAACGGAGGCCAGCACTCCCACCAGCGACCCTGGCAACATCGGCGACTTGGTGAATGACTACGGTATGGTGAAGGCCTACGAGAACGCCATCTTCTTCGACGGCAAATACTGCGTGGTGCCCACTGTCGCCACCGTCATCCAGCCTGAAAACGAATGGGATGCTGTCTGCTGGCAGACGCATACCGCTCAGGCTGACTGGACGTTGCTCGGTGAAGGCTCCACCACGGGGCAGACGCTCGGCACGACCGGCAACACGACGTACTATTACGCCAATTCAAACCTCAGTTTCACCAACAGCAATACTGGCGGCAGCGGTCTGATCATCCAGGGTACGGTGTATCTCTACGTGCCCATTGTCATGACGCTTACCAGCACGGGAGCCAATGCTAACGGACAGACGGGCGCCGGAGCCGGAATTGAACTGACGGCGGGCAACACGCTCTACCTCATCGGCGGCGGCACGGTCAATGCCACGGGCGGCAATGGCGGCAATGGCGGCGACGCAGGTGGCGTGTATAATGAATGGACATCTACTGGCGCCGGTGGCTACGCTGGCGCTGGCGGCGGTGGTGCTGGTGCCGGTATAGGCACACGCGGCGGCAATGGCGGCGGTGTATGGAATAACAGTCTCACCGCGTATCCTGGATGGGGAGTAAAGAGTGGATCCGATGGCGGCGATGGCGGCGATGGCGAAACTGCTGATGCGATGGGAATTCTCTATAAGACAGACGCCATCACGATAAATGCCACGGGCGGCAATGCAGGCTTACCAGGAAGTGGTGGCGGTCGCGGTCGTGGCCGCATAGATGATGAGACTTATAACTATAGTGTATCCGGCGGCGGCGGTGCCGGTGGCTTCGGCGGTGGTGCCAGCAACATCGGAACCGGTGGCCCCGGTGGCGGCGGTGGCGGCGGTGGTGCAGCCGGCAACGTTGCCTGGGTAGTGTACTCTGGAACCTTAAATGGTTACTACTATGCAGGGGCAAAAGGCGGTAAAGGCGGCACAAATGCTGATGGCAATTCTGCCCCCGATGGTGCTCAAGTTTTCTTGGACAATCCTAAGCATGCCGATCAACAAGGAGTCGGCCTCAGACCTAATGCTAGCGACTATAGCGATTGTGCTGGCTGGGAGAACGGCAACGCCTGGCATGACGGCGGGGCTGGCGGCGGCTGTGGCAATGCCAGCAGCGTCGGCACAGTCCAACGCGTGTGGGGCTCGCTGGTGCTGGGCAGCGGTACCGAGGATGACCCGTACCAAATCAAGTGTGCCGCCGACTTCGACCAGTTGGCTGCCAATGTGAACGGCGGAACGACCTACGCGAACAAGTATTTCGTGCTGGTCAACGACATCAGCGTCTCGACGATGGCGGGAATTGACGATGCCAAGTCGTTCCAAGGCACCTTCGACGGCGACAGCAAGACGCTCTCCGTCAACTACAACACCACCGAGAACAACTGCGCCCCGTTCCGCCACGTCAAGAATGCCGCTATCAAGAACCTGCACGTTGCTGGCACCATCTACACCAGCGCGAAGAAGGCCGCAGGCTTCGTGGGCGAGTCGCACGGTGCACTGACCATCACGGGCTGCATCAGTTCGGTCAACATCAACAGTAGTGTCAGTGGCGACGGCACGCACGGCGGATTTGTCGCCACACTGAGTGGAGCGGGCAACACCATCACCATCGACGGCACCTTTGCCACCACTGCCGGCACTACCAACTGTGGCGGCTTCGTCGGATGGCCCGTGTATAACACCCCCACCATCAGCAACTCGCTGATGAAGCCCAGCAGCGTGGACGCAGGCATGCTGAACAACACCTTCGCCCGCTGGCATGAAGGCTACGAGCCAACCATCGACAACTGCTACTACGTTAACCCACAGCTCGGCGAGCCACGCAACGCCTGCACCGTCAGCGGTGCTGCGCAGGCCTACGCCTTTACCACTGCCCCAGCCAACCTCGGCAGCCTTGTGCAGGACTACGGCTTCATCACGGCCTACGAGAACGGCATCCTCTACGACGGCATATACTACGTGGCCTCAACGGACAGCATCAGCCTCACCGTGGAAGGCTACGGCGAAAGCACCGGGAGCGACCACTGGGCGTTCATCGCCTCGCCCGTCGAGGGAAGCATCGCGCCAACGGCGGTCGGAAACCTTGTGGCGGAAACCGAAACGGAATACGACCTTTACCAGTTGAATCCCGGCACCGTGGCTTGGGAGAACTGGAAGCAAAATGAAGGCAACGCAGCTCCGGGCTTCAACTTGGCCAACGGCCAGGGCTACCTCTACGCCACCAAGGAAACGAAGACCTTGGTGTTCAGCGGCACGTTCAACATGGACGACGAAAAGACCATCGGAAACCTTCCCGCCGGCTTCAACCTCGTGGGCAACCCGTTTGTCGTGGAAGCCTACGCAGACAGAAGCTATTACAGGATGAACGATGCGGGCGATGATATTGTCGCTGTTGAAAATTATGCCGGAAACGCGATACCTGTCTGCACCGGCGTTGTTGTGAAAGCGGAAACTTCAGACGAAAGCGTCACATTCAGCACGACGGCTCCGGCGCAGCAGTCGTCAGGCGACGCCGTCAGTTTGCAGATGACCCTTGTGAAAGGCGACCCCAACAGCCGTGACGCGAAGGTGCACGACAAAGCCATCGTGAGCTTCAGCCGAGACGGCCGTCTTGAGAAGTTTGTCTTCAACGAGAGGCACGCCAAGCTGTACATCCCTCAAGACGGCAACGACTACGCCATAGCATTCTCAGAAATGACCGGCGAGGTGGCTCTGAACTTCAAGGCCAGCGAGACAGGCCGTTACACCATCGGCTTCAATTCCGAAAACGTCAAAGGTGTAAGAATACAGCTCACCGACAAGTTGGAAGATAAAATCATCGACCTCAAAGCAATTGATAGTTACACCTTCATGGGTTCGACAGCCGACCGCAGCGACAGGTTCTCCTTGGTGTTCACACGGGTTGAGGCGGGCAGCATTTTCGCTTACCAGAGCGGCGACGACATCGTCGTCAGCGGCGAGGGCGAGCTTCAGGTGTTCGACGTGACGGGCCGCATGGTGATGACCCTGCGGATCAACGGCGTGCAAACGGTTGCGAAGCCGGATCAGACAGGAGTTTACATTTTGAAACTGAATGGGATGGCGCAAAAGATTGTTATAAGATAATATTCAAACCGTCATTTCGACTGAAGCGAAAGCGTTCACTTTGGTGAATAAACCTCCGACAAAAGGATGAGATTTCTCCGCTTCGGTCGAAATGACAAAAAAGAAAGGAAATATACAATGAAAAAGGTATTATTCGCAGTAGCACTGGTTATGACGCTGGGATTAAGCGCGAGCGCACAATACAACGGCGACTCATTCTTCAAAGACTGGGGAGAAAACGACCGTCTTATAGGGAACGATGCCGGCTTTGTGTTGCCTACAGCCCACGGTTGGGGAGTTGATGCGCCTTCAACGCCATTAGGCGGCGGACTGCTCATCCTCACCGCTCTCGGCGCAGGATACGCCTTGAAGAAAAAACTCGAAAAATAGCTGGTATCGAAAAACTTGAAAGCTATTCAATCATAACTTCGTCAGGCGGTGTAGAAGGCCTCAAAAACATAGCAAAATATATCGGGAGATAGGCAATTTTTCCATGTTGCCTGATCTCCCTTTCATTTGAAAGCACTATCGCCTTCAGAATGTTATAATCGGGAGTCTCCACAAAAGTGTCAAGCGAAGCATGCAAATCGTAATCTTTGCCCGATTTCACTTCAATGGGAACGACCGACAGACTGTCGTAATCGTTGACCAGAAACTCAACTTCGCCTTTCTTCTTGTTGTCATAATAAAACAGTGGGAAGCCGTGGGCAGAGAGCTCGCTACAAACCACCAGCTCATAAACAGTGCCCAAATTGATGCTCTTCTGCTCTTCCATTATGGCCGTAATGTTGTATTGATAGAGCAACCTCGTAAGCAAGCCCACGTCGTTCAAATAAAGCTTTAGCAGGTTCTTGCTCTCCGACTCAACCAAAGGAAACTTTGGATTGGATATGGCCTTGACTTCGTTGCAGATTCCGCTTTTCACAAGGTATTCAAACTCATCCTGATAATGAGCTGCTCGAGCTTGCTCCTTGTCCTCAATCTGCTTGAATCTTACACGCTTTTTCTTGTTTTCCAAATAAGACGGCACCAGTTCGTAAATGCGCTCTATTTTCAGTTTGTGTTCCTTGTCGTATTGGCTTGCATCACCTTTATACAGATTATACACCTCTTCCTGCGCGGCTCTGACACGGACAATATTTCTGGTTTCAATAAAAGTATTCACTGCATCAGGCAACCCTCCAACCAAAAGATACAGCTTGAAAAGCTCCATCATCTTCCGATGAAGCGCTTCCGAGAGGGCGGTCTTCTGCTCAAAGCATTTACGGGCATGGTCAATAAACTCTTCTCCTACGTTGTTGGCCCATAAAAACTCCTCAAAATCCAATTGATACATATTTACCACCTCAACCTTTCCGCCTGGCTTCGATAGCGTCTGGTCCAATGCAATTCCTAATTGTGAACCGCTTACGATATAGGTGAAACGGTCGTCCTGCTTGAGAAACTTCAGGAGTGTCAGCATCTCCGGGTAAGCCTGAATCTCGTCCAAGAATACAAGGGTGTTTCCCCTCTCCTTCATCCTGTCGCCTGCAATGGTGCTCAGCCGAAGATAGAAATCCTCCTTGTTACGGGTTCCCTCAAACACACGGTCGCCTTTCTTGTCTTCAACCAGGTCGATTTCGATATAATTCTCAAACCGATTCTGCCCCTCATGGCGGATGATATACGATTTGCCAATCTGTCGGGCACCGTTCAAGACCAAAATTTTATTTGACCCATTCTTTAGATAATCGATGATTTTTTCTTGAATTTTTCTCCTAAGCATACATTTTTCCGTTAAAAATAACAATGCAAAAATACACTTTTCTGAAATATAAACGTAAAAAAAATACACTTTTCTTAATTTTTTTTATCCCTGACTTTCAAAATATGCAAAAATTGTTTCAAAATTTGCAAAAGTTTGCTTATTTTTGCTCTCGGAGCAAGATATGCACTCTCACGAAGACGTAAAAAGTTTTAGTGTCCGCTTTCAGATAAAATTCTTATCTTTGCACCGTGAGAATGATTAAGCCATCGAAATTTCTCAGGATGTTTTATCCTTCGCTGCTTTGGCAGATGCCGAAGACAGGCGAGAAGACCGTTTATCTCACATTCGACGACGGGCCGCATCCGCTGATAACACCGAAAGTGCTTGAGATTCTTAGACGTTACAATGCCAAGGCGACGTTTTTCTGTATCGGGAACAACGTGAAAAAATATCCAAACACTTTTGAACTGATAAAAAAAGAAGGCCATGCCGTGGGCACTCATACTTTCAATCACGAAAACGGCTGGAAGACAGCGACAAACGATTATGTGAAGTCGGTTTTAGATTCTAACGCATTGATTCACAGCAATTTGTTTCGTCCACCTCACGGAAAAACAAAACACTCCCAACTAAAAAAACTTAAAGCTTTAAACTTAAAAACTGACTCTCAACTCTCAACTCTCAACTCTCAACTAAAAATAGTTGCCTGGACTGTCATCGCCTACGACTGGGATCATGCCTTGTCGCCTGAGCAGGTTTATCAAAACGTGGTGAGAAACGCCGGTGACGGGGCTATCATCACATTCCACGACAGCCTGAAGGCCTACAACAACATGATTTCGGCTCTCCCAAGAATCCTTGAATATTACAACAATAAGGGGTATAGTTTCAAATCAATACACTAATAACTTTCAACTGACTCTCAACTCTAAACTCTAAACTCTAAACTCTAAACTAATATCATCCGATGCGACTCCAGTCGAAGTCACGTTCAAACTGCTGCGAGAAATACGTTTTTGTAGCCTGATGTTCCGGCTTCGACAGCGTGGGGTCGGCATCTAAGAGCAGGTTCGCCATCTTTCTTGTATGCCTGATGATAGGCTCATCGTGTTGGAAATCACCTATCTTCATCTCAATCATCCCCGACTGCCGGGTGCCTTGTGTCTCGCCGGGACCTCGCAGCTGCAGATCTGCCTCTGCTATCTCGAAGCCGTCGTTAGTCTTCACCATCGTCTCCATGCGTTTCTTGCCCTCGCCGGTGATTTTGTGGTCGGTGATGAGCACACAGTACGACTGCTCGGCGCCACGCCCGACGCGTCCTCTCAGCTGATGTAGCTGCGAGAGCCCGAACCTGTTGGCGTTTTCGATAATCATCACTGAGGCGTTGGGCACGTTAACACCCACCTCTATGACAGTCGTGGCAATCATGATATGCGTCTCGCCACGCACAAAACGCTGCATCTCCCAGTCTTTGTCGTCGGCCTTCATCTGACCGTGCACCACGCTGATGTGATAATCCGGCTCCGGGAAGTCGCGCAACATAGCCTCGTAGCCCTCCTGCAGATTTATCAAGTCCATCTTTTCCGACTCCTTGATGAGCGGATAAACGACGTATATCTGGTGTCCTTCGGCTATCTGTTTCTTCATGAAGCCGATGACCGCAAGTCGTTGTTCCTGATACACATGCACCGTCTTCACGGGCTTACGTCCTGGTGGCAGCTCATCGATTTTCGAGACATCGAGGTCACCATATTGCGTCATCGCCAAGGTGCGCGGAATAGGTGTAGCTGTCATCACCAGAGTGTGCGGAGGAAACGCAGTTTTGTCCCAAAACGAAGCCCTCTGCGCCACACCGAAACGGTGCTGCTCGTCGATGATGCAGAGTCCTAAGTTCTTGAAAACAACGGTGTCTTCAATCAAAGCATGAGTACCTATTATTATCTGAAGGTCGCCGCTTGCGAGGTCGGCGAGAATTTGTTTGCGTTCCGCTGTCTTAGTGCTTCCTGTGAGCAGCGCAAAATGCACGTCCATGCCTTCAAGTTGTGCACGTAGCGTCTCAAGATGTTGTGTGGCAAGGATTTCTGTCGGGGCCATGAGAGCCGCTTGATAGCCGTTGTCGAGAGCAAGAAGCATTATCATCAGTGCGACGATAGTCTTTCCGCTGCCCACGTCGCCTTGCAGGAGCCTGTTCATCTGGTGGCCGCTCTTCAAATCGGCGCGAATCTCCTTGATGACACGTTTCTGCGCATTCGTGAGCGGAAACGGCAGATGTTCCTTGTAAAAGGTGTTGAAATAATCGCCAACTGTTTGAAACACAACGCTTCGGGTGTTTATCTGACGATCTTTCTTATGAATCAGCAGACGAAGCTGGAAGAAAAAATGCTCCTCATATTTTAACCTTGTCGTAGCTCGTTTGATGTCAGTGTTGTTCGACGGCAGGTGAATCTTGTAATAGGCATCTTTGCGAGGTAAAAGCTTGTCGTGAAGCACCAAACTCTCCGGCAAGACTTCCGGAATCATGTTCCACACCTGCAACACGCATGTCTTGATGATTTTCGCGAGCTGTTTAGTGCCTAATCCTGCATTTTTCATCTTCTCGGTGGTGTTGTAAACGCCTTGCAGAGCCTCGCCGACAAGCACGTCGTCGGGGTTGTAGTCCTCCACATCGGGGTGAGTGAAGCTGAAACGGTTGTTGAAGACGCTCGCCTTGCCGAAGATGAGGTATTTCTTACCTGGCTGGAAGCGGTTCTTTATCCATTTCAGACCCTTAAACCACACAAGTTCGATGGAGCCGGTGTCGTCGGTGAAGGTGGCGGTGATTCTTGTAACTCTCGGACTACCAAAGGCTTGCATGTTGCTAACGGTACCCACGAGTTGGTAATAGACGGTGTCGTCGCGAATCTGGCACACTTTGTGAATCTGCGAGCGGTCGATATAGCGGAACGGGAAATAGTCAAGCAGGTCGTGAAACGTGAAAATGCCAAGTTCCTTGTTCAGAATCTCAGCCCGTTTCGGCCCGACGCCCTTGAGATATTCTATTTTCGTCTGAAGCAAATCCATAATTCTAATTCTTTAAACATCCTATAGGAACAACAAAAACGCCATCTTCTCGTCGATATGCATATTTTCCAACAGCAGTCAGCACCATCATAAACGACGGGGTTTTCATTTTTGTTGTATCAATTTTTGATGCGAGTTTCAGCAAAGTGTTTGCACCTTGTTCTATGAGTGCGCTTCCGCCAAGTTTTATCTCAATCAAACCATACGCCCCGCCTCTTAGATGTATTACAGCATCACATTCCAATCCGTTATGGTCGCGGTAGTGATAAACATTCCCGTTAAGGGACTCGGCAAAAACGCGTAAATCTCTGATACACAATGTTTTAAATAATAATCCCATTGTGTTTAAATCATTGATTAAATCTTTCGGACCGATTTCCAAAGCGGCCGCACCAATCGACGGATCGACCAAATATCTGGTGTCTGATGTTCTAATGGCTGTTTTTGAGCGCAGATTAGGGTTCCACGCCGGAATATCATCGACAACAAATATCTTTTTTAAAGCATTGATATAAGAAATTATAGTCTCGTCATCGAATGATGATGCCTCGTTGTCCAACAAATCTTGTTTTATAGACCTAATAGGTGCTTGCGACCCTTGATATCTTGAATAAGAACGCAATAATCTCTTGACTCTTGAAGGGTTTCGTGAAATATTGTCAGCACGGCTTATATCCGATTCAACGACGGCGTTATAATATTCGGAAGCTATGTTTAACGCCAAATCTCCGCCAATATTTACCGCTTGAGGCCAACCACCTCGGCAAATGAGATAGGCGATATCTTCAAAATTAAGATTGTTTGTTTCGGCTATTTTTTCCGGTGAAGTGAAAAGATATGTCATACTGACCGAACCGTTTGATTCACCTGATTCATATAATGACATAGGTCTCATTGTCATCCACGAAAATCGGCCTGTGCCGCTGTGATGTATCTGTGATTTGTCAGCAGGGACAGCAGAACCTGTCAATATGAATTGACCGAAACCGTCACGATGGTCAACAGTGAATCTTACTGAGTCCCAGAGACTTGGAGCTAATTGCCAATCGTCAATAAGGCGAGGCGTCGCACCTTCCAACAGCTTTTTCGGTTCGGTATTAGCCATAATCAGGTTCGATGCGCTGTTTTCCGGGTCGTCCATGTATAAAATACTCTTCGCAGCTTGTTCGGCAGTGGTTGTCTTTCCGCACCATTTAGGCCCTTGTATCAAAACAGCTCCAATGTATTGGAGTTTCTTTGCCAACAACTCATCAGCTATTCTTTTTCTATATTTGTTCATCATGATAAATGACTGATTTTCTGCTGCAAAGATACAAAAAATTTTAATATTCGGTAATTTGGAGCAAAATTTTTCGGTAATTTGGAGCAAAATTTTTCGGTAATTTGGAGATTTTGGAATGGTTTTTCGGTTTTTTACGTGAAATTTGTCCCAAGAAAAGAATTTTTGTAATTTTGCATCATGATTTATCTCAACGGGAATACGGAATTACTTGATATTGATGACGCCTTGTCGAAAGTGTCTTCACAGCGGCGTGAACAGGTGCTTAAGATAGCCCATGAGAGCGGCCGGCGGCTGTCGTTGGCGGTGTATCTTCTCTTGATGGAAGGTCTCCAAAAAGAATACGGCATCACCGAACCGCCTGTTTTCGAATATCTTGAAGGCGGCAAACCCGTCATCAAAGGGCATCCGGATATTCACTTCAACTTCAGCCATTCGGGTAATGTCGCATTATGCGCCATCGACAGCCGGCCGGTAGGCGCCGACGTTGAGACACCCCGCAAGATTACGCCATCGCTGATAGCCTACACCATGAACGACGAAGAGCAAGCTTTGATAGCGTTGGCGCCCGAAAGCCTCACGGCTTTCCTCGCTCTCTGGACCAAAAAAGAGGCAGTGCTCAAACTCACAGGCGAAGGCATCCGCCGCGACTTGAAAACCGTACTTGCAAACAACGCCGAATACCGTATCGAGACAAAAACCACAAAAGATTTCGTCTATTCCGTGGCGAGATATAACTATTGAGATTGCGCCTTTATAGGAATGGCAGTCATAAAAATCTGTCCACGAAAGCATTAAAATCACCTTTCGTGGACAAAATTTATGCAAAAAAAGTGTCGGTTTTGGTGCTGTATTTATCTGTAAAAGCAGCGGAACCATAAAAAAACCGACACTTTGATGGCATCGGTTTTTAATGTGGTTTCTTATCGTTTAATCAACTGCGGTTACTGTGGCAGACCAGCCAGAAGATGTGATACTTCCATCACTATGCCATGATACTGTAATACTGCCACCATACGATGAGTATTTCGTTCCGGGACTATTCGTACCACTATACGTACTGCCGCTTATAGTCAAATAGTCATAACCTGATTCAGTAGAGAATGAGTTGAAAACAATCTTTACTCTTTTCCCGGAAGGTGCAAAGAAAGTGAAAGTGTAGTTTTCATTGTTAGAGTAGTCGCCATTAGGTCCTCCACTATCATAGAAATAATATGTTCTACCTGTTTGTATAACAGTCATATGCCGCGGCTCAACATTGTCCTTGTGGCATGCTGTTGCTACGAACAGCAAAGCTATTAAGGGAATTAATATTTTTCTCATAGTGTTTTATTTCTTTAATTTTGTATTAAACTTCATTAGTGTCCACTAAAAATTTGGACGGTTTTAATTTGTGGGATTTTTAACAAC
>CALCYT010000050.1 GCA_937906455.1 uncultured Bacteroidales bacterium | reverse complement strand
AACCTGGACTTTACTGATCCAGAGTCAGTCGTGTTGCCAATTACACCATTGGGCAATTCCGGCTGCAAAATTACATATTTTTTTTTATTTGTCAAGCAAAAATTTTGTTTTTTTCTTAACTATCTGATACTCATCGACTTGCCAAGCCGATTCGCCGTATTTTCGCATCTCTTCGGCCACCTCGGGATAGTCGGAGATGTAGTTTTTCTTCTCTTTGTCCAAATATCTGTACAAACCTTTTTGTTCCTCTGCCGGCTTGTTGATGAACAGCCATTCTTTGTTCAACACGCCATACTTGTCGTCGCCCATGAAATAGACATACTCGCGCTTCTCCCTCAGCAAATCGATGCCAAAAGTGTTGTTGACATACGGCTTCCCCAAAATTCCCATCACTGTGGGGAATATATCCATCTGGCTCGCAATAGCCTCATTTTCAATAGCTTGCAACTTACCCGGCATATAAAACACCAGTGGCGTGTGGAAATAGCTCAGCGGGATGGAGTAGTCGGCATCCAAAGTGGCGCCGTGGTCGGCGACAAAGACGAACAGCGTGTTGTCAAACCAGGGTTTCTCCGACGCCATCTCGATGAAACGCCTCAGCGACCAGTCGGCATACTCCGTGATCTGGTATTTTATCTCGGCATTTTGCGGCTCAAAATATTTCGGTATATAGTACGGCCCGTGGTCGGAGGCAGTCATCATGGTGGCGCAGAAGGGCCTGCCGTTGCTTGCCATCGCATCGAAAACGGGCATCGCAAAACGGAACATGTAGTCGTCGGGGACACCCAGCGTGGTCTTCACCTCCCCAATGGGATAGTCGGATTGCGAGACGATGCGCTCCACCCCGTTTTGACCTAAAAACCCCGCCACATTGTCAAACTCCTTGTCATGAGTGGTGAAGTACACCGTCTGATAGCCGTTTTTCTGCAACGTGGCCGCCAAACCGTCGTACTGTAACACCGGAATGCGCTTGAGGGCGTGGTTTCTGAAGATGACAGGACACGACACCGAAGTGCTGTAAATGCCACAGTAAGTATGCGTCCCCGTCGTATAACAGTTGCTGAAACTCAATGAGTTATCCATCAACATGTCAAGGAATGGTGTAAGGTTGCGAGTGTTGCCTCCATGTGCCGTCTTGTTGTAGCTCATGCTTTCCATAATCACCACAATGACATTGTAATCGTGTGACTCTCCGTCAGTTGCGACCTTACGGGCTATCGGGAACTCTTCATAAGGGTTTTCTATGCCCAAATATGCCTGCATGTTTTTCATCGCTTCTTCGTCCGACATAAACCTAACACTCTGATTATCAGGACTTTTACTGTCCAAATAACTTCGTGCCAACGTGAAATTGGGGTTCAGGCCCAACTGGTTCAACATGGCGTTGTTTCCAAAATAGGCCGTACCCACCATTATCGGTGATTTCTCGTTCAACCGGCCGCGCATGCCTATGAAGACAAGCCCCCAAAGTAGTGCTGTGTACATGCCGTATCGAACATAACTCACTGATTCCCAACCCGTTGAGTTCTTTAATATCTTGTTTGTAAAATACCAGAAAACGAATCCCGCGACCAAGACGGGCAGTATCATCAGGATATAGGTCGGCTCTTCGAAAATCATCTTGAAGACAAAGGTGCTGTCGCCTGTCGCCATCCATTCGAACGCAGTGATGTTGAATCTGTCGAAAAACTGGTCGAAATAAGGTATATCTGCGGCGCAAATGCCGAAAGTTATTGTGAAACAGACTGTTAGCACCCAGGTATAAATCTGTTCAAAGAGTCTGCTTTTCTTTCCGAAGAAGGAGAAAACAGTGAGAATTATTGTCGGAATCGCTATCACGAAACCTATGGTGACAATGTCGAACCGCACGCCCATGATGAATGCCCGCATCACCTCCTGAGCGGTGGTTTCGCCAACTCTGTCAAGGTTTAACAGCAAAAGCGCCACTCTGAAAACGGTGTAAATGGCGATTAGCAACAAATACAGTTTTACTGTTATCTTTACAAAAACCGGAATCTTTTTCATATTTATCATATACAATGTCATTTCGAGCTTGTCGAGAAATCTCTGACATTCAAGTCAAATCAATTGTTTGCCAGAGATTTCTCCATTACGCTCCATTTCATTCCGCTCCAGTCGGAATGACGGTTACCTAAATATCCTCTCCACGTCTTTTATGGCATCCGGCAGGGCGAGCACCACCACGCGGTCTTCGGCTTCTATCTGGAAGTCGCCGTTAGCGATATAGCTCACTTCTCCTCTTATGATTCCGGCTATGATGGCGCCTTCCGGCACATGCAGCCTGTTGATTGGCCGCATGGTGGCCAAGCATCCGTCGGGGACCATAAACTCCATGATGTCGGCATCGATGCCGCTCAAGCACTTCAGTGTGGAGACGTTGTCGCCAAGGGTATATCGCACGATATAACTCGCCGCGATGAGTTTCTTGTTGATGATGGTGTCGATGCCTATGTTTTGTGAAATATCAATATAATCGATGTTTTCCACCAGTGCTATGGTCTTTTTCACCCCGTAGGCCTTGGCCTGTAGGCACGTCAGGATGTTGGTCTCGGTGTTTTCCGTCACCGCGATGAAGGCGTCAACGCTCTTGATGCCTTCCTCTTCGAGCATATCCACGTCACGGGCGTCAGCATTGACAACCAAGGTGTCCGACAGCGTATTCGTCAGGTCGTAGCAGCGATTTTTGTCTTTCTCAATAATCTTGATATCCATGTCGTTTTCGAGACGTTTCGCCGTGATGCGTCCCACGCGGCCGCCTCCGATAATCATGACGTTGCGGATATTGTATTTCTGTTTGCCGCTCATCTGCATCAGCTCTTTGATGGCGACGGGCTTGGTGATGACGTACACCATATCGCCGGCTTTGAGGATGTCGTTGTCGTGCGGGATGAAAGTGTTTTGTCGGCGATGCACTGCAACTAATTTAAAATCAAGGTGTTTGAAGCGTTCGGCTATCTCTGAGAGAGGCTTGTCGAGCACGGTGGCGTTTTCTTCGAGTTTCATCATATACATCTCGAGTTTTCCGCCCGCGAAGTCGTATGCCTCGGTAGCCGCCGTCTGTTTCAGCAGGGTGATAATCTCTTGAGCGGCGATGTCTTCAGGCGAGATGATGCCGTCGATGCCGAGGTCCTGGTAAATCCTCCACGCCTCAGGGCTGAGGTTTTCCATGGTGTTGACGCGCACGATGACGCGTTTGGCACCGAGTTTCTTCGCCAAGATGCCCGTCAGAAGGTTGATGTGCTCATCATGAAGCACCGCGATGACCATGTCGGCTCTTTTCACGTTGGCTTGTTGCAAGGTCTTTATTGAAGTGGAGTCTCCCGCTATCGTCATCAGGTCGGAATGCGACTCCACCATCTTGAGCAACTCTTCGTGCGGGTCCACTATGGTGATGTTATGGTCGCTGCGTTCCAAGGCTTCCGCCAAGTGCATGCCTACTTCACCGTCTCCAGCAATGATAATATCCATATCTTTTTAAATATTTAATCCCAGTCATCAGCGACTCTGAAATACTGGCGGAACGCCTCCATCTCAAACTCGTCGAGTTCGGCCGTCAACACGCTCTCGCCTTCGGCGGCTTTCTCCACGATGCGTCCTTTCACGTTGAGCACCATGCTCTCACCCTTGTATTCTATGTCGCTGTCGTCAACGCCCACTCTGTTCACTCCCACCACAAACGATTGATTCTCAATGGCTCTGGCTCTCAGAAGAGTATTCCACACCTCTGATTTCTTCTTTGGCCATTCGGCGGTGAAAATCGCCACGTCATACTCGAATCTGCCGTCCTTGAAGCTGTTGCGATTCCACACCGGAAAACGCAGGTCATAGCACACAAAAGGTCTCACGCGCCAGCCTCGCCATTCTATGGTGACGCGCTCCTCGCCACGCTCCAACCCGAGCTCGCCTCCCATGGTGAACAGATGTCGTTTATTATAAATAAGGTGTCGTCCGTCAGGCTGCATCCATACGAAGCTGTTGTGAAAGCCGTCGTTTTTCAGGATTATGGTGCCGCAGACAGCACTGTTTTTCTCTTTCGCCTTGTCATGCATCCATCGCATCGTCACGCCGCCGACTTCCTCGGCAAACTCGCTCGGGTCGGCAGGAAAACCCGTGGTGAAAGTCTCCGGAAACACGATGACATCAGTGTTCTCAACAGATCTCAACATCTCGTCAAGATGACTGCGATTAGCCTCCGGGTCTCTCGTTATGACATCACTTTGAACGCAAGTTATCCTTAAATTCATATAAAATCGTCAAAAAAATTTCACAAATATACTACTTTTATCATTTTTTTATTACTTTTGTAAAAAATTTTTTGCAAAATGAATAAGAAATCTGCCATTTTAATCTGTCTGCTTGCTGTTTTCGGCATGAGACTGTCGGCTCAAGATGAGATACACTACGGCTTTTTCCTTGGCGGAAGCGTCAATATGATGAACATCGACACTGGTTTCTATTACGATGACAGCAAACCTGTGACGACGACACACATAAACGTCGACACTACCTATACCGCGGCATATCTCCATGTTGACAACGCCTCGGTGAAGCCCAACGCCAGCATCATGCTTGGCGGATTTTTCGAGTATAACATTGACAAATCATTGGCTTTGCAGTTCGAAATCTTTTATAACCAATATGGTTACAAGCTGGAGGGTACCGTTGACCAGAAAAACATCTCCGACGACGACGTCATCACTTACGATTACAAGTCGAACATGAGGATAAGCAACTTCAGCGCGGCCCTGCTTCTCAAGATTAAGCCCACACAACATCTGTCTGTTGACCTCGGAGTGCAGCCAAGCTATTGTTTCAGAATGATTAAAGAGGCGAAATACGGCATTCTTCATGAATCGACGGTTTATGACAGTAAAGAATATAATCCTTTGAACTTCAGCGTTTTAGGAGGCGTGACAGGTTATATGAACGATTTCTACCTCGCCTTACGCTACTCGTTTGGCTTCATCGACATCATGAAGACCAAACAACCTTATTATTTCTCAAATAATAATTTCACCGAGATAAAATATCTTTATGAGAATGCGAAATCGACGACAAGCTCGGTGCAGCTAACATTGGGATATAAGATTAAATAATTGATTTTCAGCGTTTTGTGCAATGGGTTTGGATAAGGAAAAGATAAAAGAGCTTTATTCCGACAAGCGTTATCAGTCGTTTTTCGACGTGGGACTGTTTTTCGTTTTGATTCTCAGCTTCCATGTCCTTTACGTTGTTTGGAACGACTATATGCACTATTGGCCGATAAAAGACACCATCGACAAGCTATTTGTTTGGGCGTCGAAGCTGCTTTTCAACCAAAGCACCTGGACGTTGGAACACATCTTCAATATGGAGTTTTTCACAAAGGGGCAGACCATAGTGTTCCAAAACCACCACGACTCTTATTCCGCCGTGACGGTGGCACCCGAATGCACCAGCCTCAAGCAGTGGATGCACTGGCTTTTCCTGATGCTGCTCTACCCGGGCCCGTGGAAACACAAGGCGTGGTATATCCCGCTCGGACTGGTGATTGTGGAACTCACCAACGTGGTCAGAATCGTAGGGATATGCTTGTTCTTAAGGCCGTTCCCCGATTCATTCGCCTTAGCTCACGACGTCATCTTCAAGATAATGTTCTATGTGGTGATTTTTTTGATGTGGGCACTGTGGAATGACCATTTCCACCATAAAAGAGTTAAAACGAGTTAAAAGACAATTGATAAAGGACTCTTTTAACCTTTAACCCGAATTTACTCCGCTGATATCCCCTTCAAGGTGGCTTGATAAGCCGTGAACACATTGGCTCGGGAGATGTAGCCGAGATATTTGCCTTTGTCGATTATCACTATGTTGTATTTGTGCGACTCCTCGAATTTCCGCACTATGCTCTCCATCGGCTCGTCGTAGTTTATCACATATTCGGGATATACCATGATTTTCTCGACAGGGGTGTCGTAGAGGTTGGTGTCGAACATGAATCTCCTGACATCGTCGAAGAGGATATGACCTTTGAAAATGCCGTCTTCCGTCACCACCGGAAAGATGTTTCTCGATGACGAGGCTATGATTTTCACAAGATCGCCGAGCGTCTGGTCGGGACGCACCATGCTGAAGTTTGTCTCAATCAAGTGAGTGGATGTCATCATGTTAAGAATGGTCTCGTCTTTGTTGAACGACACTTTTACACCTTTTTCGGCGATGCTATAGGTGTATATCGACTCGCGGAAGAAGATGCGGTTGACGGCGAGCGACAGTGCCGAGACAATCATCAGAGGCACCATCAGCGAATATCCGTTGGTGATTTCCGCGATGAGGAATATTCCTGTCAGCGGGGCGTGCAGCATGCCTGCGATGAGGCCGCTCATCCCGACGAGGGCAAACTTAGACACATCGATGTCGCCAATTCCTAAATTATTGATAATCAATGCATACGCCATGCCTGTCATGGCTCCGATGAACAAAGCCGGCGCAAAGGTGCCTCCCACGCCACCCGCGGCAAACGTCAGCGAGGTGGCGAACGCCTTGCAAAGAATTATAGCCACCACGACGAGGATGACGACCCAGATATTATCGCTAAACGATTGAAATATAGTGCCTTGCAAGATGTCGGACGCCTTGCCGTTGAGAGCTGCGTTGATGGCCTCATAACCCTCGCCATACAACGACGGAAACACGAAAATCAGGGCACCAAGACCTAAAGCCGCTATGATGAAACGCGACCACGGACTCTTCAATTTGCCGAATTTCTTCCCGATACCGAAATACACCTTCATGAAATAAGCCGAAACCAATCCGACCACAATACCTAAACCTACGTAATACAATGAGTTAGATGGCACAAACGACTCTGCTATGGTGATTTCATACTCGAAGGCTCTTCCGAGAAAATAATATGAGGTGAGAATGGCGCAAAACGCCGAGATGAGGATGGGGACAAGCGCCGTCATGGAAATGTCAATCATGAAGACCTCCATGGCGAAAATGACGCCGGTGATCGGAGCCTGGAAGATGGCAGCTAACGCCGAGGCACCTCCCATGCCTATCAACACGTTGATTTGCTTCTGGTTAAGCTTCAACAGCTGACCGATGTTAGAGCCTATTGAACCGCCTGTCGATACCGAGGGGCCTTCCAATCCGACAGAGCCGCCGAAACCGACCGTCAGCGCACTGGTGATGATGGATGAGAATGTGGTGTAAGGCCTAACTATGCCCTTGTTGCGCGACAAGGCATACAGCAACCCCGGGATTCCATGCCCCACATCACGTCTGATGACATATCGTATCACTATGATTGTCAATAAGATACCTATCGCAGGCAAGATAAAATACATATAATCGAATCCGCGATTTAAAGTCATCAGATAAAAGAAGAAATCACGGATGGAATGAGTCAGAAATTTGATGATGACGGCTGCCAAACCCGCCAAAAATCCCGTCGGAATAGCCAACAATATCATCAGACGACGGTCGTTAAGATGCTCTAAACGCCACTTGCTCAATGACTTAAGGATTCTCCTCGCTCGCTCTTTCAAATTAAATCTCATTCCGCAAAAATATAAAATGATTTTCATAATGAATACTTTTTATCAAAAAAATTGTTATTTTTGCAAAAAATTTGATGTCATTTCGACTGGAGCGAAAGCATTCACCTTTGGTGAAGGAATCCTTTTTGAGTGAAATCATAAAGTCAAAACCGATAGTTAAATGATTGCGGAGATGGAGGATTTCTCGACTGCACTACACTTCGTTACGTTTCGCTCGAAATGACGATAATAAGCATGAGAATTATAAGTTATAACGTGAACGGAATCCGTGCAGCAATCTCGAAAGGCTTGCTCGAATGGCTTGACGTCATCTCGCCGGATGTCGTCTGTTTTCAGGAGCTTAAGGCTACTCCCGACCAGATTCCGGTGATGGAGTTCGAGGCCATAGGGTATCACTGCTATTGGTTCTCGGCAAAGAAAAAAGGCTATAGCGGCGTCGGCATCCTGACAAAAAAAGAGCCTGACAACGTGGTTTTCGGCATGAACAACCGGAAATATGACGACGAGGGGCGTTTTCTTAGGGCTGACTTCGGTGATTTGTCGGTCGTCAGCGTGTATCACCCTTCAGGGACCACAGGCGAGGAACGGCAGGATTTCAAGATGGAATGGCTCGATTTCTTCAGAAAATACGTCAACGAGCTGCGTAAGACGCGTCCCAACCTCGTGCTCTCGGGCGATTACAACATCTGTCATGAGGCTATCGACATCCATGACCCCGTGCGCAACGCCAACAACTCAGGCTTCTTGCCGGAAGAACGGCAGTGGTTCACCGATTTCCTCAGCGACGGCTACATCGACAGCTTCCGCCATCTATGCAAGGAGCCGAATCACTATTCATGGTGGAGCTACCGCGCCAACGCAAGAGCCAACAACAAAGGATGGCGCATTGATTATCATATACTTACAGACACATTAAAAGACAATCTCATCGGAGCGTCGATATTTCCGGAGGCGATGCACTCCGACCATTGTCCTGTTTTTGTCGAATTAAACAAATAAGGTATGAATGTAGCGGCATTGGTCTCTGGCGGCGTTGACAGCTCTGTGATAGTGCCTCTCCTCAAGGAGCAAGGCATTGACCCTCATATCTTCTATATCAAGATAGGTCTGGAAGGCAAGGACGACCTCATGGACTGCCCGTCGGAGGAGGACATCGAGATAACCACTTTCATCGCGAAGAAATACGGCTGCAAGTTCGACATCATCGACCTGCAGAAGGAGTATTACGACCGTGTGGCGCGCTACACCATGGACTCGGTGCGCAAAGGCCTCACCCCCAACCCCGATGTGATGTGCAACCGCTTCATCAAGTTCGGCGCCTTCGAGGAGAAGGCAGGCTATCAGTTCGACCGTATCGCCACCGGCCATTACGCTCAACAATGGACTGACGATGAAGGCATCGCATGGCTCGGCACCGCTGTTGACACCTTCAAGGACCAGACAGATTTCCTTGCGAGAATAACATATCCTCAGCTTCAGAAAGCGATGTTTCCCGTTGGAGGCATCCCAAAGAGCGAGGTGCGGCAGTTAGCCGAGAGATATGGCCTCCCAAGTGCACAACGTCATGATTCACAAGGCATCTGCTTCTTGGGAAAGATCAACTACAATGACTATATCCGCGAATACGTCGGTGAACGTGAAGGCGACATCATAGAGTTGGAGACCGGCAAGAAACTCGGCAAACACAAAGGGTTCTGGTTTCATACCATCGGGCAGCGCAAAGGCTTGGGCTTGGGCGGCGGACCGTGGTTCGTTGTGAAGAAAGACACCGACCAGAACATCGTTTACGTGTCACAAGGCTACGACCCAGAGGCACAATATGTTAACACTATCGAATTGGTTGATGTGCAGACGATGAATCCTGTCATCAGATTTAATGAAGGTCAAAAAATCAGATACAAGATACGTCACCAGCCGGAATTCCGTACAGGCACATTAAGTCTCACCGAAAAAGGTCTGCTCATACACTCCGATGTGATGATTTCAGGTGTCGCCGGCGGTCAGTTCGGCACCATTTATCACGAAACAGAACCCATTGTTTTAGGCAGCGGCGTGATAGAATAAAAACCGGTATAACAGACAAAAATAGGGATGTACACAATACATCCCTACTCTAAACTCTAAACTCTAAACTCTCAACTAATCCTCCTCCTTCTTCGACTCCTCGTAAGCCTTCAGCAGCTTCGTCTGGACGTCGGCCGGGACCTGGGCGTACTCTGCGTATGCCATCGTGAACGAGCCACGGCCTGAGGTGAGTGAGCTTAAAGATGTTGAGTATCTGTCCATCTCTGCCAACGGCACTCTTGCGCGGATAATCTGGTAGTTTCTGTCTGAATCCATTCCCATGATGATGGCGCGACGACCCTGGAGGTCGGTATTCACAGCACCCATCATGTCTTCCGGCATGCGAACTGTCAAATCGTAGATAGGCTCCATGATCTTCGGGCCTGCCGCCTTGAACGCTATTGAGAATGCCATACGGCCTGCAATCTTAAATGCCATTTCGTTTGAATCGACCGGGTGCATCTTACCATCGTAAACGTAAACGATGATGTCGCGTGCGTATGAGCCTGTCAACGGACCCTCTTCCAAACGCTCGTTGATACCCTTCAAGATAGCCGGCATGAAACGTGCGTCGATAGCACCGCCGACGATGCAGTTCTTGAAGATAAGTTTGCCGCCCCATGGGAGGTCATACTCCTGAGTGTCACGGACCTGGAGGTCTGTCGGGTCGGTGTAACCTTCGTAATAAGGAGCCAGGCGCATGTGCACCTCACCGAACTGACCCGATCCACCCGACTGTTTCTTGTGACGGTAGTCACCGTTAGCCGACTTGGTGATGGTCTCTCTGTAAGGAATCTTCGGTGACGCGAACTCCACGGCGATCTTATGGACGTTGTCGAGATACCATTTTATTGTGTTGAGATGGTACTCGCCCTGGCACTGCAGGATGTTCTGTCTCAACTCGCGCGACATTCCGGTGATGACTGTAGGGTCGGTCTTGTGCATGTCGTTGAGGATTCCGCCAAGTTTCTCGTCTTCCTGTGAGTTGACGGCTTTGATGGCGATTGAGAATATCGGTGTCGGGAAATTGATGGCCGGGAATGCCGCCTCAGCAGCCTTGGCATCCACCAAGGTGTCGCTAACGCGGACGTCTTTCAATTTTATTGTCGAGATGATATCGCCGGCGCAGGCTTTCTCCACTCTCTCACGGTTCTTGCCGTTTGAGACGAGAATCTGTGAGATACGCTCTTTGTTGCCTGTGCGCGGGTTGATGAGGTCCTGGGCCTCTGACACTGTGCCGCCGTAGATACGTGCCATGGCGACATCACCGACGTTCTGCTCGTTGGAAATCTTAAAGAAGAACATCGCTGTCGGCTCGTTCACGTCGTTGTGGAACTCGGTGCCGTTCTCAGCTTTCACAGGGGACACGTGAGCCGGTGAAGGACATGTGTTGACGATGAACTCGAGAAGACGTGTCACGCCGATGCCGTTCTTCGCCGCGCCGCAAATCACTGGGAAAATCTCGCGTTTGGCGATACCCATGCGGATGCCGGCTTCCATGTCTTCCTCAGAGAGGGTGCCTTCGTCGAAGAATTTCTCCATGAGGGCGTCGTCGCCTTCAGCGGCATGCTCGATGAGGTCGTTGTGAAGCTCCTCGGCCTTGTCTGCGAGGTTGGCAGGGATGTCCTGAATCTCAGGGGCGCCGTTGCCGTTCTTGAAGACGAGCATCTTCTTCATGATGAGGTCGATGACAGCGTTGAAGCCTTCACCAGCGTTCACAGGGAACTGTACAGGAGTCACCTTGTCGCCGAAATACTCCTTCAGCTGATGGATGGTGTCATCGAAGTTGGCGTTGTTGTGGTCGAGCTGGTTCATGAAAAACACCACCGGCTTGTTGGTGTTGGCGGCGTGTTTCCATGCGTTCTCCGTAGTGGCCTCGACACCCGACTGCGAGTTGACTGTGAAAACAGCTGTGTCGGCAGCGGTCAGACAAGCGACGATATCGCCAGAAAAATCGCTAAAGCCAGGAGTATCCAAGATGTTGATTTTCTTGTCGTTAAAGATTGTGTAGCATAAGCTGGCGTTAACAGAGATGCCGCGCTCCATCTCTATCGGGCGGTAGTCTGACACCGTGTTCTTGCTTGTGGTGTCGCCTTTTCTGTTGATGAGCTTGCCTTCGAAAATCATGTTTTCAGCAAGCGTAGTCTTTCCGGATTTAGCAGCTCCAATGAGAGCGATGTTCCGAATGTCGTCTGTCTGGAATACCTTCATTTTATTTAATTTCTATATTGTTAATACTTTTTTGCAATTTGGGCGCAAAGGTACACAATTTTTCAATACCTATTTAAAATAAACGGAATTAATTTTATTCTCGTCATTTCGAGCGACCGTAGGGAGTCGAGAAATCCTCTTTACTCCTGCGTTTCATCTCATAGAGGATTTCTCCATTCCGTTTCATTTCATTCCACTACAGTCGAAATGACGTGTGGATAGTCTCCCACTGCTCCTCAGTGAGTTTCGCTCCGAGGTTTTGTATCACGTTTCCGGCAAGGCAAGTGCCGAGTTCACCGCATTTTTTCAGGTCATAACCATTGATAAGTCCGGCAAGGAATCCCGCGGCATACATGTCGCCTGCTCCGGTGGTGTCAACGACGTTAACCTTGTGCACTCCAACCTGCACCTTCTCGCCGCCTCTCTTTATGAATGAGCCTTTGCTCCCGACTTTCACCACAGCGATTTCACAATTCTTAGCGATAAACTCTAATGCTTCATCAGGAGTGCTGTGTGTCAATGCCTTAGCCTCTTCCTCATTGGCAAATACGATGTCGATTTTAGGCAAAAGTTCCATCAAAAAATCGCGGTTGTCTTCCACCACGTTATAAGATGCGAGGTCGAGTGCCACTTTGCAGCCCGACTGTCTCGCCAATTCGATGGCTTTTTTGAACAGCGGACGGTTGGCGATGAGATACCCCTCCATATAGAAATAATCCCAGTCTTTGAAAAGCTCTGAGGTGACAAGGCTCTCGTTGAGTAGCACCGCCGCTCCGAGGTTTGTCGCGAAAGTGCGCTCGCCATCAGGAGATATGACAGCCTGTGACACCCCTGAAGGCATCGTATCACTGTGAAAAACAATGGGTTGTACTCCGACTTCTCTCATCGCGCTTTCAAAAAAACGTCCGATTTGGTCGTTGCCGGTGTAGCAGATATAGCCTGTTTTCACGCCGCATTTCGCCAAGCCATGTATTGTGTTTGCCGCCGAGCCGCCGGGGGCCATGGAGCTGTCGAACTTCTCCAAGGCTTTCGCTACCTTGGCGGAAAATGTGTCGTCAACAAGTTGCATGGAGCCTTTGGGCAGTCCCAACTCATTGAGAATGTTGTCGTTGTCAATCCTCGTCAAAATATCAACGAGAGCGTTTCCAATACCTAAAACTGATTCTTTCATATATACTTTTTTTGTTGTTTGTCATTTTTTCCCCACGACTTTTTCACGCAGAAAGAGCGGAAATAGCAGAAATATTTCCTGTCATTTCGAGCGAAACGCAGTGAAGTCGGAACCTGAGCTTGCGAAAGCATTCACCTTTAGTGAATAAATCCTCCATTCCCGAAATCATTTAATTTTCGTTTTGACTTAATGATTTTACTAAAAAAGGATTTCTCCATTCCGTTCCATTTCATTCCACTCCAGTCGAAATGACGGGGTGGTATTAAAAAAAGAATGAACGCCGTGTGGAATCCATTCTCTCAATTAATAACATGAAACATAAAAAATTACACTTTGTAATCTCTCTCGCGCCCCCTTCAGGACTTGAACCTGAGACCCCCTGATTAACAGTCAGATGCTCTAACCAACTGAGCTAAGGAGGCGAAAAACGGTTTTCTCCGTTTGCGAGTGCAAAAGTACGACGTTTTTCAATACGCGCGACAAAAATTTGCACTAATTTTATAAAATTTTTATATCACATTGACATTCAATGGATTATTATCCAAAAATTGTTTGCCAAAGTATTGACACATCAAGCCAAACCGACCAGTTTTCGTAGTATTTTTTATTGATTTCTACCTTGTCCGGCCAGATAACCTCGTCATTATAGCGTTGCGGATCGGATTGTTCAGCCAAGATGCGCTCCTCGTGACGGTATTTGATAGACGCAGGACCTGTCAAACCGGGGCGCATATTCAAAATGACTCTGTCGTCGCCTTCGAGTTTGTCGGCATAGCCCGGCACATCGGGACGCGGACCCACGAAGCTCATGTCACCTATTAATATATTAATAAGCTCCATAAACGTGTCAACCTTGCTGTCGCGGAGCCATTTCCCGAAAGGCAGGACTCTCGCGTCGTCGGCGGTTGTTATAGGGCCACCCGCCTCAGAATTCTCGGCCATAGTCCTTATCTTGAAGATTCTGAACGGCTTGCCATGCAAACCAATCCGCGTCTGACGATATAAGAATTTCCCTTTCGGCATCTTTATCTTATGAAGGACAAACACCACCAGCATCACCGGTGATAAAACCACCAGCAAAACCAACGAAAACAACCGGTCAAAAATATATTTTATCAACATAATCTTTTTTTCCCCATCAGTACTAATCTAAAAACCTAACAGCTAATGGCTAACGGCTAATGGCTAATGACTACAATAACCATGCATCTTGAGCACTGCCCTCACATTTCTGTTCGTTATCAAGTTCCTAAACGGATACAGCACCCGCACTATTGCCCCGAACCACCATTTATATCTTACTTTCAGCTTACAATACGCCTTCCTGAACTTGAAATTATGCTCTAAGAACGGCTGAATGTTTGAGTGTTCTGTGATGCTTCGCGAGCCGTCGGAGACATACTTGAATTTCTTTTCTCCAAGATAGTATTCATTCATGTAATGATAAAGGCCATAAAACGGATAGGTGCCATTTCTCTTGGATTCGGTCAAAACAGCGGAAACCCCATATTCACAAGACTCTTCCCACACATGAACGGTGCAAAAACCAACCAATTGTTGATTCTCTTTAGTAAAAATACCCCAATAATCGAATGGCTCGTTAAAACAATAATCGAGATAATCGAAAAAAATATCACTGTTCATCTTACGGTCTTTAACTTTATAATCGTAGAAAGCCTCCGCAATTATCGGATATCCTTCAGCCCTAAGAACAAAATTGTTGATGGGCTTGTAATCATAATTGCGCAATGCCTTTCTGACTTTGCGTCTGACATTCGATGACAGTTCCTCCATCCCGTCAAAAGAATCTTTTATGATATACCAGAAATTCGTCTTTTCCATGCAATCAAAATCGAAGGTGTTGCGAACCATCCAGCCGCCTTTTTTCAATAAAGTTTTGCATTGTGAATCAGAGAGTTCCGGTTCGCAATCTGGAGCCATGTTGTATCTCCAGGCATGACGGTATAAGAAGAAATCGTAATTCAAAACAATCGTTTTTTTATAGCGTTAAAAGCATAACAAGAGAAACAACACGCAGCTTTCAGCCATGACAGCCTCTCGTCTTCGCGATAAACACGCCAGACATCGCTTGCCGCTTTAATTTTATTGCTTGATGCGGAATGTTTTTTTACACGGTATTTGTGTAAAACTTCTTCAATAGGATATGCTTTGAATCCTTTGCGTAAGATGTTGAGCCACAAAGCCATATCATCACTCGTATCGTTCATCGGCATGGTGAAATAACCGACAATATCTATATCAATAATCACTGTGCCACATCCGATGATTGTATTTCGCAGATATTTTTTATAATCTAAAACACCTGCCGTCCGAATTGTCTTATTTTTATCAACTCCTTGATAATCAATAAGTTTATAACTTGTATAAGTAAAACCGTATTCGTTGTCAAGCATAAAGCCTACTTGTCTTTCCAATTTCTCAGGCAGCCAGAGGTCATCGTTATCAAGAAATGCCACGAACCGTCCTTTTGCTCTTGCTATCGAAAGGTTACGCGTCTTGGCAATTCCTTGATTTTTATCAGACACTAACAGATTGATTCGATTATCATTATTACAATAATTTCTGATTATTTCAACGCTTTTATCAGTCGAGCCGTCATCAGTGATTAGCAGTTCCCAGTTCTGATACGTCTGAGCCAGCACCGACTCGATGCTCTGCGCGATGTAGCGCTCAGCGTTGTAACTTGGCATTATTATGGAAACTAAAGGCTTCATCTCTTATTCTCCGCGGTGATTTTTCCTTCCTCGAGGCCTTCGGTGCTGTCTTTCATGAAAATGACTTTAAGGGTAAGAAGAAGGAGTTGTATGTCAAGTAAAATGGTGTATCTCTCGATGTAAATCAAATCGAGCTTGAGCTTGTCGATATAGTTTGTGTTGTATTTCCTTAATTTTTCCTTCAATACTACAACCATATTTTAATATCAAAAATCGTAATACTTTCTGTCCAGACTTGTCCTAATACCAAAGCTGACGATGAAATCACTCTGATTGTCAAGACCTTCCGCCTTAAAGCTGCGGTGTGTCACCTCAGCGAAGACATTCATATTGTATGACGGATTGACCAAATACGACACTATGACGTCGTTTATCATCACTGTGGTTTTTCTTCCCGTAAGGAGAAAATGCCCGTCGTTGGTGTCGTACCCTTCAATCTGAATCGCATCGTGGTAGTCGTTATAGACATTATGGCCGTAGTTTGCCCAAACATTGTTCTCGACATCCCAGTCGTCGCCATACTGACCATAGTTCAGCTTATACTGGAAATACAGGCGTTTCCAGTTATATTGCGCCCGCGCCACCATCTCCCAGAGATTGGCACCCCACGGATGTGCCAAAGGCTCGTTGTAATGCGCGTAGTTGTCTTCCCCCACGCTGCTTCCTGTGCCTTGCGGCGTATGGGAATAGGTATAAGGCCTCACTATGTTGCCTTCAAGTTGCATAAACAGGTTTTTCACGCCGAAGCAGTCGTAGCTCTTCACGCCAAGCTGATACGACTGTTTGTTGCCATAATAGCCTTTAAATGCTATGAACTTCCTGACTGTCATCTCGTCAAGGACAAACTGACCGTAAATGGTGGTGTGTTTTCCCACAATATAGCTCATGTTGACACCCAAAAGCGCGTTGTCGGGCGACGAGCCTGCGTAATATTCCGCCGAGCGAAGGAAAATAATCGGGTTAATATATTGGAAATCAAAGCCTCTCTTCATGTCGATGGTGGTATATGTCGAATCGTTGACCATCACTTGCTGGTGTGTCTGTGCCTTAGCCATCACTGCGTCGAAAAAACCAACGTTAAGTCGTTTTGTGACTGCGAAATCCAGATAATGTATCACAGCCCATTTGCGCGCGTATGTCTTGTCTGCCAACACCGTGTGCCTGTCAGTCATCTGGGCGTAGAGACAGGTGTATTGAATGCGCCAGAGGTCGGCGGTGACCTTGAGATACGGATAATTCGAGGCGTTGTCCGACAACATCAGCGAGCGATAGCCGTCGCCGATGAAGTTCTTTCCATAACCCAAAGTAGCATCAAGCCATTTGGCGGGACGGTATGAAAGATATGCCGCCGCATTGGTGAAATCCCTGCCTTTTTCCTTGAATCTGTTGGCGAAACCCTGACCCGGCACCACCTTGACAGTGGAGCAGTATTGGTCGATATACTCCGGGAACACCGCCTGATTCTCCTTGATATTGGTGTAGAAAGCGAAGTTATCGCCTATCGTTCCCTTGATTTCGGCACCTCTGGTGTTCACCCAGGTGGTCCTGTCGCCGGCCTTGCCAACCTGGAAATCAATATAAGGGTTTATCGCCACATAACAATCATTGTATCTCAGCCTGATGAAGTCGTCGTTTAAAATCGAATTCAAGATATAATCGGCGAATTTGCCTTTCTTGTTGATTTTTATGCGATACGACTCGTTGATGCTGTCAAGGTTAAGCACGCCGTTAAACTGTGATTCCGTCCAGGCCCGCAAAGCAGTATGAAACAGATAATCAGAGCTATAGGCTGCGGTCTGCATCTCCATTTCATAATCGTCGTTCAACGGCACTTGTAGCTCCTGAGCCTTCACGAAGAGGCTCGCTGTCAGCAATGACACAATTAGCAAACATTTTTTCATTATTCTTTAGCTTTTAATAAATTTCCGCTTACAAAATTCTCCCTAAACAGCAGGGCGTTGAAGAAACAGAAGAAAATGATTCCCATCTGAACTTCAAACACCGACTCAAACAACGCATTGAAGCCTATCATAAGCAAAAACGAGCAATACAACATGTCGAAACGCTTCGTTTTAATCCAAAGCACCAGCGGAATCACAAAATAGGCAAGCAAAAGCAGCAATCCGATAATTCCGATGCTGATGATGGTGTCGAAAAACATGTTATGCGCGTTTATCTCAAAATCAATGGCAAATCTAATGAATTGATATTCAACAAGATATGTTGAAATAATCTCAGGATTCACCCCATGTTTCTCAGCTTCCTTCATCATGTCGTTACGCATGTTCTCATCCGGCTCGTACCATTTGTCATCTATGACTTTATCAATTACAGCAGTCATTTCCGGCGTTATAA
Source organism: uncultured Bacteroidales bacterium (assembly GCA_937906455.1). GTDB lineage: Bacteria > Bacteroidota > Bacteroidia > Bacteroidales > F082 > Limimorpha. The sequence goes on along the minus strand of CALCYT010000050.1, from coordinate 28,753 downwards.
TCTCAACTATATTTGCCTTATAATCCTGATACGAAGCCTGCACTGCATCCGTCCTGTCGCCAGTTCCCACGCCAAAGAGCCAGTTCTCCTTCAAAACCTTACGATAACCTTTAAACTGCACGAGCCTATGGTCTGACGAGTGCTTCGACACTATGTTTGCGACGGTATCCGTAATCCTCGACACGCTCTGAGGCACCGCCACACAAACACCCGCTATCACAAACACAAAGACGCCACCTAAAATCAAACCCAGTTTCTTCTTTTTCATGATAAACAGCAGCCATATCCACTGTAGGAGGAAGGTCAGAACCAACCAAATCAAGCCGGCACGCGATCTTATCAAAATTATGAAAAACACCAGTATTATATAAGCTATTACATTGATAATCTTAACTTTACGATTACTATCTTCAAAAATTCCGATAAAACAAAACATGAGGCCCAGACTTGCATACATCGAGAGGTAACTATGATGCACATAGTACAGTTTCATAAGGTTTTCATCGAAGAAACGTGAAGTCGGGGCGCCGTTGAATAACACATCGTAAATCGCATAGAAGAAATGCATGAAGAAAAACAGTATGCAGCCTAAAATGAGGGCGTAACCTATTGTTTTAAACCTCTCTTTAGTGAGGTACGACATGTCGGAAAACAGGAAAATCATCGGGAATATCAAAAATCCGAGTTTCTTGCTCACCTGCGCCCAGCCAAACGACGTGTTCTGTGTCCAGAGCATGCCGATGAGGTACATGCACCACGTCAAAGCGAAGATGATATAAGCCCATTTGAGCTTCATCTGCTGTTCGTTGAAATGGAATTTTTGCTCGAAAATGACTTTAAGAACCGCACACAGAAGCAAGGCGGCCTCACCATATTGCGCCGCGAGCCAGTTGAATGGAATCACAAATGCCAACGCCATCATTATCAGCATCTCTGCCTTCTGAAACGGTTTCAGACCTCTTAAAATACAGTCCATTTTCTCTTATCAGTTTAAAATTGCAAAGATACTGCTTTTTTCTAAATAAAAATAAAACATTGTGATTTTTATCATTGCAAATGCTTAAACAGCCTCAGCTGCTTAAACTCTCTTCGCAAGGTTTTGTTTAACGTCCAGCGCAAATCAGAAGTCCAAAGTCTTACGTATTCGCTGTAGTCAAAGTAGAAGACATAGCTGTAGTACAAGAAGATACTGCCCAATATCGCGTATTGCCAAGGTGTGAGGCAGAACAGCAGCGTGACACCTGTCGCCATTATCAGAGGATGCATCAGAAGCTCTACACACACGTTGACAGTATTGCGGAAAGCCTTGTCTTTCAGATTGTTAAGTATAAATGACGCTGTAATCCATATCGGACACGACGCCACCGCCGAGGCGACAAACAAAGGTAAACCTAACAGCACCAGCAGCGTCTTCCACATAGTGCGCCATAGTGGTGTCCGCATAGCCACCGACTTCACCGATATGTTTTCTTTTTTCCTGTGTCTCGTGAATTCATTGACCTTTTGGAACAGCTCCCCCGCCTTGTCAGGCTCTCTCTCCTTGAAGCCGAGTATCTCCGCGATGCAGCTCTTGTTCTTGTCAAGACGCATTTTCAAAGTCATAGGCATGCGTCCGGATTTAATCTTTGTGATTTCCCAGATAGCGTCATAGTCTTCATTATCAGGAATATACGAAATGAGCGATGCCATCCTTTCGGCGAGAACGGCCTTCAAGTTGTTGATTATCACCGCCTCGTTCTCATCCTTGTGTTCTTGCATATATTCCGTCACGTTGATGGGCTTGCCGTAATTTACAAGCACCGTGGAGCGAAAACGGAAATAATCGCCATATTCGATACCCACAGGCACTATATAGACCGGTTTCTCATGGCCGAATTTACGGTTTGCGTCAAGCGCGATGTGGAAGATGCCTTTGCTCAGCGGCCGCAGCGAGTGCTTGGTGCGGTGTGCCGCCTCAGGAAACAAATACAACGGCACCTCGTCATGCATCACGTCAACAGCCTGTTCGATGGTGCCGCTGTTCTTGTCGCGCACCGAATTGATGCCGTCACGCATCCGGTAAATCGGCAGAATCCTTAGCCATCTCAGTATCTTGGCAGTATGCCGATTGCTGAAGATGTCACCCCTCGCGATGAAGACCTTTTTCTGACGTGACATCGCCAGAAGCACTAACGCGTCCATCAAGGTGTTGCAATGGTTGGAGCCGAACACACAAGCCCCGGCGGCCGGAATGTTCTCCCTGCCAACTATTTTATAATGCGTGAAACTGCGATATGTGTGATGATCCACAAACGGTCGTAAGAATGAATACAGCTTGTCGTCATCTTGAATCTTACTCATTTTTTCTCATAATTTTGAAACTACAAATTTACAAATTTTTCTTCAACCTGAATTAATTTTTTGTAATTTTGCCAGTCGTTTCGATTGGAATGGAATGGATAGCTGAGCGAAACAAAAGCATTCACGTATGGTGAGTAATCTTTTTGGAGCTATAATCATTAAGTTTTAGCTGAAACAAATGATTTCGTGGATAAAGATTTCTCGACTCCACTTCGTTGCGCTCGAAATGACAGGGAAGGAAACAGTAGCTCGAAATGACATGAAATATTTCCGCTATTTCTGCGTGAAAAAATCGTGGAAGAACAGAATTTCAGCTCTTTCTGCGTGAAAAAGTTGTGGACAAACAGAGTTTCCGCTCTTTCCGCTATTTCTGCGTGAAAAAGCATTTAATCCCGAAATGAAGATTAAATAAAAAAGCATATGAAAACCATCAAGATTTTAAACTACATCTTCGTCGCCGCCCTCGGCTTCTTCGCCGTGATGTTCGGCATCAACCGTTTAGGAAACAACACTGCCAACCAAGCTGTTGAAGCCACACTTTACACCGCGGAATATTGCAGTGACATTATCGGTTTTAACGGACCTATCCCGTTGGCAATCAACATGATAGACGGAAAAATCGCAAGCATTGAGATTCTCGACAACGAAGAGACGCCGCGTTTCCTGAAGAGGGTCACCGACGCTAATCTCGTTGAGAAATTCTACGGTCTCACCCCTAAAGAGGCGGTAAGCCTCGACATTGACGCCGTGAGCGGCGCGACGTACAGCTCCACGGCAATCATAAAGTCGGTAAAGACACGCATGGAGATTTACGATAAAGATGTCAATCCGAGCCCGTGGACTTGGCAGCTGTTCGGTATCATCGCATGCGCCGTGGCACTCTGCATCCTCAGTTTCTTCAAAAAAACTAATGGCTGACGGCTAACGGCTAAAAGAAGTATTACTTTCTAAATGATATTGTTCCAATAATAATAGGAACGGAACACTCTTGAGACTTTGGTGTAGCCGGAAACCCATGTCGCTGTTGTAGCCGACCACTGGCAATGGCCCGAAGTTCCAGCCTTTCTTGATGATTTCGCCCTTTTCGTCAAGAGACTTGCCATTATCTTGAGCCATCATTAAAAAAGTCAACAACAATGTAATTATCAATAAAAATCTCCTCATCTCCATTATCTATTATCTATATTATCTATTATCTATTCTCTATTCTCCGCTCTCCCTTCCACAACAATCACAATCTCCCCTTTCACTTCTTTCTCTTTGAAATATTTTATCACCTCATCCAATGTACCTCTCACATTCTCTTCATGAATCTTGGTGAGTTCGCGTGCCACCGACACTCTGCGTCCGGGTCCCGCTGCCTCTGCGAGTTGCTCTAATGTCTTGACAAGTCGGAAAGGCGACTCATAAAGTATCGTAGTATATTCATTCTCAGCGATTTGCTTTATCTTCGTCTGCCTGCCTTTCTTATGAGGGAGGAACCCCTCGAATACAAAATGGTCAGCCGGCAGTCCGGAGTTCACGAGTGCCGGCACGAACGCCGTGGCACCCGGGAGGCACTCTACCTCCATGCCGCGACGGATGCACTCTCTGACAAGCATGAAACCCGGGTCGGAGATGGCGGGAGTGCCGGCGTCGGTCACCAAGGCCATGCGCTCACCGTTGGCGATGCGCTCCGCTATGCGCTCCACCACCACATGCTCGTTGTTCAAATGAAAAGCGAGCATCGGCTTGCTTATGTCATAGTGTCTCAACAAGTTACCACTTGTCCGAGTGTCTTCAGCAAGAATCACGTCAACCTCCTCGCGAAGCACACGCAAAGCCCTTAAGGTGATGTCTTCAAGATTGCCAATAGGGGTCGGGACTAAAAACAACTTCATATAAAACGTCTTTCAACTAAATCATTCAGCAATTTGTAAGCCTCCAACTCAGTGTCCCATTGCAGCTCGATTTGCAGCTCGCTCATATATACCCTCGCTCCCGACAGTGTAGGGAAGTCGTTCAAGGCGTCGATCGACTTGTTGTATCTCTCCACCGAGCCGCCAAACAAATCGTTGACAATCATCACCTTATCATTGATTCCTATCGCCATCCTGATATCCGACACATGTGAACGCTGCAGCCGCGCCGCCAAGCTGTTGTCCTCCGGCTCCATTGACTCCGGCTCGATACGGAACATCTCATCGTCTTCGTCTTCCCAATCCTCTTCATCCAAATCGTTTTCATCAACCTCCAAAACGTGTTTAGTCACCTTTTCAGCAGGTATTTCAGGCTCTTCCGGCTCTTCCGGCTCTTCGAGGACAGGTACTGTGTCGGCATCGCCGTTTTCGCCATTCATATCAGGCTCTTCCCGGGTCTCAGGCATCTCCGCCTCCACCGCCACATCTGCCACCTGATAATCACAGAGCAATTCATACAAATCGCGGGTATGTTCCATCAAAATGTCAAGGTCGAGACGACTCATCTCACGGTCGTTGCGATACATATAGTCAACCTGCACCATCATGCGTCCAAGCTGGCGTTTCAGCTCAAGCACAATATTTTTTTCTTCGTTTTTTTGTGTTACCATGATAAAAATCATTACTTTTGTAGCAACAAAATTACAAAAAATTTAAATACGTCGCATTATGTTTCTCGAAAAAGATTCACATAACAAGTCCCAAGGCTGGATTGAGGTTGTCTGTGGCTCAATGTTTTCTGGCAAAACCGAAGAATTGATTCGTCGTTTGAACCGTGCCAGGATAGCTAAATTAAGGGTCGAGATTTTCAAGCCCGGTATTGACACGAGATACTCGGAGGAGGACGTGGTGTCGCACAACGCCAACGCCTTGCACTCCATACCTGTGGAAAACGCCCAGCAGATTTTGTTCTACTCTAACGAATGCGACGTGATAGGTATCGATGAGGCGCAGTTTTTCGGGAATGAGCTTGTTGAGGTTTGCCAACAGCTTGCAAATCAAGGGATTAGGGTGGTGGTCGCCGGTCTCGACATGGACTTCCTCGGCAAGCCATTCGGACCCATGCCACAGCTCATGGCAATAGCCGAAGACGTCACTAAAGTACACGCCATCTGCATGCGATGCGGCGGCCTGGCACAGTATTCCCACCGCACCATAGCAGGCGACAAACTCGTGGTTTTAGGCGAGACCGAGAGCTATGAGCCGCTGTGCCGCGAATGCTACAACAAGGCGATGCAAGAAAGAACACAAGGGAAATAAACCCTCTCGTCATACTCGTATTTCACTCTTAATCAATATATTAAGATGTTTTACGCAGAATCAACTTGAAGAAATATTGCGAGATAAAAAACATATCATAATGAAAAAATTCACCGTCTTCATAATTGCATTAGCTATGTCATTGGGCATCAATGCTCAAGACTATCAAAAGCTTTGGCAAGATTTCGACAGTTACGTCGAGAATCTGCTTCCGGAATCGGCCGAAACGACGCTCGACAAGATTGAAAAACAGGCAAAAAAGGACAACAACGATATCCAGCTGCTTAAAACCGTCATCAAAAGATGCGAGATTCTTTCCATGAGTGCCGAAAATCCGGCAGACACCATCGTCGGGTTATGCAAATCGTATCTGCCACAGCTCTCAAGCAGCTCACAAGTGGTCTTAAACGTCGAAATCGCTATATTTACCAATGATTTCAGCGATATTTCCGATTACGGCGACAACGATTTCATCAAGACAGTGCCGATGGAGACTTACGCCGAGGTGTTTCAAGATGAAAACGACAATATCAATGTTGACATTGCGTTTGAGCCGACGCTCTATGATTACGTAATACATTGTCTTATAAGCAATTGCCGTTCTCGTGACACTGAAAAAGAGCTTTATGCGAAGCTTTTGGCATTCGATTTTGAAAATGGTTATCTGAAAGCCTATTACAACAACAAAATCAATCAATTAGGGTATGTCACCAACGCGTCTGTCTTTGGCGATTATTCAAAATTAGCCACCGAATGCCCTGATAATGAGATAGTTGCGCAGATAAAGATCCGACAGATAGAATATCTCACGGAGAGAGACGAACTTGTGGCGGCGAAGGCACTTTGCGACGAGGCGATGGCATTGCTCGACAGCAGTCATCCTCTTTATCAGCAATGTGTTGACTTTGAGCAAAGTCTGACGAAACGCACCGTCTCGCTCATCATGAACAAGACATATGTGCCGGGGCAGACCATCCCCGCAGGGCTGTCGTATCGCAACACCACAAATCCCTCCTATAAAATATATAAGGTCTCGTCGGATGAATTTTTCAAACTCATAAGAGACGAAGTGACGACGTTTTCTTGGCTTCTACACAGGGACCCGGTCGTTGAGACAACGCTCGAAATACCCGAGGAGACTGACTATCTCGAACATTCGTCACTCATCGCACTGCCTGCTCTTAAATGTGGCATCTATTTCATCGTGATGTCGAACAACGATAGTTTCGACAACTATGATGACTTGATTGTCAACACTTTCCAAGTCAGTAATTTAGCAAGTTTCAATCTTGAGACCGACGACAACCTCAACGTTTATGTGGTGAACCGCGAGACCGGCGAGCCTATGGGAAACGTCACGGCACATTTCACTGAATATAGCTATTCGTATAAACAGAAATCCTGGAGTCGCGTGTTTATCAGCGATGCGGTGAGCGCGAAAAACGGCTTGGTCGCCGCCCCTGTCACTAAGAAAAACAAATACTTCATCGACTTATACTATGAAAACGACACCCTCATCTCAACGGATTTGGTGAGTTTTTACAAGTCGAACAAAATCGACAACGTTACACTCAAAAGCCGCATCTTCACCGACCGCGCCATCTACCGTCCGGGACAGACAGTGCAGTTCAATTACGTTGCATACCGTGGAAACTCGGCGTATAATGAGGTGGTGCCAAACCATGAGGTCGTTCTCGAATTTCGAGACCCTAACTTCCAACTTATTGACACTCTGCATCTTACAACAAACGAGTTTGGCGCAGCCAACGGCAGCTTCATCATTCCTTCCGACAGAATCAACGGCAATTTCAGAATTTCCGACGACAACAACTCCGTTTTCTTCAAGGTGGAAGAGTATAAGCGACCCACTTTTGAGGTGACATTCGACACGCCGCGACAAGAATACAAAATCGGAGACAGCATCACCGTCACGGGCAAGGTGGCGGCACTGTCCGGCTTCGGCCTCGACAACGTGAGATATAGCTATCAGGTCACCAGAAAAACCGATTTCCCTCTGAGATTTTGGGATTGGACACCCTATTTTATCGAAGACGAGCTGATCGCATTAGGTGAAAGTATCACTTTAAATGACGGCACATTTAATATTGATTTTCAATTGTCTCCGTCAGACGACATAAAAGTTATCAACAGACCTTTCTATACATACGAAATCTCCGTAACAGCAACCGGCAACCAAGGTGAGACGCAACACAGAACATTCTCAGTCACGGCGACGTATAACAGATACAGGCTCTCCGTTGAGACAGACGAGAACCCGTCACTTGACATCAGCGATTTTAAAAATCTGAATGTGGTGGCCACGAACATCAACGGAACGCCGGTGAACACCAAGGTCGAGTGTAAGGTGTTCAGAATCAACGATGACGAACGATACAAGCGTATTCTTGGCAACTTTGACAGACAGCTGTTGAGCGACCGGCTTCTCAAGGTCTATTTTCCTCATTTTGATTATTATTCTATCGATAGCATCGATAAAGTCATTGTGTATCAAAATGTTATCGATGTCAATGGCACAGCAAGGCTTCTGCCCGATGATTTAAAAATCAAGCCGGCAAAATATGTGGTGGAGCTGCGTTCCACCGACGACACCCTCTCGGCTTTCAGCGAGCAATATGTGGTTTACGATTTGAAATCAAGAAACATGCCTTATAAATCAATGTATTGGACAAATATCGACAAACGCTCGGCGCAACCCGGCGAGACGATTAACTATCTCGTCGGCTCGTCGGAGAAAAACGTGTCGGCTCTCGTGATAGTGAAAAACGGCAGAAAAATATTGCGCTCGGAACGTATCTCATTGAATAACAACGTGTATAAACTGTCTTACAAAGTCAGGGAGGAAGACCGCGGACGCCTCGATTTCCAGGTGGCCATAGTAAAATACAATACCGAGATGCGCCATATCGACTATGTTGATATCCCGTTCAATAACATGAAGTTAGACATCGTTTTGCATACAGAACGCGATAAAATGCTGCCCGGTGAGACCGACACATTGAGCATCTCCGTGAGAGATTTTCAAGGCAATCCGGTGACGGTGCCCGTGATGGCTGTGATGTATGACGCCGCTCTCGATAACTTCAGCACTTCGGAATGGAGCCTCACCACCACGCCGCGCTTTTTCACCAACAGTTTCATAATGTCTGACAAGAGTTTCATCGAAATCTCCGCAGGGCAATATTTTGAGATTTTTTATTTCCATGACATAAAAAACACCCTTTTTTCGGGATTCAACCTGCTTCCACTCAACCATTTCGGCTTCAGGAACTCTTTCACAACAGACGCACTTTACGCGAAGACGCTGATGACGGAGAATTTTGATATTACAGATGATAATGCACAGGGACAAACACACAATTGCCCGCTGGCTAAGATACGAAAAGACTTCAACGAGACGGCATTCTTCTACCCTAATCTGACAACCGACGAAAACGGCCTTTGCTCGTTCTCTTTCACTATGCCTGACGCATTGACACGCTGGAACTTGAAGCTGTTTACTTATAGTAACACTTTAAGTGTAGGAAGTCTCGATAAAACCATAATGTCACAGCAACCTTTGATGATTATGGCCGACATGCCTCGCTTCGCATACGACGAAGACACCCTCTGGATTGCCGCCAACATCATAAACCTCACAGACGAGACACTTTCACCATCGGCGCGACTTGAGGTCTTCGATGACAACGATACCTTGGCGGATATGATAATCTCCGACGCCCTTGTCGAGATGAAACAGATTCCTGCCGGTCAGAGCCGTAGCGTGAGATGGAAAGTGGCGATGAAAAAAGACTTGAACATCGTGAAGTTCAAATTCTCAGCGTTTGCTGACTGTTTCAGTGACGCCGAGCTGCACGGGATGCCGGTTTTGAGCACCGATGTCTTCCTTACCCAAACATATTCAATGACCGTTGACGCCAATTCCGCAAAAGAATACATCTTCAATATCATCAATGACGAGGAGAGAAACCACGACATCAGGCTTGATTTCAAGGCAAATCCGGTGTATTACGCAGTTCAGGCTTTGCCATATATCGCGGAAAGCGACGAGAAATATCCCATGACGGCGTTTTACAGATATTTCACCAACAAAATGGCCAGACAAATCATAGAGGATCATCCGAACATCAAGGAAATGCTGGACGAACACGAGGACGACACCCTCTCAGAGCTTCAAAAAAACGAAGAGCTGAAGGCTGTACTGCTGAAAGATACACCTTGGACTTTGGAGGCTGACAACGAGTTACGACAGCGCGCCAACATCTCAAAACTCTTTGACACTGAAGAGATTAACAACAATATCGCGTCGGCATTGGAGCTGATGAGGGGAAAACAGACATCAAACGGAGGATGGCCTTGGATTGACGGCATGCCCGAAAGCGAACACATCACACAATTGATTTTGAGTAGCATGGGCAGGTTGGGCGACTCAAACGAAATGACAGAGAAAGCATTCCATTTTATTGAGCGTCAGATAGTTGCGAGATATTCAAAACTTGACACAAAGCGCAAGAGAGACAACACCATCTGCGACTTCATGACGATGAAAGAGCTTTATGCCATGAGTTTTTTCAATTACACGACTATCGACAGCTTTGGCGAGGCAAAGGCGTTCTTTATCAACAAGTTACGAAGCGACTGGAAACGTTTCAGCATCAAAGAGCAGGCTTACATCGCCTTGATTCTGAACAGAAATGGTCAAAGTAACATTTCCATGCTGATTATCAAATCATTACGTGAACGCGCCATCAAAAATGAACTCGGCATGTACTGGCGTAACTGCGACTTGACAGCCGAGACGCATATCTTAGAGGCTTTTGATGAAATCGACCCGCGAACAGCCGAAACCGACGCCATGCGACTGTGGATATTATCGCAAAAACGGTCTAATATGTGGGAAAACGACCAAACCACCGCTGAGGCCGTTTTCGCCATCATGAGCCGTGGCACCGACTGGGATGACGACAACGCGAGCGCATCAATGACCGTCGGCGACAAAGATGTCAAGGTGTCGGTTGACAACCGCACGAATCATGTGACGTGGGGAGGTCTGTATCGCCGCTATTTTGTGCCTATCGACAAAGTAAAACAGCACGCCGACGCCATGAAGATAACACGACGACTGTTTGTCGAGCGAGTCGTTGACGGTCAGGTGAAATATATTCCTGTTGAGACCGAAAACATCAAGGTGGGCGACAAAATAAAGATTGTGTTGGCTTTTGAGAACGGTCAGGACATGGAGTTCGTGTATCTCAAGGACTTACGAGGCGCATGCTTCGAGCCGACCGAGCAACTCTCGAGATATCATTATAGCGATGGGATGTGGTATTATCAAAGCACCACTGACGTGTCGATGGAGTTTTTCATTGAACGCCTCGCGAAAGGAAAACACGAGCTCTCACATACGGTTTATGTCACCAAAGAAGGCTGCTTCAGCACGGGCTACACACAAATACAATGCCAATACGCGCCTGATTTCGGTGCCTATTCAAACGCTCAGCGGCTGCGAGTGGACAGATAAACAACGAGACTATTTAAGACCCTTGACCGTCGGGGTGCCGGGGACGAAATCCTTGAGATAGAACGGCTCGAAATATGCCACATCGACAAAGTCGTTGGCATCGAGTTTGCGTTGCGCAATGATGTTCATATACCTCGCCGAGCAATGAAAATATTTGACGACGGTGATGCTTCCGTCGTTTTCGAAAAGCTCGGCACATTTGTCGGCACCGTCGCCAAAAAGATAAATATGATGTTCTTTCTTGAGGTCGGAGAAAGAGCCGCTGTCGATGATTATTGCCTCTGTCTCCCTTATTTTATTGATGTTTTCATCAAACATGGCGGCATAAACCTCCATGCGTCGGGCATCAATCATTGGCACTAATGTCATTTCGACCGAGCGTTGCGAGTGGAGAAATCTCCCGCTAATGACGGACAGACCGCCAAATGCCATAGCCTCGAGTGTTTCAACGGCGATGAGAGGCTTGGAGACGGCGTAGCATAGCCCTTTAGCAGTGCTCACCCCTATGCGTAACCCCGTGTATGAGCCGGGTCCCATGCTCACGGCCACGGCGTCAAGCTCATCGTAGGAGACACCTCCTCTCTTCATCACCGCATCGATGAAAAGAGTGATTTTCTCAGAGTGGTTCTGACCTTTCGGGTCTTCCTCAAAAGCCAAGACCTCCCCCTCGTGCACCAGAGCCACCGAACATGACGGAGTGGCAGTTTCAAGACAAAGAATCATTGTGTTTCCGAATTTTTTGCAAAAATAGTAAAAAGACGTCAGACATCAGACGTCAGACATCAGTTTTTTCTTTTTATCGCTAATTTTTTCATTTTTTCCTTTGTTATTTTATTTATAATACGTATCTTTGCGGGATTAATTTTCATAGGTGATGGAGATAATAAAGACAGAGATAGAAGGCTTGGTGATTGTCGAACCGAGAGTGTTCGGCGATGAGAGAGGATATTTTTTCGAGTCGTTTTCGCAAAGAGATTTCGAGAAACTCGGCATAAAAACCGTTTTCGTGCAGGACAACGAGTCAAAGTCATGCTATGGGGTGCTGAGAGGCCTGCATTTTCAAATGCCTCCCTTCGCCCAAGCGAAATTGGTGCGCTGCGTGAGAGGAAAGGTGCTGGATGTCGCCGTTGACATCCGCAAAGGCTCGCCTACATACGGCAAACACGTGGCTTGCGAGCTGTCGGAAGACAACCACAAGATGTTTTACATCCCTCGCGGATTTGCCCACGGATTCTCGGTGTTGAGTGACACCGCCGTGTTTCAGTACAAATGCGACAACTACTACGCCCCACAAAGCGAGGGAGCATTGCAATGGAATGATAAAGATTTGAATATCAATTGGTTGATACCAGATGAAAACGTGATTTTGTCGGAAAAAGACAAACATCATACTTTATTTGGAGATTTTGAGTCACCATTTGTTTTTGAAAAATGAGATGAATATATTAGTCACAGGTGCCAACGGACAGCTCGGCAACGAGATGCGGATAGTTTCCAAAGGAAGCTCCGATTGCTACATCTTCACCGATGTGGAAGAGCTCGACATCACCAGGCTCGACGCTGTGATGAAGTTTGTAAAAGACAACAACATCAACATTGTTGTCAATTGCGCGGCTTACACTAACGTTGACAAGGCGGAAGACGATGAGATGACAGCGGAACGCATTAACGCTCAGGCAGTTGAGTATTTGGCGAAGGCCTGTAAAGCCAACGACGCCACGCTCATCCACATCTCCACCGACTATGTTTTTGGGGGAAATGAGAGCAACACCCCGCGAAAGGAAGAGGAGCCGGCAAATCCGACGGGGGCATACGGAAGAACCAAGCTCCACGGCGAACAGGCCATCCAGAAAATAGGATGCAAGCATATCATCATCCGAACCGCCTGGCTTTACAGCGAGTTCGGAAACAACTTCGTGAAAACCATGCGCAAACTAACAGCGGAACGCGATAATCTGAAAGTCGTCTTTGACCAAGTAGGCACCCCGACATATTCTTTGGATTTAGCAACAGTTATTCTCAAAATTATTGAAGAATTAAAAACTTCAAACTCCAAACTTCAAACTCCAAACTCAATTTATAACTATAGTAATGAAGGAGTCACAAGCTGGTACGACTTCGCCAAGGAAATCTGCGAGCTGAGCGGCAACGTGTGCGACATACAGCCATGCCACAGCGACGAGTTCCCGAGCAAGGTGAAACGTCCGAGTTATTCTGTTTTGGACAAGACGAAAATAAAAAATACGTTTAATATCACAATTCCACATTGGAAGGATTCGTTAAAAAAATGCATCAGTAAACTATGAAGAACATCATCATCACCGGTGGCGCAGGATTCATTGGAAGTCACGTTGTGCGACTTTTTGTGAACAAATATCCTGATTATCATATCATTAACGTCGATAAGCTGACCTACGCCGGCAACCTCGCGAACTTGAAAGATATTGAAGACAAACCTAATTACACTTTCGTGAAGGCCGACATCTGCGACTTCGAGACAATGATGGACATCTTCAAGAAATACAACGTTGACGGCGTGATTCACCTCGCAGCCGAGAGCCATGTCGATCGTTCCATCAAAGACCCGTTCACATTCGCTCAGACCAACGTGATGGGAACCCTGAGTATGTTGCAGGCCGCTAAAGCTTATTGGTATGAGATTGCTCCACTCGCTCCGCTCGGTCGGAATGACAGCGAGCGACGTTTCTATCATATCTCCACCGATGAGGTTTACGGAGCATTGGAAATGACTGACCCTGAAGGCATTGAGCCTCCGTTCACCACGAAAGCATCGTCAGGAAAACACCATCTGGCATACGGAAGCGAGTTCTTCACAGAGGATTTGAAATACCAGCCGCATTCGCCATATTCGGCCTCAAAAGCAAGTTCCGACCATTTTGTTCGTGCCTTCCACGACACCTACGGCTTGCCCACTATCGTGACCAACTGCTCGAACAACTACGGTCCATATCAGTTTCCGGAGAAGCTTATACCATTGTTTATCAACAATATACGTCATCGCAAGCCACTTCCTGTTTACGGCAAGGGCGAGAACGTGCGCGACTGGCTGTATGTTGAAGACCACGCCCGTGCCATCGACCTCATTTTCCATAAGGGAAAAATAGCCGAGACATATAACATCGGAGGCTTCAACGAATGGAAAAACATCGATATAATTAAGGTCGTCATCAACACTGTTGACAGGCTTTTAGGCAGGAAAGAAGGCGAGGACATGGACCTCATCACCTTCGTCACCGACCGCGCGGGACACGACATGAGATATGCCATCGACTCATCGAAACTGCAGAAAGAACTCGGCTGGGAGCCGTCGCTGCAATTCGAGGAAGGCATAGAAAAAACAGTGAGATGGTATCTCGAAAACCAGGACTGGATGGATAATATCACATCCGGCGAATACGAAAAATACTATGAATCGATGTATGCTAACAGATGAGACTGGAAATATTATCAAGGCAAAATGCCGTTATGCGCGTGTCGTCACACCGTTTCCGTGAACGGGGGGGGTATTTATATGTTTGTAAATCAATAAATTAACCCTTAAAAATTTTTTAAATGGACAAAGTAACATTATTACCATACGAAAGTATATACGAGAACTTCATTGACAAAAAATACCTCAAGGACGGTCTCGATGAATACTATTTCAGAAACCGGCAGGTCAACAAACCGGCCGACACTTGGCGTCACCTGCGCTCCGACGAGATAGAGCGTCTGGTGAAGAACAGCAACACTGCCACCAGCTGGGACACCATTCTCGTGACAGACGAATTTGACACCAATCTTGTGAAAAACAACCGTTTTTATGGTATGGTACGCATCGGAGCCATCAAAAACGTGGTGCTTCAGTATCACGACTTGAAGATGACGTGCGGTATCACCGACAGCACCATCATTTCTTGCGACATCGGCGACTATGTGGCTGTTCATGACGTGCATTACATCGCGAATTACATCATCGGCGACCGGTGCATCCTTTTCAACATTCATGAGGTGTCGTGCACCGATCATTCCAAATTCGGCAACGGCATCCTGAAAGACGGCGAGCCGGAGGACGTGCGTGTGTGGCTCGAACTGATGAACGAAGCCGGAGGACGCCGAGTGCTTCCTTTCGACGGCATGATTACCGCCGATGCCTATCTCTGGGCAAAATATACTGATATTCAGGAACTTCAGGACAGACTTTTCGAGATAACACAGAAGTCGTTCGACAGCCGCAGAGGTTACTACGGCACCATAGGCGAAGGCTGCGTCATCAAGAACTCCTGGATTATCAAAGACGCGAAGATAGGGCCGTGCTGCTATATCAAAGGCGCTAACAAGCTGAAAAACATCACCATCAACTCTTCGGAGGAGGAACCGTCACAGATTGGCGAAGGCGTGATTTTGGTCAATGGCATAGTAGGCTACGGCTGCCGTATCTTCTATTCCGTGGTGGCTACACGTTTCGTGATAGGCGACAACTGTAACCTGAAATACGGCGCGCGTGTCATCTATTCCATCTTGGGCGACAACTCCACCATTTCGTGCTGCGAGGTGCTGAACAACCTGATTTTCCCGGCTCACGAGCAGCATCACAACAACTCGTTCCTCATCGCCGCCTGCGTGATGGGACAGAGTAACATGGCTGCCGGCGCCACACTCGGCTCGAACCATAACAGCCGCGCCACCGACGGTGAGATAGTGGCAAAACGCGGATTCTGGCCGGGACTATGCTCAAGCGTCAAGCACTCGTCGAAGTTTGCATCGTTCACGCTACTCTCGAAAGCCGATTATCCTAACGAGATGAACATCAAACTGCCTTTTGCATTGGTGAACAACAACACGTCGAAAGACCAGCTCGAGGTCATGCCGGCTTATTGGTGGATGTACAACATGTACGCCATAGCGCGTAACACCTCGAAATACCAGAAACGCGACAAACGTCTGCGTAAGATTCAAAACATTGAGTTTGAGACGTTTGCCCCCGACACCATGGAGGAAGTCATTGCCGGACGCAAGCTCCTCGAAGTGTGGACCGCTAAGGCCTATCTGCGCTCGAAAGGCGAAAATCCGGAACAGGAATATTACGCTTTGCGCGAACTCGGACATAAGCTGCTCAACGGTGACAAAACCGTGGTGCAAGGTCTTGAAGTCCTTGGCGAAGAGATGGAGAAATCGCATCGTAAAGTATTGATTCTTAAGCCATACGAGGCATATCACGCCTACGAGGATATGATTATCTATTACTCTGTGAAAAACCTCGTTCATTACCTCGAGGTGCATCCTAAAGAAACGTTTGAGCAGATGTGCGAACATCTCACCAATGTACGTCAGCGGGAATGGATTAACTTAGGCGGACAATTGGTCACGGCAGACGACCTTGAGCGACTCATCGACGACATCTGCAACGGCACACTCGACAGCTGGGACGACATCCACGGACGTTACAACGCCTTATGGGACAAGTATCAGAAAGACAAGCTGTTACACTGCTACCAAGCGTTGAGATTCATCTATGACAAATGTCCTTCTCTGACAAAAGAAATCTTCACCGACGCACTCGACAGAGGCGAAAAAGTGCTTCAGTACGTCTGCGACCAGGTTTATGAGTCAAGGAAAAAAGATTACGATAACGTGATTCGCAACTCTACCTTCCGTAGCGAAGCGGAACGCGATGCAGTGAACGGAAAACTCGAAGACAACAGCTTCGTCAGACAAATAAGAAAAGAAACAGAAATCGGCATGAAAATGATTGCCGACGCAAGAGAGTTAATTAAGTAAAAAGTTTAAAGTTTTTAAAGTTTAAATATGAGAGTTATTATTGAACCGAATTATGAGAAAATGTCACAGTGGGCGGCAAATCATATCGTCAACAGAATCAACGAATTCAAGCCTACGGCGGAGAGGCCTTTCATCCTCGGGCTGCCGACAGGTTCGACGCCGATAGGCACATACAAATGTCTTATCGAGGCTTATAAGGCCGGCAAGGTGTCGTTCCAAAACGTGGTGACATTCAACATGGACGAATACGTGAAGATTCCTGAGAATCATCCGGAAAGCTACCACTCGTTCATGTGGAACAACTTCTTCAGCCATGTCGATGTGAAGAAAGAAAACGTCAACATCCTCAACGGCAACGCCGACGACCTCGAGGCAGAGTGCGCCCGCTACGAAGCAAAAATCAAGAGCTACGGCGGCATCCATCTGTTCATGGGCGGCATCGGTCCCGACGGCCATATCGCCTTCAACGAGCCGGGCTCATCGCTGACATCACGAACCAGAGTGAAGTCGCTTACGACAGACACCATCATCGCCAACTCACGTTTCTTCGAGAATGACATCAACAAGGTGCCTAAGACTGCCTTGACAGTGGGCGTGGGCACGGTGATGGACAGCGACGAGGTGATGATTCTCGCCAACGGTCATAACAAGGCACGTGCTTTGGCGGCAGCCATCGAAGGCGGCGTATGCCATCTCTGCACAGTGAGTGCACTGCAGATGCACCCGAAAGGCATCATAGTGTGCAACGACGCGGCGACAGAAGAGCTTAAAGTCGGCACCGTGAACTATTTCAAAGATATTGAAAAAGCTAACTTATAATGTTTTTTAAACACGAATCGAGTTATATTGACGATGGTGCCGTCGTGGGCGACGGCACCAAAATCTGGCATTTCTGTCATATCCAGAAAGGAGCGGTGATAGGCAAAGACTGCTCCTTGGGACAAAATGTCAACATCGGAAACAATGTGAAGATAGGAAACGGCGTTAGAATACAAAACAACGTCTCCGTTTATGAAGGCGTAGAGATTGAAGACAACGTGTTCTGCGGTCCGAGCTGTGTGTTCACCAACGTGCTGACACCACGCGTCCATTTCCCGGTACACGGCGTCTATGCCAAGACACTGATAAAAGAAGGCGCGTCGCTGGGTGCCAACTGCACCGTCGTTTGCGGACACACCGTTGGAAAAGGCGCCATGATAGCGGCTGGTGCCGTCGTCACCAAGGACGTGAAAGACTACGCACTCATGGCAGGCGTGCCGGCACGTCAGATAGGTTGGGTTTGTGAGTGTGGGAAGAAACTGAATGACAGCCTGAAATGTGATTGCGGTAGAGAATATGTATTGATAAACAATGAATTAAATAAGACAACTCGTCATTTCGACTGAAGCGGAGCGGAATGGAGACCTGAACGAAGCGAAAGCATTCACCTTTGGTGAATAAATCTCTGACAAACAGATTGACACGTAACATTCATTTATCGGAGATTTCTCGACAAGCTCGAAATGACGGTAAACACAAAACATGAAGAATTTTGCGATAATCGGAGTCGGCGGATATATTGCGCCACGACATTTGAAAGCTATTAAAGACACGGGAAACAACATCGTTTCAGCCTACGACAGGAATGATTCGGTAGGTATCATTGACAGCTATTTTCCTAATGCGGCGTTTTTCACCGAGCAGGAGCTGTTCGACCGGCATAACACCCGTTTGATTGAGCGCGGCACCAACATAGATTTCGTGACCGTCTGCACGCCAAACTACCTGCATGACGCACACACACGCTACGGACTGCGTCTCGGTGCCGACGTCATCTGCGAAAAACCCGTCGTCTTGAACCCTTGGAACATCGACGCCCTTGAAAAAGTGGAACAAAGCACCGGACATAAGGCTTACACTATTCTCCAACTGCGCCTGCATGACTCCATAGTGGCATTGAAAAAGAGAATCGATGAAGGCCCGAAAGACAAGATTTACGACGTGGATTTGACATATATCACCGCGAGAGGCAACTGGTACTACACCTCGTGGAAAGGCAACGAGAACAAAAGTGGAGGCATAGCCACCAACATAGGCATACATTTTTATGATATGCTGTCTTGGATTTTCGGCCCCGTGACGAAAAACGTGGTGCATATCTCGACACACGACCGCGTGGCAGGTTATCTCGAGATGCCCAAGGCAAGAGTGCGTTACTTCCTGAGTATCAACGCAGAAACCCTTCCGGAGAATGCGGTGCAAGGCGAGAAAAAGACCTATCGCACCATAATGATTGACGGAACGGAATTCGAGTTCAGCGCAGGATTCACCGAACTGCACACAAAGAGCTATGAGAAGATTCTCGCAGGCGAGGGATTCAGGATTTCTGAAGCCAGAAACTGCATCGAGATTGTTTATGATATAAGAAACACAAAGCCGATAGGATTGGTGGGCGACTACCATCCGCTGGCAAAATTACCATTGTCAAATCATCCCTTCGGATGGCGGTAGTACCCCGTCATTTCGACCGAAGCGAAGCGTAGTGGAGAAATCTCATTAAAAAAGAAAAAATAATTAAAAAATGAAGATATTAGTCACCGGGGGAACGGGGTTTATCGGTTCCCACACCACAGTGGAGTTGCAGCGGCAAGGCTATGATGTCATCATCGTTGACGCTTTGTTCAACTCTCGTATCGAGGCACTTGACGCGATAGCCTCGATAACAGGCAAGAAGCCGGAGTTCGAGCAGTTCGACCTCGCCGACCGCCAAAAGGTTGACGATTTCTTCCATCGTCACAACGACATCAAAGGTGTGATCCATTTCGCGGCACATAAGGCGGTCGGCGAGTCGGTGGAGCAACCGTTGAAATACTATCGCAACAACCTCGACTCCTTGATGAACATCCTTGAGTCGATGCAAAAACACGGAGTGGAGAACCTCGTCTTCTCGTCATCGTGCACCGTTTATGGCGAGCCGGACCCGGAGAATCTGCCAATCTCGGAGAAAGCACCTATCAAGAAGGCTGAATGTCCTTACGGCAACACCAAGCAGATTGCCGAAGAAATCATTCAAGACAGCATCATTGCTTATAAAGGATTGAATGCCATTGCGTTACGTTATTTCAACCCTGTCGGGGCACACGAGAGTGCGAAGCTTGGTGAGCTGCCGTTCGGAGTGCCTGCCAACCTCATGCCTTACGTCACTCAGACGGCTTACGGCATCAGACCGTTCCTGAGAGTGTTCGGCAACGACTACGACACCCCCGACGGTACGCCAATACGCGACTACATCCATATCATGGACTTGGCGAAAGCCCACGTGAAAGCCGTCGAACGCATGATTCAAGGCAAGATGAAGGCTAATTTCGAGGTGTTTAACATCGGGACAGGCACGGGATATTCTGTCTTGGACATCATAAAATCGTTCGAGAGAAGCAACGGCATCAAGCTGAAATACGAAATCGTGGGACGACGGGCCGGCGACATAGTGAAAATCTGGGCCGACCCTACATATACTAATAAGGAGTTGGGCTGGAAAGCCGAACGCTCCATTGACGACATGACGCATAGCGCATGGGAATGGGAAAAAGCTTATCGTAAAGGAAAAACTTGTTTTAAAACTGATGAATAATACAAAAATCTGCGTAATAGGCCTCGGCTACGTCGGACTGCCTTTGGCAAGGCTGTTTTCGACGAAATACTCCACCGTGGGCTTCGACATGAGCCAAAAACGTGTCGATGCACTCATGACAGGCCATGACGCCACCTTGGAAGTGGACGACGAGCTGCTTGGCGAAGCCATAAAAAACGGCTTCAAATGCACGACAAGCCTCGACGACATCAAAGAATGCAACGTTTATATCGTGGCAGTGCCCACACCCGTCGATGACAACAACCACCCCGACCTTAAACCGCTTCGGGGAGCGTCGGAGACGGTGGGAAAAGTAATATCGAAAGGCGATGTCGTTATCTATGAATCAACGGTTTACCCCGGCGTCACCGAAGAAGAGTGCATACCCGTGGTGGAACACGTCAGCGGACTGAAGTTCAACGTCGATTTCTTCGCTGGCTATTCTCCGGAGAGAATCAACCCGGGCGACAAAGAACATACCGTGGAGAAAATAAGGAAGGTGACATCAGGCTCGACACCTGAAACGGCCGATTTTGTCGATGCCCTGTACAACTCAGTGCTTGTCAACGGCACGCACAAGGCTCCGTCGATACGTGTGGCGGAGGCCTCGAAAATCATAGAGAACTCCCAGCGTGACATCAACATCGCGTTCATGAACGAACTGGCGAAGATTTTCAACGCCATGGACATCGACTCACACGATGTCATCGAGGCGGCATCCAGCAAATGGAACTTCATAAAGCTGAGTCCGGGCTTGGTGGGCGGTCACTGCATCAGCGTTGACCCGTATTATCTCATAGAAAAAGCCGAGGTGTTCGGCGTCTTCCCGAGAGTGATGTCGGCGGCACGACGACTCAACGACAGCATGGGTAATTATGTCGCTAACCAGACCATCAGGCTCATGAACAAAAAAGGCGTGATGGTGAAAGACGCGAAAATCCTCATCTTAGGTGTCACCTTCAAGGAAAACTGCCCCGACATAAGAAACACCAAAGTCATCGATATTTACCACACCTTGAGGGAATACACCGACAACATCACCGTGTATGACCCCTGGGCAGATGCCGGCAGAGTGAAGGAAGAATATGATGTCGAAATAACTAACACCTTGAACGACAATGCTTTCGATGCGGTGATTCTGGCCGTCTCACATAAGGAATTTCTGGGACTCGACATCCGCTCGATAGTGAGAGACGGCGGCGTGGTCTATGATGTGAAAGGATTTTTGGACAGAAATATCGTTGACGGACGATTATAATTATACAAATAATTTGCTTTTTCCATAATAATTACTTAATTTTGCAGCCGGAAATATGAATTATTCAAACATGAGCAACAATCACCTTATTATAATGGCGGGCGGTGTCGGCTCGCGTTTCTGGCCGATGTCCATCCCCGAGAAACCTAAGCAGTTTATCGATGTCATGGGCATTGGGAAAACCATGATTCAGCTCACTGTGGAACGTTTCGCCGGCATCATCGAGCCTGACCATGTGTGGATTGTCACGTCAAGGAAATATAGAGACATAGTGAAGGAACAGCTCCCGCAAGTGCCTGACACTCAGATTCTTATGGAACCATGTATGCGCAACACGGCACCTTGTATCGAATATGTGAGCCGTAAGATTCACTCCAAATATCCTGACGCCAACCTCGTGTTCTCGCCTGCCGACCATCTTGTGCTTGACGTGACTCATTTTCAAGAAGTTATAAAAGAATCGCTCGAATATACTAAAAATAACAACGTCATAGTGACGCTTGGCATGATGCCCACACGCCCCGAGACAGGCTACGGCTACATCAAGGCGGTGGACGCCGACACAAAGGAAAAAATTCAAAAAGTGGAGGCCTTCAAGGAGAAACCGAACCTCGAGACAGCTAAGAATTATCTCGCAGAAGGCGGTTATTACTGGAACGCAGGCATCTTCGTCTGGAATGTGAAGACCGTGGTCAACACCATAGCGGCTCTCGTGCCGGATCTATCCGATATCTTTGACAAAATAGAACCGCATTTCTATCAAAACGACGAACAGGACGTCATCGACGAGCTTTTCCCGACATGCCCTAACATCAGCATCGACTATGCAGTGATGGAGAAATCGAAAGACGTGTTCGTGTATCCGGCAAGCTTCGGATGGAGCGACATAGGCACATGGGGAAGCCTCTACACTCACATGCCTTACGACGCCGACAACAACGCGATAATAGGCGAAAACATCCGGATGGTTGACAGCAGAGATTGCATGGTGCGCTCCTGCGAAAAAAAGAAAGTGATAGTGCAAGGCCTTGACAATTATATAGTTGTGGATGACAACAACTGCCTCCTCATCTGCAGGATGCAAGATGAACAGCTTATAAAAGAATGGCAAAAATGAGTTTTTGAACAAATATCATCATATTATGAAAAAGTTGTTTATAAAAATCGCGAGAATGGTCTTCGGTTCACGAAACACCTCCGCCATATCAAGAGTTTACGTGCTCGCCTTTGATATTTTTCTGGTTTTGATGGCAATATGTTTCGTGCCTTTGGTCGGATATTATCCCGACTATTATAAAGTGGCGTTGAACTATTACTTCCAGTCAACAATCTCGGTTTTCTTGTTATTCATAATAGGATTCTTATGTACGGGCTCTTATAAGGGCATTATCAGATATACCGGCTTCAAGGATATCGAGCAGATCTCAACAACAACGGGTTGTGTTTTCATGAGCTTATGTATTGTGAGGTATATCATCACCAATCATGATAACTTAAAGGCTGCTAACGCTTTCATCCCCAATTATCTGACCATTTTCCTGATTTGCATGGTAGCCTTGACATTCATGGTGTTCGGACGATTGTTTATCCGCCGTATTTATAACGAGTATATGCGTCCCCAGCCCAACAAGCTAAACGTGGTGATTTATGGTGCCGGTGACGCGGGTCCTATCACGCAAAACGCTCTGTATCAGGACACTTCAACACAATACAACATCGTCTGTTTCGTCGATGACTCGCACAAAAAGATTGGAAAATCAATCAACGGGGTAAGGATTTTCAGTCCGGAGACGGTGCTGAACAAGAACTTTATCCAAAAGCAGCATATCGATATGATTATCTTGTCGATACCGAGCTTGGGCATCAACAAGCGCAATGAGCTGGTCAACAAAATCATCGACCTCGGCATCTCGGTCAAATCTGTGCCGTTTATTGATTCATGGATTAACAACCAATTGGATTTCAATCAGATTCAAGATATTAAGATTGAGGACTTGCTTGAGAGGGATCCTATCGTATTAGGCAAGGAGAACGTGAGACAAGAGCTTGACGGCAAGGTGGTGATGGTGACAGGTGCCGCCGGTTCCATCGGCAGTGAGATCTGCCGCCAAGTGCTCCAGCATAACCCCAAATGCCTCATCATGTTCGACCAGGCCGAGTCACCAATGTACGACTTACAGTTTGAGCTGAACAACGAAGAGCCTTACAAACACATTGCGGTGCCGAAAGTGTTTGTCGTGGGTAACGTCAAGGATATCAACAAGATGACGGAGGTGTTTGAGAAATACCAGCCACAGATTATCTATCATGCGGCGGCTTACAAACACGTCCCGCTGATGGAGAACTTCCCTTACGAGGCGGCGTTCGTCAATGTGTATGGAACCAAGCTTATCGCTGATTTGTCTATAAAATATGGCGTCGAGAAGTTTGTGATGATTTCCACCGACAAGGCGGTGAACCCCACCAACGTGATGGGAGCCACCAAACGCATAGCGGAGATTTACACACAGAGCCGCAAGAGCGACACCAAGTTCGTGACCACACGATTCGGCAATGTCTTAGGCTCAAACGGCTCGGTTATCCCGTTGTTCAAGAAGCAGTTAGCACACGGAGGACCGCTCACCGTCACCGACCGCAACATCATACGTTACTTCATGACGATTCCTGAGGCCTGCAGCCTCGTGCTTGAGGCAGGCGCTATAGGAAGCCACGGCGACATCTTCGTGTTCGACATGGGCAAGCCCGTCAAGATTTACGACTTGGCAAGCAAGATGATTAAGCTGTCGCATGTACCTGACGTTCATATCGAGATCACCGGGCTGCGACCGGGCGAGAAACTGTATGAGGAGCTGCTCGCAACAAAGGAAAACACCATGCCTACCGAACACCCTAAGATTATGCACGCGAAGGTGCGCGAATACACACAGGAAGAAGTGGATGCCGAAATCGGCAAGCTTTTAGAGATTTTGCCGTCATGCAACGACTTCGAAATCGTCAAACAGATGAAAATAATCGTACCCGAGTTCAAGTCCAATAACTCGATTTATCAGATACTCGACCAAAAACGGGGGGGGGGTAAGTCTTTGATTATCAATTAAATAAGAGCCACATGTCGGACTCGAACCAACGACCTACGCATTACGAATGCGTTGCTCTACCAACTGAGCTAAAGTGGCTTGTTTGCGAGTGCAAAAATACAATTTTTTTTGTTTGATACAACAGAATTTAAAAAATATTCGTTATAACTTCAAACTCCAAACTTAAAACTGATAAAAGGTGTTTTGGAAGATAATATCCGTGATTTTAGCCTCAACGGTGAAGACCTTGTTCGCTCCGGCGGCGGGGTTTGCCGAAGGCTTGTCGTTCGGCGTCACTTTCATAGCCACTGCCTTGGGAGGCATCATAGGCTTTTTGTTTTTCTATTTCTTTTTCGATGAGATAACCTGTCGGCTCAACAAAAACCGCAAGAAAAACATCGGTGCCAAACAGTTTAAAAAGGCACGCCGCATCGTGACGATGCGGCGCAAATATCCTTTCTGGCTGTTTGTCTTCGTGCTGCCTTTCACCTCTATACCGGTGATGGCCGTCGTGATACAACGCTTCTTCAGACACGACAAAAAAGTCTTCGCCCTGTCACTTGTGGTGGTGACGCTGTTCTCGCTGCTCGGCTGCCTGATGTTCTCGCCGATACAATATCTATAATTGGCACAACGCCGCAGCACCTAAAATGGCCACCTCGTTGTCAGCGAGTTCCGACACACGTATCTCCACTGTACCTTGATATATATTGAGCAGATGCTCGTCGAATGACTTGCGGAGAGGCTTCATCAGCACCTCGCCGGCGTGCACAGGTCCTCCCATGAGGAATATCGCCTGCGGCGCGGAAAACGTCACCGCGTTGGCCATCGCGATGCCAAGCAGATAACCCACATTCTCAAAGGTCTGAATGCCAATGTAATCGCCAGCGTTTGCCGCATCTCCCACCATCTTAGAAGTCAGATTTTCAGGAGCCACTTCTTTTAAGACGCCGTCGTACATCGGGTTCTGCTCCATCAGCTCAAGAGCGGTGCGACGTATGCCTCCCGCCGAGGTGTAAGTCTCCAAACAGCCTTTCCTCCCGCATCCGCATTGACGGCCGTTGATGATGATGATGGAATGCCCCAGCTCACCAGCGGTACTCGTCGAGCCAAGGACAAGCTTCCTGTCGATGATGATGCCGCTTCCCACACCTGTCCCAAGCGTGAAAGTGATGAAATGGTCGAGGTCTTTGGCACCGCCGTAAACCATCTCGCCGTATGCAGCAGCGTTGGCATCGTTCGACACAACCACCTTAGTGTCAATGTGTTGCCTCATCATCTCGGCAAGCTTCACCTGACCTTTAAAGTTCAGGTTCGGCGCCTTGTCGATGCTCCCGGTGTAGGTGTTGCCGTTGGGCGCCCCGATGCCGATGCCGTCGATCTCGGCCACGTGGTTGCGCCCAAGCAATAACTGAATCTTGTCAGCCATGTCCTTCACATACAACGCGGCATCGTAATACTCGTTGGTGTGCAGATTTTCCTTGTCGATGATTTTTCCGTCAGCGCGGACAATGCCGATATCGGTGTTCGTGCCTCCGATATCAATTCCGATAGAATGATTTAATTTCATATTTGCCAAATTTTATCTCAAAATGATGAATTTCACCGCAAAATTAAAAAAACTTTAAATAATATAAATCAAAATCAATTCTTTTTTTTATTTTTGCAGATTATTTGGATAAACAAATTCATTTTATGACGAACGCATATCGCGAATATAAGTTTTTGAATCTCACCAACATAGCCGATGAGATTCGTAAGTTTTGGGAAGACAACGGCATTTTCGGCAAGAGTTTGGAAAACACAAAAAACGGCACGGCATACGTTTTTTACGAGGGACCGCCCTCTGCCAACGGCCTGCCGGGCATCCACCACATGATGGCACGCACCATCAAGGACACCTTCTGCCGTTTCCAGACTTTAAAGGGGAAATACGTGAGCCGCAAGGCCGGATGGGACACCCACGGACTGCCCGTAGAACTCGGCGTTGAGAAAAAACTCGGCATCACTAAGGAAGACATCGGCAAGAAAATAAGTGTGGACGAATACAACCGCGCCTGCCGCGAGGAAGTGATGAAATACAAAGACCGCTGGGACGACCTCACACGTCAGATGGGCTACTGGGTTGACCTTAACGACCCGTACATCACCTTCACCAACGAATATATAGAGACGCTGTGGTTCTTGCTTAAAGACTTGTATAACAAAGGTTTACTATATAAAGGATATACCATCCAGCCATATTCGCCGGCCGCCGGAACAGGCCTAAGCTCTCATGAGCTGAACATGCCAGGATGCTACCGCGACGTGAAAGACCTCACCTGCGTGGCGATGTTTAAGTTAAAAGTTGAAAATGAAAAGCTAAAAGAGGTCTTCAAACTCCAAACTTCAAACTTCAAACTCCAAACTTATGCGGTGGCATGGACCACCACACCTTGGACTCTGCCGTCGAACACAGCCTTGGCGGTGGGACCCGGCATAGAATACAACCTCGTCAGGACAGTGAACCCCACCAACGGAGAGCCGGCACTCATCGTCATCGGGAAGCCTTTGATGGCCTCGTTCTTCCCTTCAGAAGAGGAGAAACCCGCGTTTGACGATTGGAAAGTAGGCGACAAGAAACTGCCTTACGAGGTGCTCGGCACCTGCAAGGGCAAAGACCTCGTCGGGATTTATTACGAGCAGCTTATCCCCTGGGTGAAGCCCGACGGCGACGGATTCCGCGTCATACCCGGCGATTACGTCACCACTGAAGACGGCACCGGCATAGTGCATATCGCCCCTACCTTCGGCGCCGATGATAACCGCGTGGCCAAACAGACCAACATTCCGCCACTGCATCTCTTCGACAAAGACGGCAAGGCACAGCCGATGGTTGACAAGACAGGTAAATTCTTCCGCATCGAAGACCTTGACCCTGAATGGGTTAAGACACATGTCGATGTCGAGGAATACGCAAAATACGCAGGCAAATTCGTGAAAAACGCCTACGACCCGACGAAGACCGACAAAGACATCTCCTTGGACGTCGAAATCGTCATCATGCTGAAGGAACAAGGCAAGCTCTTCAAGAGCGAGAAACATACACACAACTACCCGCACTGCTGGCGTACCGACAAACCCGTCCTTTACTACCCTCTCGACAGCTGGTTCATCAAGACTACAGCGTTGAAAGACAGGATGATAGAGCTTAACAAGACCATCAACTGGAAGCCGGAGGCGACAGGAAGCGGACGTTTCGGCAACTGGCTCGAGAACCTCGTCGATTGGAACCTCTCGCGCTCACGTTATTGGGGCACGCCATTGCCTATCTGGAGAACAGAAGACGGCAACGAAGAGATTTGCATCGGCAGCGTGACAGAATTGAGAGACGAGATAGAGAAATCCGTCAAGGCGGGATTTATGACAGAAAATCCTTATAAATCAGAGGATTACACCAAGTTCGACCTGCACAGACCATATATCGACGGTGTGGTCTTGGTCTCAAAATCAGGGAAGAAGATGTTCCGTGAGCCTGACCTCATAGACGTGTGGTTTGACTCAGGCGCTATGCCTTACGCGCAGATTCATTACATGGGCAAGCCCGGACAGCTCAACGACAAGACCTTCCCTGCCGACTTCATCGCCGAGGGCGTTGACCAGACCCGCGGATGGTTCTTCACCTTGCACGCCATCGCCACCATGTGCTTCGACAGCGTGGCATATAAGAACGTGATTTCCAATGGCTTGGTGCTCGACAAGAACGGCAACAAGATGTCGAAACGCCTTGGCAATGCCGTTGACCCCTTCGGAGCCATCACCAAATACGGTGCCGACGCCGTGAGATGGTATATGATGACCAACTCGCAGCCTTGGGACAACCTGAAATTCGACGAAGACGGCGTTGACGACGTGCGCCGTAAGTTCTTTGGGACGTTATACAACACCTAC
>CALCYT010000049.1 GCA_937906455.1 uncultured Bacteroidales bacterium | reverse complement strand
CCTCGGCAGCCAATTTGTCACCTTATATGGTGGGCGCATTTATCGCAGTCGTTTACCTGCTTCAGGCCATTCTCACGCGGAAGGGGCAGATGCTGCCGCAGAAGGTTGGCGGGTGAGCCGTGCCACGATGTTGTTTCGCCTAACCTTCGTCTGTCGATTCGGCGGAGTTCTTTCTGTATTCAATAGGACTCTTCCCAAGGTGTTTCTTGGTGTATTTGCAGAAAAAACTCACGTCGGGGAAGTCCATCTTAAAAGCTATCTCCTTGATAGTCAAATCGGTTTGGAGAAGATAGTATTTAATGTTCCTGACGACGGTCTCGGTAATCCATTCAGAAGCGGTGCGTCCGCTCTGCTCCTTGCATATATAACTGAGGTGTTTTGGCGTGATGAGCAGTCGGTCGGCATAAGCTTTCACCTCGCGGTCGGTGCAGGCATCTTGCAACAGCATCGTTATGAAACGCCTGAAAAGCCTGTCTTTCTGCGAAATGTCGGCCGATGTCTTGTTGCTGCTTTCTTCCACGAGATTGCCGTTGTCAAGCTGGTGCATAATCTCCACTATGACCGACTGCGCCAACAGCTTGATGCTGTCCTTACGGTAGTATTTGTCGCTGTCTTCCAAATATATCTCCAGCAGGTTGAAATAGGCAAGAAACAGCTTGCGATGGAACTCCGAGGTGTGATACAGCGGATTCTGACTCAAATAAATCATCTTCTTCAACCAGTTGGGGTCGAGATGGAAAATCTTCAGCACGCTGTCGTCGAATAACGAAGTGTCGGCGCATATTATCTTACCCTGCAAGTCGGGCGTCCGCATGTACAACCCGATGATGTTGTGAGGAGTACTCACCACCAAAGTGCCGGCCTCGGCCACATACCTCTTGCTGCCTACAGAAAACTGCAACGCGCCTTTCTCACAAAAAAACACTATAAGAAAATTGGAAAACGTCTCAGGCGAGATGTTCACCTCGTCAATGTTGTCCGATATTATCAACTCATCAAATACTTTAAGCATGAGAATACGATTTTTTTGCAAAATAACATATAATTTTCGATTTACACAATGGTAAATAATTCTTTTTTTAAGGTAAATATCTCTATTTTGGAAAAAACAACCGTAAAAACAGAAAAATAGAAAGGGAGCTAATTACCTAAAACACTATATCTTTGCAACTTAAAATTTATTTGATATATAATATAAAGGGTTGCAAAAACCAGCATAGTAATGTACGCAATGCCCAAACTCGAACATTTCATATTGAAGCGTTTTCCTAAGTTTCTTGCCGGCAACTTGGCGGGCACGGCGGTTGACACCTTGGTGATTTGGCTGTTTTCGCATTTTGTGTTCGACGGATATGTTGGCAAGGTGATAATTTCGCCTGTAATATCTTTTGAAATCGCCAATTTTGTCAATTTTTTGATATGTTATTACCTGACTTGGAACGACAGGATTTCGCAGTTCAGCGGAAAATCTTTCATGCGGCATTATTTGGCATACAACATTTCATGTACAGGCTCTTTCCTGCTGAAAATGGGAATGCTGATGCTTATCCAATATCTGACGAAATGGGATGTGGTGATATGCAACTTGCTCGCGCTCTGTGTTTCCGGAGGTTTCAGTCTTATAATGAATGAATTTGTAATTTTTAAAAAGAAAAAAACATAATACAACTATATGAAAAGCAATAAATTAAGAAACAGATGTTCACAGTTCAAAGCTCCGCAGGAATTGGAGAGACAGGGGCTGTACCCATACTATAAGGTCATAGAGTCGGAACAGGGCACTGTGGTGAAAATCAACGGCAAAGATGTGCTGATGTTCGGTTCCAACAGCTATCTCGGGCTGTCGAACGACCCGCGTCTGAAAGAGGCGGCATGTGAAGCCGTCAAGAAATACGGCACCAGCTGCTCAGGCTCGCGATTCCTTAACGGGACGCTCGACATGCATGTCGCCCTTGAGAAGAAATTAGCACAGTTGGTGGGTAAAGAGGCCGCTGTGTGTTTCAGCACAGGTTTTCAGGTGAATCTGGGTGTGGTGTCGGCACTCTGCGGACATAACGACTATCTGCTTCTCGACCGTCTCGACCACGCCTCCATCATCGATGGCAGCCGCCTGTCGTATGCCAAAGCACTGAAATATTCGCATAACGACATGAGTAGTCTCGAGCTTCGCCTCCAACAATGTGAGCCTTCGGCAATAAAGCTTATCGTGGCTGACGGTGTCTTCTCGATGGAAGGCGATATCGCGCCTCTTCCCGAGATGGTGGCCTTGGCTGAGAAATATGACGCCGACATCATGATTGACGACGCCCACGCCTTAGGGGTGCTCGGACATCAGGGACGCGGCACCGCCAACCATTTCGGTCTTACCGACAAGGTGGACCTCATCATGGGCACTTTCTCGAAATCGTTCGGTTCTTTGGGCGGATTCATCGCCGCCGACTCCGACACCATCAACTTCTTGAAACACAACGCCAGAAGCCTAATCTTCAGCGCGAGTATGCCGCCCGCGAATGTGGCTGCGGTAAGTAAAGCCATCGATATCATGCTCAGCGAGCCTGAACGCATCCAACACCTCTGGGACGTGAGCAACTATGCCCGACAGCAGTTCAAAGACCGTGGCTTCGACACCGGTCGTAGCGAGACCCCTATAATACCTCTGTTCGTGAGAAACTCGGAAAAGGCGTTCTATGTGTGCAACCGCCTCTTGGACGAAGGCATATTCGTCACACCGGTGGTGGCGCCGGCGGTGCCCGACAACGACGTGCTGATACGCTTTGCTTTGATGGCAACGCATACCTTCGGGCAGGTGGATGAGGCAATAGATAAAATCACAAAGGTGTTTCAACAAGCGGAAATCATAGGATAATGGTAGTTTTTATAACAGGCATATCATCGGGATTCGGGTTAGAGACCGCGCGTCTGCTTGCCGGTGAAGGCCATGCCGTTTACGGCACGGTGCGACATGAGGTGACACCGCTGCCTGGCGTCAACTATCTCACAGTTGATGTCCGCGACCCTGAGTCGGTGCGGCAGGCTGTCTCACATGTCGTTGAGAAAGAAGGTCGTGTCGATGTGCTGGTCAGCAATGCGGGGATGGGCATAGGCGGACCGCTTGAGTTTGCCACCGAAGAGGAGATACGTTTGCTGATGGACACCAACTTCATGGGGTTGGTGCATTGTGTCAATGCCGTGCTGCCTCACATGCGACGGCAAGGCTCAGGCAAGATTATAGCCCTCAGCTCCATCGGCGGCCTGATGGGACTGCCGTTCCAAGGGTTTTACTCCGCCAGCAAATTCGCCATCGAAGGCTATTGCGAGGCTCTGCGCCTTGAGACAAAACAGTTTGGCGTCACAGTGACGGTGATTCGTCCGGGCGACTTCTCCACAGGCTTCACGGGCAACCGCAAAAAAGTCGCTGACGAAGCGGCCTTGCAAGCCTATCCTGCTTACCAAAAATCAATCGATAAGATTGAGCATGACGAGAGAGGAGGCCTGAAACCTCAGCTGTTAGCGCGTAAAATAGGCAAAATAATACACAAAAAACGCCCTCGTTACGGATACGTGGTGTCATCGCTCGAACAACGCCTTTCGGTGATTCTGAAGCACATCCTGCCGGCACCTTGGTTCGCGGCGATTTTGGGAAAATATTATTATTTGTAGCTGTTAATTTGTTTTTTTTGATAAATTGTCATAAAAAATTCGATTTTTAAAGAATAATATCATATTTTTGCAACTTAATTTGAAAAATGGAATCTAAGAAAGAACAGTCGGTGCGCGTCCAGACCTCGTTGTTGAACGGTGTGGAGAAAAAAGCACTCGTGTGGCTCGCCGAACGGCAGCCTAAATGGGTCGATTCCGACATGCTTACGTACATCGGGCATATCGGTTCGCTGATTATCGCGGCGGGATATATCTTGTCGGGCGTTAACGTCAATTTTTTGTGGTTGGCCTGTGTGGGCTTTGTCGTCAACTGGTACGGCGACTCTCTTGACGGCACCTTGGCGCGTGTCCGCAGGCAGCAAAGACCTGTCTATGGCTTCTATCTCGACCATACCATGGACGCCATCAACGAGACGATTATGTTCATGGGCGTGGGCTTGTCGCCTTTCATGCGCTTCGACCTCTCGTGCATCCTCTTGGTGATTTATCTGATGCTCACGCTTAATGTCGCCATCAACGCACATCTGAGGAACGAGTTCAAACTCACCTACGCTAAGCTCGGCCCCACCGAGTTCCGCATGATTTGCATCATCGTCAACGCGGTATTGGTGTTCGCAAAGCCGTTGCAGACCTTCACATTAGACATCACAACGCCTTCGACGGTGTTTGAACTGCATGTCCTCGACATGGTCGGACTTGTCATCCTGCTTGTCCTGACGATAATCTATTTCGTGACGATTTTCAAAGATGCTCGTTATTATAACCGTATAGACCCGAAGAAGTAATGGCACTAATCACGATGGAGGAGATAGAAGGCGTTTCGCCGGTGTTCAATGGCAAGACAGGACATGCTTTTGCCAAGATGCTTTTGCGCATCACGGGCATCGACAGGCTGGCGGAGCGTTACGCCGCACGGGAGGATATGTCAGGCCCCGACTTTGTGGAGGCTTTCCTCAGCGATATGGACTTCCATTATGAGGTGGAGGGCTTGGAACACTTGAAAACGATAGAGAACGGACCCTTCATCACCATCAGCAACCATCCGTACGGAGGTCTCGACGGCTTGATTTTGATAGATTTGTTCGGTCATTTCCGTAGCGATTACAAGGTGATGGCAAACAAATTCCTGTCGTTGGCGAAGACTATCAAAGACTGTTTCATCAGCGTGGTGCCCATCACCAATGACACGAAGAGCGTGGTGAGTGAGAACCAGCAAGGGCTGCGAAAGGCCATACAGCATATCAAAGAGGGGCATCCGATGGGCTTGTTTCCAGCAGGCGCCGTGTCGGACTATAGCTTCAAAGACCGTTGTGTGCGCGACCGCCAATGGCAGGAGTCGGCCGTGAAGTTCATCAGAAAGATGAAGGTGCCGGTGCTGCCGGTGCATTTTTTGGATAAAAACTCGTGGTTTTATTACTCGTTGGGACTTATCGACTGGCGAGTCCGTACGCTGCGCCTGCCAAGGGAGATACTCAACAAAGTCGGAAAAACAGTGAGACTGCGCATTGGCGAGGCGATAAGCGTGGAGGAACAGCTCCGGTACACCGAAGAAGAATATGGCTTGATGATTAGAAACTCAGTATATAATTTATAGGTATGCAAGTTGTTATAAAAGAAGTTGAAACGAACAAAGAATTGAAGGCTTTTGTCCATTTTCCGAATGAGTTGTACAAAAACAACCCTTATTATGTCCCGCAGATTGAGTCGATGGACCGTGACACGCTCACGCCGTCGAAAAACCACGCCTTTGAGGTGTGCGAAGGCAAATATTGGTTGGCGTACGACACCAAAGGGACGATAGTGGGACGTGTGGCGGGCATCATCAACCGCCGTTACAACGAGAAGATGGGAGAGAACATATGTCGTTTCGGCTGGATCGACTTCATCGATGACGGCGATGTCTCCGCCGCCTTGATGAACGCCGTGGAGACGTATGCGCGCGAGAAGGGCATGGATGTGATGAGCGGCCCGACAGGATTCCTGGAGTTCGACGCGGCCGGCGTGCTGGTGGAGGGCTTCGACCAGATTCCGACAGCCTACGGGAAATACAACGCCCCATATTACGAGAGACATCTCTTGGCGTTGGGCTATCAGCGGGAGACTGACTTTGTGGAATACCGCATCCTCGTGCCTGATGTCATACCGGAACGTTATGCACGCTCAGCTCAGCTTATGGAACAGCGGTACGAGCTGCACCAGGCACCGCTGCGCTGCCGTCGTGACATCAACCCTTACCTTGACAGCATTTTCACATGTCTTAACAACGCATATTCAAAGCTGCATGGCTTCTCGGAGCTTACCAAAGGGCAGTGCGACGACCTCAAGAAACAGTTTTTAGGGAATGTCAATGTCGATTATCTCTCGATAATCCTCGACAAAGACGATAAGGTGGTGGCTTTCGGACTGGCGTTGCCGTCGCTGTCACAGGCTATGCAAAAAGCCAAAGGCTCGCTGTTTCCTTTCGGATTCATACATGTGCTGAGGGCACTCAAGAAAAACGACACCATCGACCTCTTGCTCATCGCCATCGACGAACAGTACCAGAACAAAGGTGTCAACGCCATGATTTTCGACAAGTTCGCGCATGGCATCAAGAAAAACGGCATCAAATATATTGAATCGACACGCGAGCTGGAGGACAACACCAACGTGCAGAACCTCTGGCGTTATTTTGAGCACACCTTGCACAAGAGGGCGAGGGTGTACGATAAACGACTAAGCGTCGGTGCTTCCGCCACCCGGACACTGCGCCATCAATGTCAAAGCTGAAGTCAGAATGGCAAAAAAGAATAAAAGGCTTTTTATTTCTGATAAAATTGATGATAAAATGTTGATTATTTCATCCATTCTCTCTTCACCCCGCGTCGCACTACGGTGGCGGGGTTGCCGGCCAAAACGGTCATAGGCTCATCGTGACGGCCTGCTACGGTGGCACCGGCAGCCACGGTGGTGTCGTCAGGCAGATGTGTGCCTTTGGCCACTATGACGTGACAGCCTAACCATACGTTGTCGCCGAAGACGATGGCACGGTCGGGGTTCATATGCCGGCCGTCGGCATCCACTATGCGATGCTGATCGGTGTCCATGACGGTGCAACACCACGAGATGCGGTTGAAGGCACCGAAGGTGATGTCTTTGTGGCAGATGATGAGCGAGCGCGGTCCTAAATTGAAGTCGGGTCCTATAGTCAGAGTGGAGCCTTCGGCCACCTCTATGCCGCTGCCAGCTCCAAGCTGGCAGCGGCCGAGTACCACAAGAGTGCCGCGAAGGTTGACATGCGTGCGGTCGCAATGGTAGTCGCCCCCCTGATAGGTGGTGAAGCCTATCTTCATCATCCCGATACGAAGGTCACCGCAGTCCATCACTACCCTGCCGCCAAGGTTGTCCATGACAGTGCGGTTGGATATGAGCAAAGGCATCCGTACGGCTTGACGTATCGGCAGCAGACGCAAGTTGTACCATAGGCTGCGAGGAACCGATAATATATATCGCAGCGCGTCGAGACGTTTCTTCCTGTGACGTTCGTTCATCGTTATGTAGGAATCTTTTCAGAATGCAAATTTATACAATTTTAACAATATCCTCGCATTTTGGAAAAAACATTTTTTTAAAAATATCGTACACGATATAATATTTTTTTGTAATTTTGTGGCGTGAACGATATAATTTTTTAACATCTTAAAATTTATAATTATGGATAAACAAAAATCAATCAACGCGTTACAGTTTTTCGTAACACATCTTTCAAATCAGGCTTTCGGACACAAACTCCAAGGCAAACTCTTCAGCTCCATCGGTTTTGAGAAGCTCGGCACCAAATACACCGGCCATCATGAGGAGGAAATGGGTTGGGTTGACAAGTTCATCGACCGTATCCTCGACCTCGGTGGCGAAGTGAGGCACGAGATGCGTCCCGAAGGCAAAATCATCACCGAGCCTTGCGAGTATGTCAAAGCTGAGCTGCAAGTCTCCATCCAAGGCATCGAATTCCTGCGGAAGTGCATGAACGAAATCTGCGAAGACATCACCACCTTCGACATCATGAAGGAATATCTGAAAGACGAAGAGGAAGACATGTACTGGAGCGAGCAACAACTCGACCTCATCGAGAGAATCGGCTACCAGAACTGGCTCAGAAAGCAAATGTAACAATGAGAAAAATCGTCGTCAGCATGATTGTCGGACTCGTCATGGTCGTGACGTCATGCGCACAAAACACTAAGAAAATGAATACGATTTATGATTTCAAGGCCTTGAACAACAAAGGCGAGGAAGTGGACATGGCACAATACAAGGGCAGTGTCCTGTTGATTGTCAATACCGCCTCAAAATGCGGTTTCACACCACAATACGACGGTCTGGAGGAGCTTTACCAGAAATACAAAGACCAGGGATTGGTCGTCATCGGCTTCCCATGCGACCAGTTTGCGCATCAGGAACCGGGTACCGACGAGGAGATAGCTGAGTTCTGCCGCATCAACCATGGCGTCACCTTCCCTCTGATGAAGAAGGTTGACGTCAACGGCAAGGACGCTGAGCCTATCTTCGAATATCTGAAATCGAAGGCTCCGAACGAGGAATACAAAGGCTTGAAAGCCAAGGCGACGCATACGATGTTGAAAGGCATCAGCAAGAGCGTGGAGAAAGACAGCGACATCTTATGGAACTTCACCAAGTTCCTCATCTCACGCGACGGCAACACCATCAAGCGTTTCCCGCCTACCGCCGAGCCTTCCGACTTCGAGAACGACGTTAAGGAAATGCTCTGATGAGACCGGAGTTTTTGTTAGATAACCAGCTCTGTTTCAGGCTTTACACCGCTTCGCGCCTTCTCACACAGGCGTATCACCCGCTGCTCTCTAAGCATGGTCTCACCTACCCGCAGTATCTCGTGCTGCTGGTCCTGTGGGAGAACGACGCCCAGCCGGTGAACGACATCGCCAAACGGCTGTTTTTAGCCACCAACACCATCACGCCGCTGCTGCAACGCATGGAGAAGGAAGGCGTCTTGACGCGCACCAAAAGCACTGAGGACGCCCGCCGGATGATTGTCGCACTCACCGAGAAAG
Organism: uncultured Bacteroidales bacterium; assembly: GCA_937906455.1. Lineage (GTDB taxonomy): Bacteria > Bacteroidota > Bacteroidia > Bacteroidales > F082 > Limimorpha. The sequence goes on along the minus strand of CALCYT010000049.1, from coordinate 22,400 downwards.
GCCGCAGGCTGCAAGACGAGCTCGCCACAGTGCCGCTTACCGTGGGTAACGCCGTCATCTGCCAGAGCGTGACGGCGAAGACGGCACCTGAGCTGTATAAAATGCTCGACGACATTATCCTGAAACTGAGTGAAAAATAGAATCACAGCTGTCCGTAACCCTAACTTTATCGAAGCCTGCGAATGAAAGCAAAGCCGCAACCATCGGAATTTTTCATAAGCAGACAGCAACTTTTTCCTCAAAAAATGGACGCTCAAGGGTGAAAAAGTAGTATCTTTGCAGAATATTAGTAACTGACCGGAAAGAAAATTTTCCATTTCGGTCGAAACGACACGAGTTATGTCAAAGGTGAAAACGGTATTTTTTTGCAAGGAATGCGGCAATGAATCGCCGAAATGGATAGGTCATTGCCCGGGATGCGGAGCGTGGAACAGCTATGTAGAGGAAACGGTGGTGACAGGGAAAGACAGTAAGGCCGTTTCTAAAGATATTGATATTCAGAGTTTTAAAAGCAAGCCCACTCCTATTCGCGAGGTCACAAGCGCACAGGAGGAGCGTCTTGACTTGGGTTATGAGGAGCTTAACCGCGTGCTTGGCGGCGGTCTCGTGCCAGGCTCTCTGATACTTCTCGGTGGCGAGCCGGGAATAGGAAAATCGACGCTGCTCCTTCAGATGGCACTGCATATTAATAAAAAGGTGTTGTATGTCTCCGGCGAGGAGAGCCGCCAACAAATAAAGATGCGGGCCGACAGAATAGGGATAAAAAATGACAACTGTCTGATTCTCAACGAGACAGACACTCAAGACATCTTAAAAAGCGTCAAAGAGGTGCAGCCTGACATAGTGATAATCGACTCTATTCAGACCTTGGAGTCGCCATCGGTGGAGGCTACCGCAGGCAGCATCAGCCAGATTCGAGAGACGGCGGCGGAGATGAACAAAATAGCAAAATCGTTACATGTGCCGGTGTTTCTCATCGGACATATCACCAAGGACGGCACCATCGCAGGACCTAAGATTTTGGAACATATCGTCGATACCGTGCTGCAGTTTGAAGGCGACCGCCATTATGGTTTCCGTATCTTGCGCACGGTGAAAAACCGTTTCGGCTCGTCGTCGGAACTCGGCATCTTTGAGATGAACGCCGAGGGCTTGCGCGAGGTGAGAAACCCGAGTGAGATACTGCTCTCGCAACGTGAGACGTCGGTCAGCGGCATAGCCATCGCCGCTATGGTGGAGGGCTTGCGCCCGATGCTCGTGGAGACACAGGCACTTGTCAGCTCGGCGGCTTACGGCACCCCGCAACGCTCCAGCACAGGCTTCGACACCCGCCGTCTTAATATGCTCCTCGCCGTGCTCGAAAAACGCGCGGGATTCCGCCTCGGCGCAAAAGACGTGTTCCTCAACATCGCGGGCGGCTTGCGTGTCGATGACCCCGCCATGGACCTCGCAGTGGTGGCGGCAGTGCTGTCATCAAGCGAAGACATCGCCATCGACGGACGATGCGCTTTTGCGGCCGAGGTGGGACTCTCAGGCGAAGTGAGAGCCGTGAACCGCGTGGAAGCACGCATAGCAGAAGCCGACAAACTCGGATTCGATAAGATTTTTATCTCGAAATACAGCGCAAAAGGCCTCGACACCGGCAAATTCCACATCAAAGTGGTGCCGACAGCCACAATAGGTCAACTGTTCAAAGAGTTGTTCAGTTAGTCAGTTTTAACTGAACAACTGAATAACTGAACAACTGAATAACTGAACAACTGAATAACTACCCCAAAACTATGGCCCTATTATCATCAATGTGTCCGGCGGGATAGTCCCAGATGACAGGGTAGCCGTAGTCTTTCACCTTCTCGAAGATTATTTCCTTGGCTGTCATGCCGAACGGTATGGTGTTGTCGTGCATGTCGCTGAACGCTCCCACCATCAGCGCTTTCAGGCGAGCGAGCTTGCCGGCTCGTTTCAACGCCGTCATCATTCGGTCGATATGATAAAGATATTCGTCTAAATCCTCGATAAACAACACTTTACCGTCAGTCTCCGGAAACAGGTCGGAGCCGAGCAATGAATAGAGGACGGAGAGGTTGCCGCCGACGATTTCTCCCGTCATTTCGACTGGAGCGGAGCGGAATGGAGAAATCTCATTCAATTGCAGGAGATTTCTCGACTTCGGTCGAAATGACGGGTTGGTGAGAGCCTCATACAGCGTCTCCAACGCTTCTTTGGTGTTCTTCTCGAAATTTATCGCCATAGTGCCGTGAATGCTCTGATAACCAAGCTGTTGCATCTTGGCATGAAGCACCGTCACGTCGCTGTAGCCCACAATCCATTTCGGATGTTTCCCGAAACCGGTGAAATCGAGTTTGTCGATGATTCTTATGGTGCCATAGCCTCCTCTCACGCACAAAATGGCATCGATGTCGTCTCTGTCGAGATATTGTTGAAGCACGCTTGCGCGAAAGTCGTCATCGCCTGCAAGTTGATGATACTCAGCGAATAAGCGGTCATCGTAAACGGGAACAAAGTCTTTTTTCTCAATCCACGCCACGGCACAGGCAATCTCTTCGCGTGAGATTTTACGCGCCGGCGCCACGAGTGCTATCTTGGAGCCTTTTTTCAAATATGGTGGAGTTTTCATGATGCAAAATTACAAAATAATATTTGTAATAGACATGGATTTTGCATTTAAGTGCCATATCTACAACATAAAAATCACGTCATTTTTTGACATGATTGGCGTTTGCAAAATAGCATTAATTTCGATAAGAAGCCTCTAAATCACTTCTTCTATCTTTTTATATTGTTGGTCAATGTCTTGTATCAAGTCGTCCTTGTTCTCGTAAATCCAAGCCGCCACCTTCTCGGAATACTTGTAAAGCTTGGAGTTTTCACGCGTTTCCTCCTTCAACGCGTCTTTAATCCCAAAGAAATCGAGAAGCAAAATCAACACCCCGACAAGCAGGAAACCTTTCGCCACACCAAACACAACACCTCCTATTTTATCAATAAAGCCGAGGTTCAACGATGCGACCAAATTGGATAATATGTTTCCTAACCAATTGATTAACAATGCCAAAGCTATAAATACGATGATGAATGAAATCACTGACATCCACTCCTGACTCACCTCTATCAGGTTCGAGAGCCATTTCCCTACAATGTCGGAAAGCCTGATGGCTCCGTAAATTCCGCCAAGAAACGCCACAAGCGAGAACGCTTCTTTGATGATACCGTTTCTTAATCCGCCTAAGGCGAAGAGTATCAATATGATACCGATGATAATGTCTAAGTAATTCATGACAATAATTGTTTTTACCGTTATTTCAGGACGTAAAATTACAAAATTTTTGAAAAAATGTATGGAAAATTTTGTAAAAATAATTAATTTTGCGGTTTAAAACATTCACTCACGTCATTTCGACCGGAGCGTGTCATTCTCTTCGTCATTTCGACTGTAGCGCAGCGAAATGGAGAAATCTCCTGAAATTGAATGAGATTCCTCCGCTCCCTACGGTCGGTCGGAATGACGGGAAAGAAAAGGTTACGCTCGAAATGACGGACAGAAAAACTGATTGTTATGAGTATCGAAGCTGAAAAAGAAGAAAAAAAATCGCTGAATTTCATTGAAGCGAAAGTTGAGGAGGATTTACGTAACGGCAAGAACGCCAAGCGAATCCAGACACGTTTCCCTCCGGAGCCTAACGGTTATCTGCATATCGGACACGCCAAGGCCATCTGCCTCGACTTCGGCATCGCCAAAAACTACGGCGGCGTGTGCAACCTGCGTTTCGACGACACCAACCCCACCAAGGAGAACATGGAATATGTGGATGCTATCAAAGAGGACATCCAATGGCTTGGCTATCAATGGGGTAACGAATATTACGCTTCCGATTACTTCCAGCAGCTTTGGGATTTTGCCGTCGAACTGATAAAACGCGGAAAAGCATATATCGATGAGCAGTCATCGGAGGAGATAGCAGCACAGAAAGGCACTCCCACACAGCCCGGCACCGAGAGTCCGTACCGTAACCGCCCTGCTGAGGAGTCTCTCGAGCTTTTCAACAAGATGAACGCCGGCGAGATAGAGGAAGGACGTATGGTGCTTCGCGCGAAAATAGACATGGCAAACCCAAACATGCACTTCCGCGACCCGATAATCTACCGTGTTGTCAAGACTCCGCATCATCGCACCGGCACAAAATGGAACGCCTACCCGATGTATGACTTCGCCCACGGTCAGAGCGACTTCTTCGAGGGCGTCACACACTCGCTCTGCACTCTTGAGTTTGTGGTGCACCGCCCGCTCTATGACCTGTTTGTAGATTGGCTCAAGGAAATACGCGGTGAGGCTGACAATATGGACGACAACCGTCCGCGCCAGACTGAGTTCAACAAACTCAACCTCAACTACACCCTGATGAGCAAGCGTAACTTGTTGATTCTCGTGAAGGAAGGCATCGTCAACGGATGGGATGACCCGCGAATGCCTACTATCTGCGGCTTCCGCCGTCGTGGCTATACGCCGGAGTCTATTCATAAGTTCATCGATAAGATTGGCTATACCACCTACGACGCCTTGAACGACTTCGCCCTTCTCGAGAGCTCTATCCGTGAAGACCTGAACGCCCGCGCGACACGTGTTTCGGCAGTCATCAATCCTGTTAAACTTGTGATTACCAACTATCCGGAAGGAAAGATTGAGGAACTTGAGGCTATCAACAACCCGGAAGATGAATCGGCAGGCAGCCATAAAATCACTTTCAGCCACGAGCTGTGGATTGAGAAGGAAGACTTCATGGAATGCCCGCCAAACAAATATTTCCGCCTCACCCCAGGCAAGGAAGTGCGCCTAAAAAACGCTTATATAGTGAAATGCACGGGCTGCAAGAAAGACGAAAACGGCGAGGTTGTGGAGGTCTATGCCGAATACGACCCGCTCACACGCAGCGGCATGCCTGAGGCGAACCGTAAGGTGAAAGGCACCATCCATTGGGTGAGCCAAGCTCATTGTATCAAGGCGGAGGTCAGACTCTACGACCGCCTGTGGAATGTTGAGAATCCTCGCGACGAACTGGCACGCCTGCAAGACGAAGGTAACACCCCTATAGAGGCGATGAAAAAGATGATGAACCCTAACTCACTGGAAATCAGAACAGAATGCTATGTCGAGAAATTCCTCGCCGACGCAAAACCTCTCGACCACTTCCAGTTCCAAAGGATAGGCTACTTCACCGTCGATAAGGACAGCACACCGGATCATCTGGTGTTTAACAGAACAGTAGGATTGAAAGACACTTGGTCGAAAACGAATTAAACACTTCGTCATTTCGAGTGGAGCGAAGCGGAATCGAGAAATCTCAAACAGTTGAATGAGATTTCTCCACTCCCCCAGTCGGTCGAAATGACGACAAGAACAATTGATATATGAAAATAGAAAGTGAATTTATTGAAAGTCTTTACTCTTCGTTAAACGAAGAGACAAAGCATTATCTTGACATTGCTATTGATAAAGTTGTCGAGACTAAGAAAAAAGGTGGTAAAATCGTGGTCGTGACCGGCAGCGGTCCTAACATCCACGAAGGTGTCACCACTCTCATCGCAGAGTTCATCAACAAAGGCCTAATTGATGGAGTGACGACGAGTTCGGCTGTCGTCTCACACGAGATGGGCGGCGTGCTCGACCGTGTGAAACGTATCAACATCCACGACATCGGAGAGGAGTTTCTCGATTTCGACAAGATGCCTCGAGGTGATATCTTTGAGCTTACTGAACTAACTGATGCTCAATGGGATGAACTCAAAAAAGAGATGATAATCGACGATGCTTTGGTGCAGCGTTGCAATGAGAAAGAGGGTACCGTCATCATCAAGGCGGCTGCCAATATGGCCTATCCTATGGGTTTGCGCAATGAGACTCTTGCCGCGAGCATCATGGAGATGGCGCATACCAAGCACGTGCCTTTCGAGGAAGTCGTGGGCTGGGGCTGCGATGAGCGTACCATGCTCGGCGCAGGCGCACGTAAAGGCGTCCCTGTCCTCGTCAGCGTGCCGCAACTCATAGGCGGCGGCCAGGTGGGTATCAGCATAGCCGACAGCATCCCGGTGAGCGACCGTTGCTACCGTATCTCTCGTATGCTCGGTGAAGCTGACGTCATCATAGAGTCGGCAGTGGCACTCACACAGGAGATTCACGACGGTCCGTTCGAGACATACACAGGTCACGGCATCTGGGCATCATGGAACGGCTATCCTACTTATAGCCTCAAAGACAAGACCCTGATTCGTTTCGACCTCGACGAAAACCTCAAAAAAGCTTGGGATTTGGATAAGAAATCTGGCGAGGTGCAGGCGGCCATCGACAAAGGTCTGCCAAAGACAAAGATGTCGAAAATCCCGTTCAGAATGGAGATGTCGGCGTTCTCGCGTCTCGAGAAGTCGATTCCGGTCATCGGCGACATAGGCGTGCTATGGTCGGTGATGGGCTACAAAGTGGCGAAAGCACTCAATATTGACCTCGACTACATAAGCTATCCGCAGCAAACCGAGCCTGGAAAGGCAATGCGCGAATGGATTGTCGATAACATCGATTATATGAAATTGGATAAAATTAAAGAATGGTTAAACTCCAAACTAATAAAAAAATGAATACTACATCAACAGTAAAGCTTTATAACCTTGATTTTGACCAGGTTAAGACTTATCTCTTCGCGACTTTGTTTGTCGCCGGCAACATCATTTTGCCACAACTCTGTCATCTGATTCCAAATGGCGGTCACATCTTCCTGCCGATTTATTTCTTCACGCTCATCGCCTCTTACAAATATGGCATGAAGGTAGGTTTGATGACGGCTGTTTTGTCGCCAATCGTCAACAGTTTGCTTTTCGGGATGCCTGCTGCTGCGGTGCTTCCGAGCATTCTCATCAAGTCGGTGTTTCTCGCCGTCTCAGCGGCCTGGATAGCCGAAAAAACACAAAAAGTGTCACTTTGGACTATTCTCTTGGTGGTTTTGGCTTACCAAATCTTCGGAAGTATGGTCGAGTGGCTTATCACAGGCTCGTTCATGGCCGGCTTTGCCGATTTCCGCATAGGAATCCCGGGAATGCTGATTCAATGGATTGGCGGTTATCTCTTTGTAAAATACATTAAATAATAATTGCACGCAGAAATAGCAGAAATAGCGGAAATATTTCTGCTATATCTGCTGTTTCTGCGTGAGAATTAATATGTCGTTAGAACAAACCAAATCTCTTTTAAAATCGACTGATTCCACCTTGGCTGTGGTGTCAGGCGGTGACGTTTTCACCTCCAAAGAGCGTGGTGTGAAACCTCTTTTGCATCTCCTGACAGAGAAAAAAGGCTTCCTGAAGGGTGCTTCCGTTGCCGACAAAGTCATCGGAAAGGCGGCTGCACTCCTCATGGCTTCAGGCGAAATCAAAGAAGTTCACACTCAGATTATTTCCGAGCCAGCCATCAAAGTGTTTGAAAATCATAATATTAAATATTATTTTGATAAAAAGGTTGACAGAATCATAAACCGCACCGGCGACGGTCTTTGTCCGATGGAGACGCTGTGTCTTGCCATCGACGACCCCATGGAGGCATTTCAAAAAATCACGGAAAAGGTATCGAAAATGCAAAAAAATTAGTGGCGAAAAAATCATCTTCCGCCACTAACGTCTAACGTCTAAGGTCTAAAGTCTATTCAACCTGAACTTCCTCTTCAGGTGTTGTCAGTTGTTTGTAAATGACGGCGTTGCATCCCAAATCAATAGGAACCCAAAGCAGTAACACGATGATTAACAAGATGTTACCCAATGTTGTGTCGCCTAACAAAGCCTCAAGGATGCAAATCACAATCATCAAAGCCAGATTGATTATCAAGCTGACGAAGAACATGCGCCATTTGTTGCCGTATGTCAGTTCGTTTGACTTGCGGAGGGCTTCAAGAGCGCGAAGGTCTTGGTCGATGAACAAAAAGATTGCCAAAGCCCAGGCCAAATTCAACACAATTCCCGGGATGATACCCATGAAGTATGCCGGAACCATTGCCATACCCATCAAGCCGAGGAGGATGAAGAACTCTCCCATGTTCTTGCGATATTTCGCATCGAAGATGAAGAGCGGGTTGATGACGTTGCCCTTGCTTAACTCCACCGGAATTGACATCATGGCGATGGTCGTTCCCACATTGAGATAAGGAATCCACACTGTGACACAATACAAAATTGATGCCAGCACGAGCGACACAAAGTTCTTTGTGCCAATGCCTACGCCTTCGGTAAGCACATTTTTAATGTCGAGTTTTTTCATGATAAATAATTTAAAGTTTCAAGCCACAAAGATAGGATATTTTTATTACAAAAACAAAAAAAACAAAAAAATCTCCAACAATGCAACAAAAGTTACATCCCGGAGATTAAAAACTAATGGCTAATGGCTAATGGCTAATAGCTAATAGCTAACAACTACTTCCTCCCCCTTTTCTTCGACGCGTTATTCGGGTCGTTGACGATGTCCATGCAGTCTTGATATGTCAGATTATTCGCATCGTAAGCGCGCGGAATCTTATAATTGGCCTTTTTGTAGGAGATATAGATTCCGAAACGGCCTCTCAGCACCTTCATATCGTCATCTTCAGGGAATGTTGACACCACGTTGTCGGCGTCCGATTTGCGTTTGTTCTCTATTATTTCGACGCAACGCTGGAAACTTACCGTTGACGGGTCGTCGAGCTTCGAGAGGCTGTAGAACGCGTTCTTGTGCTTGATATACGGACCGAAACGCCCGATGGCAACCTGAATCTCAGCGTCTTCGTATTCGCCTATGGTACGCGGGAACGCAAACAAATCCAACACCTCGTCAAGGGTTATCGTCTCTATGCTCTGGTCTTTGTGCAAGCCGGCGAAACGAGGCTTCTCGTCCGATTCGGTGTCGCCAATCTGTGCCACTGGACCGAAACGTCCGATCTTCACATATACGTTCTTGCCCGACACAGGGTCAACGCCAAGGAGCTTCTCGCCGCTGAACTTGCCTGAGTTGTCGGATGTCTCGGTGATGGTCTTGTGGAAGTCTTTGTAGAAATCCTTAATCATCTTGTTCCACTCGCAGCGTCCTTCGGCAATCTTGTCGAACTCCTTCTCCACGTTGGCGGTGAAGTTATAGTCGATAATCGTCTCGAAGTAGTTGAGCAAGAACTTGTTGACGAGGATTCCTATGTCTGTCGGCACTAACTTGGCCTTTTCGTAGCCGATGTTTTCCTTGCCGGTCTTTTCAGTGATTTTATTCTTTTTGAGAGTGTAAACCTTGTAGGTGCGTGTCTCGCCTGCGATGTCTTTCTTTTCCACATATTCCCTCTTCTGTATGGTAGAGATGGTCGGGGCGTATGTCGAAGGACGGCCGATGCCGAGCTCCTCCATCTTCTTGACGAGACTTGCCTCGGTGTATCTGAAAGGCTTGCGCGCGTAACGTTGCTGCGCTTCCATCTTGTCTAAATCGAGCACCTGCCCCACTCTCATCGGCGGAAGCATGTTGTTTACGTTCTCGCCGTTTTCGTCATCGACGCTCTCGATATAGACTTTGAGGAATCCGTCGAATAACACCACCTCGCCCGATGCCACGAAATCTTTGTCAGAGTTGGATATGTCAATGTTGACGACGGTCTTTTCTATCTGAGCGTCAGCCATTTGCGATGCTATGGTGCGTTTCCAGATGAGGTCGTACAGCTTACGCTCGTCGGCGGTGCCTTTGATGGTCTGCTGGTCGAGATATGTAGGGCGGATGGCCTCGTGTGCCTCCTGCGCCCCCTTGCTCTTGGTGGTGAACTGGCGTGTCTTGACGTATTGTGCGCCATAGAGGTTCTCGATTTCCTTCTTGGCCTGTCCCAAGGCGAAGGTCGAGAGGTTCACGCTGTCGGTACGCATGTAGGTTATCTTTCCCGATTCGTAGAGCTGCTGGGCTATCCGCATGGTGTTGCTCACCGAGAATCCGAGCTTTCTGCCGGCTTCCTGCTGCAAGGTCGATGTGGTGAACGGCGGTGCCGGACATTTCGACAACGGTTTCTTCTCCACCGCCTTGATGGTGTAGCCCGCACTCTTGCACTCTTCCAAGAATTGATAGGCATCCTCTTCCTTGTCGAAACGTGCCGGAAGCTCAGCAAACAGCTGGTATTCATGGTTGTCGATGGTGAACGAGAAGTTGGCTGTGACGCGGTAGGCACTGCTGTTCACGAAGTTCTTGATCTCTTCTTCGCGCTCCACAATGAGACGCACCGCCACGCTCTGCACACGACCTGCCGAGAGTGCCGGCTTCACCTTCTTCCAGAGAAGCGGCGACAGCTCGTAACCCACCAAACGGTCAAGGACACGGCGCGCCTGCTGTGCCGCCACCAAATCCATGTCTATCTTACGCGGGTTGTCAATGGCATGCAAAATGGCCGGCTTCGTGATTTCATGAAACACAATGCGGCGGTATTTGTCGTCACTCAAACCTAACGTCTCGAAAAGATGCCATGATATCGACTCTCCCTCGCGGTCTTCATCGGATGCCAACCATACCATGTCGGCACCGCTCGAAAGCTTCTTAAGCTCTGCAACAAGATGTTTCTTGTCGTCAGGAATCTCATATTCAGGCCGGAAGCCATGCTCCATGTCCAAACTCAGACTCGATTTGTTCAAATCCCTAACATGTCCGTAACTCGATTTTACTGTAAACTCTTTCCCCAAAAAGCCTTCAATTGTCTTAGCCTTTGCCGGAGACTCAACTATCACAAGATTCTTTACCATAACAAAATTTTAATTTATAATTCCCGTCATTTCGACCGACCGAAGGGAGTGGAGAAATCCCCTCCAAACAATTAATCAGAAACTCAATTGCAGGAGTTTCTCGATTCCGCTCCGCTTCACTCGGAATGAGTGACCTTTTTTCGCGCTGCAAAGTTACTACATAATTATTTTAAAAATGAAGCAAAAAATGAAAAAATTTTCAACATAATTGATATTCAACAACTTACACTTCAAACTTTCAACTTTCAAAAAATACTGCTCTAAACCCCAAACTCTAAACTCTAAACTCTAAACTCTAAACTAAATTTCGTATCTTTGCATCATGATTATAATCGACAATGTAATAGTTACCGACGAGTTTCTGAACGCTCGTTTCTGCTGTCAGCTTGCGCGATGCAAGGGAGAATGTTGCGTTGCCGGCGACGCCGGTGCGCCTCTTGAGCCTGATGAGGTCGGCATCATTGAGGAAAACCTCGAAAACATCAAGCCGTACATGCGTCCTGAAGGAATCAAGGCCGTCGAGGATAACGATGTTTACGACTACGACGACTTCGGCGGACTGACGACACAGCTCGTCAACGGCGAGGAATGCGCCTTCGTGTATTTTCATGACAACGGCACGGCACTATGCGCTATCGAAAAGGCTTACAAAGAAGGGAAAATAGACTTCTGGAAACCCATCAGCTGCCATCTATATCCCATCAGACTGATGGAAAAAGACGGCTTCACGTATATAATGTATCACGAGTGGAGCGTGTGCGTGCCCGCGAAACGACATGGCGAAAAAGAAGGCATACCGCTGTATAAGTTCCTGAGAGAGCCTCTGATAAGGAAATTCGGCGAAAAATGGTACCAAAGATTGGAAAATAGAGTCAAAAGTGGGGCATAGAACGAATTTTTTAAAATTTTTTTACATTATTCAAAAAAAATTGCTTAATTTTGTAAGTTAATTTTCGACACAATGAAGGTATTATTTATCCACCAAGAAATCACGCCGTATCTCAAAGAGACTCCGATGTCCTTGATTGGCAGATACTTACCGCAGGGGATTCAGGAAAAAGGAAAGGAAATACGCATCTTCATGCCGCGCTTCGGCAATATCAACGAGCGCCGCAACCAGCTGCATGAGGTGATTCGCCTTTCGGGTATGAATATGATTATCAACGACACCGACCATCCGCTGATTATCAAAGTGGCTTCAATACAAAAAGCCAGGATACAGATTTATTTCATCGACAACGATGATTTCTTCACGAAGAGAAAAACGACAGTGGCTGATAAAGACGGCGTTGTTTTTGAGGATAACGACGACCGTACCGTGTTTTTCTCGCGCGGCGTCATCGAGACGGTGAAAAAACTCAACTGGCCTCCCGATGTCATTCATTGCCACGGCTGGATGACATCGCTCGTGCCACTATACATCAAACGGGCATTCAAGGATAACCCGCTGTTCAGCGACTCAAAAGTGGTATATTCTCTCTACGATGATGACTTCCAAGGCGCCTTTCGCAAAGGATACGACAAGAAACTCAAGATGCCGGGAATCATCGCAAAAGAGATAAAATGGCTCAAAAACCCGATATACGCTAACATCCAGAAATCGGCACTCGACTTCGCCGACGGCATCGTTATAGCAAGCCCTAACGTCAATCCTGACGTTGAAAAATACGCCAGATCGTTAAATAAACCTATCCTCGAATACCAAGGTGAAGAAAATTACGTTGACGCTTATAACGATTTTTATGATAAGATAGTGACATTATGACAAAAACACGTGTTCTGACACTGATATTTCTCATTGCTCTGACAAGTCTTTCGGCATGCAGGAAAAAACCTGAGACAATCGGCAACGACCTACAGCCGACAAACAGCCTCGTCACAGTGGCTTTCAACGACCAGAACGACATCGTGACAAGCACTTTCACCGTGCCGTCGCTGAGTACTAAACTGCTTAACTATGCCTTCATAGGCAATATGAACGACCCTGTGTTCGGCAACTCCAACTTCGATTTCTACACACAGTTCTCGCTCAGCACCAGCGCACTGCATTGGGGCGAAGGCGCAGTGGCCGACTCTATGGTGCTTTACCTCACATATAACGGCTATTATGGCGATACTACCGATAAACAATTGACCGTCAATGTGTTTGAGATAAACGAAGAGATGTATTCCGACTCGACTTACAAATCGGATATGACCCTCGAATGCTTGCCGGATGTGCTGGCTGACTACACTTTCGTGCCTCGCCCGCTGACACCGGCTGACACCACAATCGACAGAGGCGTGCTGCGTGTCCCAATCGATATATCGCTGGCTGAGAAACTTATAAACGGCTCTTACGAAGATAACGACGACTTCAAAGAAGCCTTCAAGGGCCTGCATGTGACATGCGAGAAAAACGCTGTCGCGGCATCAGCGGTGGCGTTCAATCTGACCCATAGCTACACTAATCTGCGTATCTATTATCATAATGATACCGATACACTTAGCTATGATTTCAGAGTCACCTCCGCAGATGTGAGGTTTAACCATTATGCCCACGATTACTCGGATTCTGAAATAATATTCAACGATACTGTGGCAAATAACAAACTGTATGTTCAAGGTGCCGCCGGCACAAGAGTCTATGTAAAGTTCCCTAACCTTCAAGAATGGGCCGACGCACTGAATAATAACGTTGCCATCAACGATGCCAAACTTGTTCTGTCGGGTGCCGTGACCGACACCGCGATGTACAGCCCGCCATCGAAACTGGTGGCCGCAGGAGCTAAATTCGACGCCGACACCGCTTATGTTATACTCCCCGACCAGTACGTAGGCTCAGAGTACTATGGCGGCAGCTACAACAAAACCGACGATGTCGTGTGGTTCAGAATCACCGAATATGTCCAAAATGTAATCAAAAACGGCACTTACGCCACAAATTGCAACGGACTGCTGATTTACGTTGACCAAGGCTCGTCGTCGCCGCATCGCTGGGCTTTCTATGGTCCGCAAAGCGACAGCCTCGACAAACGTATCCGTCTTGAAATAGTTTATTCACTGATTAATGATTGAGAAATGAAAAAAATATTATTAACACTTTGCGTTTTTTTAGGTATGGCAACTCAAGCACAAAACGAGACTAAAGTCTTGATTAAGACCAACTATGGCGACATCACGGTGATGCTTTATAACGACACGCCGCTGCATCGCGACAATTTCATCAAATTAGTCAACGAAGGATGGTTCAACGGCTCTCCGTTCCACCGCGTCATCAAGAATTTCATGATTCAGGGAGGACAAAACGCCGACGGCCGTCAGGACCCGGGCTATCGCATCCCGGCGGAGTTCAAGCCTAATCATTTTCATAAAAAAGGAGCTTTGGCGGCGGCGCGACAAGCCGACCAGGTGAACCCGCAGAAGATGTCGAGCGGCTCACAGTTTTATATTGTCCAAGGCCAGGTGTGGAACGAGACACAACTCAATATGTTTGAGACTCGTTACGGCAAGGTGTTCAGCGCGAAACAACGCCAGACCTACCAAACCACAGGCGGAACACCTCATCTTGACGGCGACTATACCGTGTTTGGCGAAGTGACCGAAGGTCTTGATATTGTTGACAAAATCGCCGCAGTGAAAACAGGCTACATGGACGTTCCTGTCGAACCTGTCACAATAATCTCAATGGAAATTTTGAAATGAAAGAGAAAATAGAACAAATTCTTGCGGAAGTTAAGACGTTCAAGGCTGAGAACAAAGATGCCCTTGAACAGTTCCGTATAGCCTACCTTAGCAAAAAAGGTGCCTTGACGGAGCTTTTCACCGAGTTCAAACAGGTGGCTCCCGAGATGCGCAAGGAGATGGGAATGCGTCTCAACGAGCTGAAAAACACAATACAGACCATCGTCGATGAGCAGCAGAAACAGTTTGAGACCACCGGCGAGAGCAAGACTGACCTCGACCTCACCCTGCCTGTCGATGCCATGAGTGGCGCCCGTCACCCTTTGTCCGTGGTGCGCGAGGAAATCAACGACATCTTCCGGCGTCTCGGCTTCGTGATAGCCGACGGCCCCGAGATTGAAGACGACTACCATGTGTTCACCGCCTTGAATTTCCCTCTCGACCATCCGGCACGCGACATGCAGGACACTTTCTTCATCAGCAAGAACCCTAACGAGAACAAGCCCACTGATGTGCTGCTGCGTACTCATACCTCAAGCGTGCAGGTGCGAGCTATGGAAGCAAACAAAATGCCTATCCGCATCATCGCCCCGGGACGCGTGTTCCGCAATGAGGCTATCTCCGCCCGCGCACACTGTATCTTCCATCAGATCGAAGGACTTTATATCGACAAAAATGTGTCGTTTGCCGACCTCAAGCAGACGCTTTACCATTTCGTCCAGGAATATTTCGGAGAGGGTACCAAAGTGCGTTTCCGCCCGTCGTATTTCCCGTTCACCGAGACGTCGGCGGAGATGGACATCTCATGTAACATCTGCGGAGGCGAAGGTTGTAACATATGTAAACATACCGGCTGGGTGGAAATCATGGGCTGCGGCATCTGCGACCCTAACATATTGAAAGCCAGTAATATAGATCCTGAGGAATATACAGGTTTCGCTTTCGGCATGGGCGTGGAGCGTATCGCCATGCTGAAATACCAAATCAACGACCTCAGAATGTTCTTCGAGAACGACTTAAGATTCCTGAAACAGTTTGAAAACGCTTGATTATCTTAAAAACCTTGATACTTCGGTACGATTGCCGTTGAGTATCAACATGGTTTTCCAGTTACTCTCGCCATAGAATTTCATTTCTATGGCTTTTTCTTTTTCCTGTTCCTCATAATTCGTGGCGTCATTGTCCTGATAATGATACAAACCGAGTGAATTTCCCTTTAAATCAGAGGAATAATACCATTCGTCGTCCACAACACCGTATTTGTTTCCGTTCATGAAATAGGCGTATTTGCGTTGTTGCTTGAGCAAATCGATGCCGAATGTGCTGTTGTTGTAATCTATGCCCAAAAGTCCCATAACGGTTGGGAAAACATCTATTTGCGATGCTATTTGAGAGTTTGTTTCCGGCTCAATGAGGCTTGGAGAATATATTATAAGCGGTATATGCACAAAATCCAATGAAATAGGGTAAGGTGTGGCGCAATGCCTTCCGTGATCGCCCAGAAACACAAAAATAGTATTGTCAAACCAAGGTTTTGCGGCTGCTTTTTTGAGAAAATATCCTATGGAAAAGTCGGCGTATTCAATCAGTTTATTCTCGTCGGTATATTCAGGATGCGGTGATGTATATATATCCGGCAAAATGAACGGAGCATGGTTGCTGACTGTTAAGATGTTGACAAAGAACGGCTTATCACCCCCATGTGTAGTTGTAATTTCATCAATCAACTCGATTGAATGGTCAAAAAGCATATGGTCGGGAATGCCCCAGCTGTTGATTATTTCGTTTTTGGGATAGTCTTCCTCGGAAATTAGCTTTTCAAAATCGTTGGCAAGAAAGAACCCGTAAATATTGTCGAATTGCTTGTCGTGCGGTATGATTGCCGCTGTTGAATAGCCGTTTTCCTTGAGCACCGAAGGCATGCTCTCGTATTTTCGCAATGGCGTTCCATACATCGGATTGCCGGGGTACATGGAAGGGTATGACATCAAAGTGCTGTGAAGATTCCATAGCAAGTTCTCGTGTTTTGTGCGTAAAAATTGCTGAATAACAATGACTTATCGCATAGTGAGTCGAGAACCGGAGTTAAATGCTGCTCGTTTCCGAAATGTTCGAGATTTACGGCTTTCATGCCTTCCATCAGAACCAAAACAACGTTGTAATTGTTTCTTTCTTTATCTGAAACCACCTTTCTGCTTAACGGGAAATCTTCGTTTTCAACTTCAATGCCAAGCTGTTTCCTTACTTCTGCAATGGCTTCTTCGGGTTCAATGTTGGAAAAATAATCGTTTTCAACATCTTCCATGGCGCTTGTTAGCAGAACATAATTCGGGTTTAATCCGAGTTGGTTCAGGAAATTGTTTGAACAGAAAAACGAGTCGTTGAGACATAAAGGAACATCGTCGAGATTTATGCGTCCGCGCATTCCAAAGAAAAGCAACACCGCCAAAACCACAGAACCTATTGATTTATAAAGGATTTCGCCTTTTTTAAACGATTTTGTCCCGTTGATTATTTTTATTATAACCCATATGAATAAAACCAATAATATAATAACAGGAATTATGTATATTATAAACTTTGGCTCGCCAAGAATCATTTTTATCACAGTTCCTGTTTGACCCAATTTCATATTATTTAAAGCAGAAATGTTAAAACGTGTGATAAATTCATTGTAATATGGTATATCTGCACCACAAACCAAGAAAGATAATGAGGAAAGTATGGAGATAAACCAAATTGTAAATATTCTTATAATATTATAAGTTTTTCCAATAAATTCAGATATTATAAAAATTATAACTGGTAAGGCGAGCATATAACAAGCGGTGGTGGTGTCGAATTTCCACCCGATTAAAAAAGCCTTAACAATTTCGCCGAATGAAGCGTTGTCAATTTTGTCGAAATTCGTGAAAAGCAATATCAATCTGAAGATGAAAAATATTGCAATTAAAAGGCAGTAAATCTTGAAGGAAATTTTCAGACTTTTCATTTTTTCATGCTTGTTACGATGTCAATCTCGTGCATTTCGATGTCTTCGAGGATAGCGTCGATTTTTGGATTCAAATCTAAATCAATGATATAGGCGTACTGAACGCCGTCTATGTGTTTTATTTTGTCGAGCACGTTGGCGAGACTCTCATCGTTGATGAAGTTGCGAATCACGATGAGATAGTCGGTCGGCAGCTTGAATTTTATCCAGCGCGCCCCGGCGTTGACAATCTCCACAAGGTTGTAAGTGTTGCTGTTCTCGCCCCCATCATAAAGATAAAACGAGAACTCAAAGCCATCCTCATTGACGATGTCGGAATACTTTACCAAGTTGATATTCAATAATTTATTGATATGCCACGCAATTTTGAAGTCCTCAAGATGCGTGCAGATGCCGATGATTTTTATGTCATCGAAAGGCTCGACGACGATTTTTCTTTTTTTCTTGACCATAAACTATTGTTTTTAAATGTTTTGCGACTCTTCTTCCATTGTGTGCCAGGTCTTCTCCGCCGCTAATTGCTCGGCGCCTTTTATCGAGAAATCTGTGGCTTTGCCGTATTCTTTGCCATCGACAATCACCTGAATCATGTACATCTTGTCGAATCCGTTGCCTTTTGTGCCGGTATGCCTGAACTCGACGTTATGTTTCTCTTTCTGTGACCACTCCAAGAGCTTGCTTTTGAAATTAACCTCGTTTTTCTCAATGTCTTCGATGTCGAGATGAATCAGAATGACATGATTTACAATGATTTTGTAAGTGAAATTGTAGCCTCTGTCGAGGAAAAGCGCCCCTGTGAACGCCTCGAAAGCGTTGCCTCCGATAGAGCGGTATCCTATATGCTTGTCGTGCGTTTTCGCGTACATCACCATCTTGTCGAAGCCTAACTTCACCGATAATTTGTTCAACGAGGCTCGGCTAACAATCTTCGAGCGCATCTCGGTGAGAAAACCCTCCTGCTTGGTCGGGAATTTCTTGAAAAGATACTCTCCCACAATGGTACTCAGGACGGTGTCGCCAAGATACTCCAATCGCTCGTTATTGATGGTGATGCCGTTTAACTTCTTGGTACTCAATGATTTATGAGTAAAAGCAAGTTGATAGAGCGAGATGTTGTGCGGATAAAATCCGAACACATTATTTATATATTTTGCCAAATCTTTTTCGGCCTTGTTATGATAACGAAAAAGACGTAACATTTTTAGAATTTCTTGAAGATGATACTTGCGTTATGTCCTCCGAATCCGAAGGCGTTGCTAAGGGCGTAGTTGACGGTTCTTTGCTTTGGTTTCCAGAATGTGAAATCGATTTTAGGGTCGATATTCGGGTCGTCGGTGAAGTGGTTGATTGTGGGAGGCACCATATCGTTTTTGCAGGCCAATAATGTTGAAATTGCCTCCACCGCGCCTGCTCCTCCGAGCAGATGGCCTGTCATCGACTTGCCGGAGTTTATCGACATGTCGTAGATATGTTCGCCGAACACCGTCTTGATTCCGAGAATCTCAGGGATATCGCCTGCTGGCGTTGATGTTCCGTGGGTATTGATATGGTCGATGACGTCTGGTGTGATGCCGGCTTCTCTCAGTGCGCGTCTCATGCTGAGTGCGGCGCCTTGTCCTTCAGGATGCGGTGCTGTGATATGATGAGCGTCGGCCGACTCTCCGCAGCCCACTATCTCGCAGTATATTGTAGCCTCTCTATTCAGGGCGTGATGCAGCTCTTCGAGTACGAGACATCCTCCGCCCTCTCCCATGACGAAGCCGTCGCGGTGGGCGTCGAAAGGACGTGACGCAGTGGCCGGGTCGTCGTTACGTGTCGAAAGGGCTTTCATGGCCTCGAAACCGCCAACGCTGATCGGGCAGATAGGAGCCTCGGCACCACCGGCTATCATCACCTCGTTTCTGCCGTAATGTATGTAACGGAAAGCATTGATGATGGCGTTGGCCGACGAGGCGCAAGCCGACACTGTGCTATAGTTAGGACCTTGGAAGCCGTATTTTATTGAGATGTTGCCTGCTGCGAGGTCGGGAAGCAGCTTGGGGATGGTGAAAGGATTTACGCGTGGTGTCCCGTCGCCACGGGCGTAGTCCACATTCTCTATGAAGAGGCTTTCTATGCCTCCGATACCGGACGCAAAGATAACACCGACTTCAGTGAAATCAGTGTTATCTCTGTTGATGCCTGAGTCTTGAATCGCTTCGTCCGCCGAAATCATGGCGAACTGTTCGAATAAGTCAAGTTTGCGAGCTTCTTTTCTATCGAAGTATTGCAGCGGGTCGAAATCTTTTACCTCGCAGGCTATGCGGGATTTGAATTTCGACGCGTCAAAACGTGTTATCATCGTTGCGCCGCTAACACCTTTGCAGAGGCTGTCCCAGTAGTCCCGGACGTTGTTGCCTATGGGCGTGATAGCACCTAAGCCTGTAACGACTACACGCTTCAACTCCATGATTAAGCTATATGTTCTTCGATATATTTGATAGCGTCGCCGACTGTCTGGATGTTCTCTGTCTGATCGTCAGGAATTGACACTCCGAATTCTTTTTCAAAATCGAGAATCAACTCAACAGTGTCGAGAGAATCGGCACCTAAATCTTGTGTGAAGTTTGCTGTTTCAACAACTTCTGATGGATCAACACCTAATTTGTCAACGATGATTGATACCACTTTTTCTTTAACTTCTGACATTTTCAATAATTTTTAATTAATAAATCTTTTTTCTGCTCTAAAGAAAAACTTCTGCAAAGGTAAGGTATTTTTTTTAACTGACAACAAAAAAAATGCTTTATTTGTCGCCTGCTGATATAAAACATTGATAATCAGTGTGTTTAAACATAAGAAAAATTACTTATTAGTGTGTATCAGTTTGTCGATTTGTGATTTCTTTAGATTTTATGCTGATAGGGTTATTTTATCAGCATAAGATCATTTTTTGTTTTCGTTGTAATCTGAGAAGCATTTGAAGAAATCATGACCGAGGATATCGCTTATTTTTAGCAGCAGGTCGGTGTAAATCCAAGGTCGGTTAAGGATTTTGTACATGTTTTGGCGGGAGAAGTTAAGTTGTTTGGCGAGCCATGTTATGGTGCGGCCTTGTTTTTGCAGCTCCAATTTAATAAGGTGTCCTATGTGCGGTTCTTTTGTCATGCTTTTGCCTTGTTTAAGCCGGCTTTAGAAGCAAACAAAAAGGGCGGAACCGTTTTTGTTGCTTACTTATCATGCAGGCATCGGCAAACGCCCTCGTAGAAATAAGCAGAAACAATTCACGCCCAAAGACGCGAACCATTGCTTCTTATTCTTCCTACTAAAATTTTGCCGATTTTACATGATAAAGAATAAGAGCTAAAGCTCGGTGATTAATTTTATTTTTCCTTTTTTTACATTATTTGTAATTAATGATTACAAAATTACGTATATTTTTTCAATTAGAACATTTCTTTTTCTTTTTTTCGATTCTTTTTATCACAATGATGCTGATTTCATAAAGCAAATACAGCGGTATTGTCACTAAAATCAATGTCATAACGTCGGGTGGCGTGATGATTGCCGCGACAATCATGATTATTATAAATGCGTATTTGCGGTATTTTTTCAGCATTTCTGATGATACAACTCCAAGTCTTCCGAGTAAAAAGGCGATAACAGGCAGTTGAAAAACCAATCCCATCACCAAAGTAAGTGTGGTGAAAGTGCTTATATAGGATTTTAAAGTTATATTGCTTTCGATGACCGATGACACGCTGTAGGTGCCCAAGAATCTGAAAGATATGGGAAAAAGGATGTAATACGACATCAAAACGCCGACTACGAAAAGCAGATAAACTATTATGGCAACTCTAACCGAATATTTCTTTTCGGTTTCGTATAGCGCAGGTGTGATAAAACGAAACAGCTCCACCAAAATGTATGGTGAGGCACCAAGTAATCCAAGATAAAGTGCAGTTGTGATATGTGTCATGAACTGGCTTGATAGCTCTGTGGCTATCAGATTGACGTGGAACTCATTGAATGCGAAATCGTAGCCCAGCAAATGCATGAAACGCTCTATGTAACGGTAAGTAATGAAATTCCATTCGCTTGGTGCGAGCAATAGTTCGAAAGTTTTGTCTTTTAAGACAAAAACGGCACTTGAGATAATAAGAACAACAAAAATTATACGGAAAAGCATACGGCGGAGCACCTCAAGATGTCCGCCGAACGTCAACATTACGTCGGATTTATTCTTTCTCCCCTGTTTTCTCTTCTTCTTGGGTTTGTTCTCCCTCTTTTTGTTTTCCATCATCCTCTTTGTCTTGTTCTTCATCTGTCAAGGGCTCGTTCATCCCTTGTTTGAAGCTCTTTACGCCCTTGCCCAAGCCTTTCATCAACTCAGGCACTTTCTTTCCGCCGAAGATGAGCAAGGTCACGCCTGCGATGAGTAGCAGCTCGGTCGTTCCTATGAATAGCAGTGTCATGATACTAAGTAGATTTCGTTAGTTTCAAAGTTGATTTCCCAGTTGCCGTTCTCCGCCGATTCCCATTGGTACTTCTGTGCCATGCGGTCCCACCAGCCTTGGAACTTGGTGCCGGTTTCGCCCATGTCCTTGACTAATTTCTCGTAGAGTTCGGTGTTGTCGGCGTTGAGGATCTTCGCCAATTCGTTCAGCCCGTTCCTTCTCTCGAAGAGCTGCTGGATTTCGTTTTTTTCTTCAGGGGTTACCTGACCTACTTTTTTCTTCATTGTTGTGTGTTGTTTATTCTGTTTGTTGTCTGTTTGTTGTCTGTTTGTTGCTGCCGTAGGTCGCTGACCCACGGTTACTTTAGTTTCGCCCTTTCGGGGTGAGGGGCACGGGACGGGGATTCATCACTTTAGCTCTTTTACCGTCATGGCGGAGGAACATCCGCCATCTCCAAACGAGAAGGAGAATCTCCGTCGCTCAGGAGATAGCGGGTCAAGCCCGCTATGACGGGTATGGGGGCT
>CALCYT010000048.1 GCA_937906455.1 uncultured Bacteroidales bacterium | reverse complement strand
TGGAACAGGCAAAGGCCATTCTTGAACTATTCCACCATACGGACGTGACGGAAGAGGTGAGCGACGAGATAGAAAACGACCTGACCGACGATGACAAGGCCGCATCGGTTAAGGCACAGATTCATCGTCCACCGCTCAATTTCTACGAAATGGGAATGCAAAAGGGTGATGTGCTTGTATGGAAAGACGACCCAACCGTTTCCGTTACGATAATATCGGAGCGCAAAATCAATTATGAGGGCGAGGAAGCTTCCATCAGTGCGCTCTCTGCAAAATTGAAAGGCTACAAAGTCAAGCACGTTGCCCCCGGTGCCCACTGGCTCTACAAAGAAAAACTTCTGAGCGACATCTACGACGAAACTTATCCGTTTGAAGAATAAAGACCAATCATTGAGCATTATGGAGAATAAGCCAAAGACAAAGAAAGAGTGTTTTGCTCAGTTGGACGAAATGCTGAGCGAGGAGGATAAGAAGGCTATCCTGAAATCAAAGGATATGATTGAGTTCCACTTCACATTAGGGATGTGGATTCGCAATACATGGATTTATGGCAATGAAGAAGAGCAAGTAGAAGCTCTGGCCAAAGACTTAGGAGAAGACATCTTCTGGGATGCAGATACTGTTTCTACTGCATTACTCGATGGTTATAAGAAGCATCTTAGACAATTATCAAAACTAACCAAGAAATAACCCTATGGCAACATTATTTGAATACAAGTGCAAGAACTGTGGATATTCCCAAACAGCTACCCCTAAAGGGCATGGTATGATTATGTCTGGAGAATTGTATACCTATCTATGCGAAGACTGTAAGGAAATCGTTGATGTATTATATCCTTATGGGGAGAAGCCCGAAAAGATCATTTGTCCGGAATGTGGCTCAGAGAATCTAAAGAAGTGGAATCCCCAAACAGGGAAATGCCCTAAATGCGAAAGGAAAATGGAAAAAACGGATATCGTATTGATGGTGGATTAACAAAATGCCACAGGGACAGGCACACAACCCCACAACTGAGCCACAGAGCAATAGAACAAGGAACAAAGACGTTATATATTTATGGCAAACGAAATAGAGAGAATTAAGGTGGAACTGCCTGATGCAGAGTTGGTCGCTCTGGCTGATAGGATAGTGCAGGTTATCGAAGAAAGCAAACAAGCACTGGCTATCAGCATCAATGAAACGATGAAGACCACTTATTGGAAGATAGGCAGGCATATTGTAGAGTTTGAACAGCATGGCAATGCAAGGGCCAAATATGGAACGGCACTGTTGTCGAATCTTGCGAAATTGCTCAGGGCAAGAGTGGGACGTGGTTATAGCCATCCTAACCTGAACAACATGAGGAACTTTTATCTGATGTATCCAATTTGTCAGACATCTGAAAAATTAACTTGGTCGCATATCTGTGAGCTGGTAACGATAGACGACGAGTTGGAACGTGAGTTCTATGAAAAGGAGTGCATCTCTGAAGGATGGACAGCAGGTGCAGTCTCCGGAGGACGTGGTGAAGAGTACCTATACGCTGAGGAAGAGAACGTGGAGGGTGACAATCCTCCGATTGGCATCATCATGAGTCACTATAAGGACGAACTGATGGTGGAGTATGCCACGTATGGCATGGATTCGAACCTGTTCGTGTCGAAATATGAGCTGTTCCTTCCAAATATGGAGGAGCTGCGAAAGATGGTAAAAACGATTCTGAAATAAAATATGTTAGACCATCTCAAAGTATTATTTTATCGCTAACAGGACTAACTGATTGAAACAAATGAGACATTACAAACATCATGAAAAGTTACATATTCAAATTATTCCAAGATGATTTCACACAATGGACCAAACAGCACACCGACTGTGATTGCCTTGTGTTAAATGGTGAGATAACGGTCAAAGAAATTGCGGATTTCGACAAGGCATTGGCAAACTTGAAACTGCAACAAATAGATATTTCGGGGTTTTCTGTGAAAGAAAAAGAAGAAAATGAGTTGTGGCAGAATGTCTCTTCTGATGTTGATTTTGACCAAACACCGAGTCTTATGGAGATACTTCTGCTGAACAAAGAACATACAGATGTATTTGTGTTCGAGAACGGCAATGTTTATTCCCCTGACCACAGGGTGCTTGTCCATTGTTCCAAATGTGAATCTTTTGAATTACCAAGTTGTTTCGAGTATAACGAAATTGAGGAAATATCCATACCATCTTCGGTGAAAAAAATAGGTTCAGACGCATTTCATTGCAATTACATCGAAAAAGTGATTCTCCCCGAAGGTGTTGAGTCGATAGAATGGAATGTCTTTACACATCAAAACAATTACATTTACTTCCCATCAACAATGAAAGAAATTGCCAAAGATTTCTTTTACGAGGAATGTATAGATGTTCCTGAAGAATGTGTCCCATACATAGATGTTGATGAAAACAATCCCTTGTTCTTTTCCCGGAATGGTACTCTTTATAGCAGAAGCAATCCTGATGAGCCATATCTTGGATACGAATATAAGGAATACGTTGAAGAACCCATCCCGCTGTTGGTCGCTCCATCGTCCTTTGAGAAAGAGTACTCTCCCGATGAAATCAAGGCAATGTTTCCTGATTATAATTGCAAGCCCATAAACAGTGAGAATACATTGTTCTGGATATATGACTTCTATGGCACAGGGGGATACAATATTATTGACAGATATTTGAACAGGCTTGTCAATCATGGTAATTGTAGGGATATACAATTCAGTTTTGATAGATTTGTACTTATCAAAGACAGTTCTTATCATACTACCATTTTTTCTATCGACTTGTCAACAATCCTATTGGAGGATGACGATAATTGTACGTTTGAATCTTGTAGCAATGACGGACATATTTTCGCCAGTGTACCTAAAAGCGTGAATCTGTCTCCAAGTAATCGTTTGTATGGCGTTATCAACATTAATCGTGAGGTTATAATTCCTTTCGAATACAAGAAATTGGGCGAATTTGACGAAAAAGGCTATGCTTTTGCCCAAAAAGGCAGCAAAGCAGGATTCATCAACATGCAAAACAACGTGGTGATTCCATTTGATTACACTTACCCTTACCGATTGTTTGACAAAAATGATATCGCCATCATGTTCAAGAAAGTGAAAGGGAAAGAACAAGTTGTTTATATCAACCGTAAGAACGAATGTTTAGGCTGTTTTGTGGACGAGACATTTCATTTGCACGAAAAACGTTTTCACATTTATACTTGCAATGGTTTGATGGGATTTGCCAGACAGTTTGGTGCAAATCCAAGTGGGGCTAATTATAAAGACATCAACATTGTTGATGAAAATACAATTGAGGTGTCTGAAGACGGATATAACTATACAACAATCAAATATTAGCCCCATGCCCGACAGCCTCACTCCCACGCAACGCCACCGCTGCATGTCGCGCATCTGTAGCAAGGACACCAAACCTGAGCAATAGAACAAGGAACAGAAACGTTATTGGAATAAACGAATACAAAATCAATCGCAGGCTAAGAAAAAATCAGGCTTCCGCATCCCATATCATATCAGGAATTTTATCTTTCTCTGCAAACTTAAATCGCGTTTTGATTCGGAATCTATATTCGGAAAATTATTTTCAATAAATTTTTTTTGTTTCAAAAGATTTTGTATATTTGCCAATTGATAAAATATGTTGAAAATATAGGCAAAAATTTCATAAATCATTCATTAACATAATTTTACAAAATATGGCAAAAGTAAAATCATTGGCAGAACTGAAGGCCATGAGAGAGAAATTACAGTCGAATCTCGACCTTCGTGAGAAGAGCAACAACCCTGACGCAATGGTTCAGGTGAAAGTCGCTATGGCAACCTGCGGTATCGCCGCCGGCGCAAAACAGGTCATGGAACACATGATGGAGAAGGCTGACGAGTTGAAACTCGGCGTTGTCTTCACCCAGACGGGCTGCATGGGCTACTGCCACGCGGAACCGACCATCGAGGTGAAGGTCCCGGGCAAAGACCCGATAGTCTTCGGCCACGTTGACAACAAACGCGCAGACGAGATCCTTGAGAAGTATGTCATGAACAACGAGCTCGTCGAGGGCATCATCCCCGTCAACTATGAGAAAATCTAATCATTCATTCTAAATTGGAGGACTTTATATGACAAAAATCAAAACGCACGTGCTTTGCTGCGGCGGTACCGGATGTAAGGCATCTGCAAGTGATGAGATCATGGCAAACTTCGAAAAAGTCTTGAAAGAGAAGGGTTTGCAAGATGAAGTTCAGGTCATCAGAACAGGTTGCTTCGGCTTCTGTGAGAAGGGCCCTATCGTGAAGATGCTTCCTGACAACACTTTCTATACTCAGGTTACACCTGAAGATGTCGAGAAGATCGTTAACGAGCACATCATCAAAGGTCGTAAGGTTACCGACCTTTTGTATCTCGATCCGGAAAACAAACAGCATGTCGCCGACTCGAAGCACATGGGTTTCTATAAGAAACAGCTCCGTATAGCTCTGCGTAACTGCGGTTTCATCAACCCGGAAGACATCGATGAATACATCTCACGCGGTGGTTATGAAGCTATCGCTAAGGTGCTTGGCGAGATGACACCACAGCAGGTCATCGACGAAATCACCAAGTCAGGTCTCCGTGGCCGTGGCGGCGCGGGCTTCCCGACAGGCGTGAAATGGGGTCTCTGCGCAAAGAACCAGGCCGACC
Organism: uncultured Bacteroidales bacterium; assembly: GCA_937906455.1. Lineage (GTDB taxonomy): Bacteria > Bacteroidota > Bacteroidia > Bacteroidales > F082 > Limimorpha. Next base: position 60,534 of record CALCYT010000048.1, on the reverse strand, counting down.
AGAAATACGTCATCTGCAACGCTGACGAAGGCGACCCGGGCGCGTTCATGGACCGTTCCATCATGGAAGGCGACCCGAACTCCATCATCGAGGCAATGGCCATCTGCGGCTACGCCATCGGTGCTACAAAAGGTCTCGTATATATCCGCGCTGAATACCCATTGGCAATCCACCGTCTGCAGGTGGCTATCGCTCAGGCCCGTGAATACGGTCTCCTTGGCGACGACATCCTCGGCAGCGGCTTCAACTTTGATATAGAACTCCGCTACGGTGCCGGCGCATTCGTTTGCGGTGAAGAGACAGCTCTCATCCACTCGATGGAAGGCAAACGTGGTGAACCTACTTTGAAACCACCATTCCCGGCTGTTTCAGGTTATATGGCAAAACCGTCGAACGTGAACAACGTCGAGACATTCGCCAACATCCCGATCATCATCACAAAGGGCGCCGACTGGTTCGCATCAATCGGTTCGGAGAAGTCAAAAGGAACAAAGGTGTTCGCCCTGGCAGGTCAGATCAACAACGTCGGTCTTATCGAGGTGCCTATGGGAACAACCCTCCGCGACATCATTTACGAAATCGGTGGCGGCATCAAGGGCGGCCGTAAGTTCAAAGCCGTCCAGACCGGTGGTCCTTCAGGCGGCTGCTTGACAGAGAAACACTTAGACACAGCTATCGACTACGACTCACTGATGGCGGCAGGCTCAATGATGGGCTCAGGCGGTATGGTCGTCATGGACGACACATCATGTATGGTGGCTATCGCCAAGTTCTACCTCGAGTTCACATGCGAGGAGAGCTGCGGCAAATGCTCGCCATGCCGTATCGGTAACAAGAGAATGCTCGAAATCCTCACCAAGATCACGGAAGGCAACGGAACCATGGACGACCTCCAGGAGCTCCGTAACCTCGCTGCCGTCATCAAAGACACGGCATTGTGCGGTCTCGGTCAGACATCACCAAACCCGGTTCTGTCAACACTCGACAACTTCTGGGATGAATACGTTGAGCACGTCGTCGATAAGAAGTGCCGCGCTGGTGTCTGCAAGAAACTCATGAACTATGTCATCGACAAGGAAGTGTGTATCGGCTGCGGCGCATGCGCCAAGAACTGCCCGGCGGAAGCCATCTCAAGGACAAGCTATACAGCACCTGGTCACAAGCTCCAGTCAATGGAAATCGACACAACCAAGTGTATCAAGTGCGGCGCTTGCATGAGCAGATGTAAGTTCAATGCCATTTCTGTCAAATAAAATCGTGGAGGAGATAATAATATGATTAATGTAACAATAGATAACAAACAGATTCAGGTCGAAGAAGGCACAACAATTTTGAAAGCTGCCCGTAAGGCCGGTATTCATATTCCTACCCTCTGCTATTTCGAGCTGGCAGGAATGAATTTTGAGAACAAACCAGGCGGCTGCCGTGTTTGTGTTGTGGAAGTGGTCAAAGACTTCAACGGCCGTCCGCGTCGTAACCTTGCTCCGGCATGTGCTACGGACTGCGTAGAAGGCATGGAGGTGTTGACACACAGCGCGCGCGTCATCAACGCCCGCCGCACCGTGGTCGAGCTGATACTCTCCGACCACCCGACAGACTGCTTGACATGCGCCAAGTCGGGACAGTGCGAACTCCAGAAGCTCGCGCAGAACCTCGGTATCCGCGACATCCCATTCCAAGGTGAACAATCGACATACCGTAAGGATATGTCACCTTCAATAGTACGCGACATCGACAAATGTATCATGTGCCGCCGTTGCGAGAACGTGTGCAACAACATACAGACCGTCGGTGCCTTGTCGGCAGTGAACCGCGGCTTCCAGGCTGTGGTGGCTCCTGCTTTCGAGCAAGACCTCACCGACTCGCCATGCGTGATGTGCGGTCAGTGCGTGCAGGTGTGCCCCGTCGGCGCTTTGAGCGAGGTCGATGACACACGCGCAGTGATGGCAGCCATCAACAATCCTAAGAAGACCGTCATCGTCAATACAGCTCCTGCCACACGTGTCGCCCTCGGCGAAGAGTTCGGCATGCCGGCAGGCAGCATCGTCACAGGCCAGATGGCAGCAGCATTGCGCCGCCTCGGCTTCGACTATGTGTTCGACACCGACTTCGCTGCTGACCTTACCATCATGGAGGAAGGTACAGAGCTCCTCGGCCGTATCAGCAAGTTCATGAAGGGCGACAAGAGCGTCAGACTTCCTATCCTGACATCATGCTGCCCAGGCTGGGTCAACTTCTTTGAGCATAACTTCCCTGATATGCTCGACGTCCCTTCAACAGCCAAGTCACCTATGCAGATGTTCGGCGCAGTGGCGAAGAACTATTGGGCAGAGAAGATGGGCATCAACCGTGAAGACCTCGTCGTCGTTTCCATCATGCCTTGTCTGGCAAAGAAATACGAGAGCAAACGTAAGGAGTTCTATAAAGACGGTAACCCTGATATCGACTACGTCCTTTCGACACGTGAGTTAGCCCGCTTGATTAAGCAGTTCAACCTCGACTTGAAGGATATGCCTGCTGAGGACTACGACGATCCGCTCGGCGAGTCAACAGGTGCCGCTGTCATCTTCGGTACCACTGGTGGTGTTATCGAGGCTGCCACACGTACAGCATACGAGGTGTTCACAGGCAAGAAGCTTGAGAAGGTTGAGTTCACCGAGCTTCGTGGCATCGCCGGCGTCCGTGACGCTTGGGTTGACTTCAACGGCACACCTATCCACATCGGTATCGCCCATGGTCTGGCCAACGCCCGCAAGCTCCTCGAGAGAGTGCGCGAAGGCAAGGAACAGTTCCACGCTATCGAGGTGATGGCATGCCCCGGCGGATGCGTCGGTGGAGCAGGTCAGCCATATCACCATGGCAACAGCGAAATCATCAGGAAACGTGCAGAGGCTATCTATCGTGAAGACGAGGGCAAACCGATCCGTAAGTCACACGAGAACCCGTCAATCAAGAAGCTGTACGCTGAGTACTTCGGCGAGCCATGCAGCCACAAGTCGCATGAGCTGCTGCATACACACTATTTCGACAAGTCAGAACATGTTGAGATTAGCGAAAAATAATTGTTGGAAAATTAAAAATTGAATATTATGGCAGTTATTAAATTATCAGAAGATAAAATCAACTTCATTAAGGATGTTTGCAAGTCGTTCCGTAATGACGGTGGTGAGGTTATCAACGTGCTTCACAAGGTACAGGGTGAGTACGGCTATCTCTCGGCAGAGGTTCAGGAACTTGTTGCTAAGGAGTTGAACATCCCCGTGTCAAGAGTCTATGGCATCGTTTCGTTCTACTCATTCTTCACGATGACGCCAAAGGGCAAACACCCTATTTCGGTGTGTCTTGGTACCGCCTGCTATGTGCGTGGCGCGGAGAAGGTGTTGGACGAGCTGAAACGCCAGCTCAACATCGAAGTCGGTGGCACAACAGAAGACGGCAAGTTCTCGTTGAACTGTCTCCGCTGCGTGGGCGCCTGCGGTCTTGCACCGGTCGCTATGATTGGTGACAAGGTCTATGGCCGTCTGACACCCGACAAGGTGAAAGAGGTCTTGGCTGAGTACAACGATTAATCGATAGGGACGCATCGAATGCGTCCCTTACCTTATTAATTAATATGAATTGTGGGAATGGAATTGTTCTGTTCCCACAATTTTTTTGCTGTTTCGGTGAATTATCCAGCTATTTGCCGAAAAAATTTCGGTGATTATAACGATTATTCACCGAAAATGTTTATTTTTGCAAAAAATTATTATACGAAACAGCTATTTCGGAAATGATGGTTTCGGAACAAACGAAAGGAGAAATATGAAGTTTTATGACAGATTGGAAGAGTTGGATTACCTTCACAAAGTTTACAGACAGTCTGCTGATAATGCAAGATTTACTGTAGTTACAGGGCGCAGACGTATTGGAAAGACATCGTTGTTGCTGAAAGCGTATGAAGGTGAGCCGATGTTGTATTTCTTTGTGGCGCGGAAGTCGGAAAGCGATTTGTGTGAGTCGTATCTTGATGAGATTAAACGAGTTTTAGATGTTTCAATGTTGGGTAAATGTGATAGGTTTATTGATATTTTCGAATGGCTTATGGAGGTTTCCCAAAAACAGCATTTCACGTTGGTGATCGATGCGTTTCAGGAGTTTTTCAGGGTGAACTCGTCAGTCTTCAGTGATATGCAGCGTGTTTGGGACAAATATGAGAAGACTTCGCATATAAATTTAATTGTTTGCGGTTCGGTTTATTCGATGATGAACAAGATTTTCAAAGACAAGAAAGAGCCTCTTTATGGTCGTGGCACTGGTGAGTTGCGTATTAAGCCTTTCCGTCCGTTGGTTTTAAAACAAATTTTGGCTGATGCCAATCCTGATTATACAAATGAAGATTTGTTGTCGTTATTTTCATTTACAGGTGGCGTTGCTAAATATGTACAGCTATTGGTAGATGCCAAGGCTTTGACCAAAGAGGCAATGATTGACTATATAATAAGTCCAAATTCGCCAATGCTTAACGAAGGAAAGAATAGTCTTATTGAAGAGTTTGGCAGGGATTATGGTGTTTATTTCTCCATCCTCTCATGCGTTGCAAGAGGATGCAACACCAGAACAGAGATTGAAAATGTTATTGGCAAAGAAATCGGCGGTTATCTTACAAATCTGGAACGCGAATATGAACTGTTGAAGAAACGCCAACCGATGTTTGAAAAATCTTCATCGAAAAATGTGAGATATGAACTTGATGACGCATTTTATAGTTTTTGGTTTAGATTTGTTTTCAAGTATAGCTACATCATTGAGATAGAGAATTATCAGAAATTGAAAGAGATAATCATGCGCGATTACGACACTTTCAGCGGTTTGATGCTTGAACGTTATTTTTATGCGAAAGCCGTTGAATCGGGGCAATTTACTCGTATTGGCAGGTGGTGGGATCGTAAAGGCCATGATGAGATTGATTTGATTGCTGCAGATGAGTTGGATAATAAAGTGATGTTTTATGAGATAAAGAAAGATTATAATGAGTTGAGAGTTGAACAGTTGATAAGGAAGACGGATTCGTTTATTAATGCTACGCATGCCTTCAAAGACTATTCTGTTGAAACCAGAGGACTTTCGATAAGAGACATGTAAGAGAGTGTAAATTAATCTGTGTCAAGGAATGGTTGTCGCAAAAACACAATATTCCAATATGGAAAATCCGGCAAAAAACCATATCGGAATATTGTTTTTAGTAGATGCAAAATTCTTTACGACTTAGTTAAACAGTCACAATCTGTGACCTCAAACTTTTTAATAAAATTTAGACAAGTCTTAAAACCTCATTTCCAAATTAATTTTCACCTCCGGATGCAGCGATTTCCCTACCGGGCAGGTGTCGGCGGCACGTTTGAGCATCGCCTTTTGGGCGTCGGTGTAGTCGTTTTTGGGGAATGTTATCACGATGTCGATTTGTCCGATGCGGCGCGGCTCTGAGGCCATCGTCTTCTGGACTTCGTAGGTGGCGCCGTCGATGTTGAAGCCTTTGCTCTGCGCAGTGATTCCCATGATGGTCATCATGCAGCCTGCCAATGCGGCACATGCCAAATCGGTGGGGGAGAAGCCTTCACCCTTGCCATGGTTATCGGTCGGAGCATCGGTGATGATGGTGTTTCCCGACTGCATATGCGTCATCTCGTTGCGCAAGTTGCCTTTGTAAGTTCCTTTTATTGTTGCCATAATATAATGTTTTAAATTTTTGCAAAGATACAAAAAAGAATTGGAATCACTCTCGTAACCCCAATTCTTTTTACCGTAAACTGTAAACCGTAAACTATCTTTTCACCTCAACCTTTTGAACGCTGATGCCGTTAGCAGATTCGACTCTGACCATGTAAATGCCTGTCTCACAGTCACTTAAGTCGATTGTGGCGTTGTCGGTGGCTTCCATCTCAAGAATCTTTTGGCCTAACACGTTAAGCACGCTGATGTTCATCGTGCCTTCGCTTTCAATTCTCAAGATTCCGTCGGTCGGGTTGGGATAGAGTCGCATGTCGCTTGCTGAAAGCTCAGACACCTCGTCATTGCCGCCTTCGCAGTTATTTTCATACGTCATGAACACTCCGTCCTCAAGTTCATCGGAGGCGTAAAGCTCATTGCCGTCGCCATCGTAGATGTTGAAAGAGCACTCGTCGTCGGTGTCGTATTGTGCGGTGGTATGATACCATCCGTGGTTCCAGATGAAGCTGAGATTCTGGCTGAGAAGCGGCATGGTGACTGTCTGTTCCGAGCCTTCCGTCATGGTGATGACGGCGATACGCTGGCCGTTTTCATCTGCCACGCTGATGGCCGCGCCTTTCCAGCCGTTGCCGCCTGCATCGTGGAGCTGGAACACTATATCGCATTTCTCGCCCACGAGGACGGTGCGGTACACGTTACGGCTCACGCCTGCTGATGTGGTAACATAGATGGCATATTCGTAAAGACCTGGTTCCAAGCCGATGTCGTCATAGCTCATGGCAGCACCGACTCCCACGTCGGTCAAAGTGGCTAAAGCCTGGTTGTTGCGGCGGATGCTAATCGAGTCGATGTCGGAGAGAGTGTTGCCGTTCAAGTCTGTTGAAGGGTTGTCCCAACGGAGCGTGACGCCGTTGAAATCATCGTTTTCGGTGACGGTGAAGTTGACCACGCTGTCGGCTCTCAGGTAATAATCCGAATTTTGCGGAACGATATGTCCGATGAATGAGTTCATGTCGTTAAAGGCATATTTCGTGGTGTTGAGTGCTCCGATAGGACACCATGCGTCGTCGCGGCCGCTCCAGCCCCAGTTGAAGTGGAAGTAGTCGTTCTCATCGTAGCCGTCGCATACAAAGGCGTGTCCGCCGGCTCCGCTATCGTCGCTGCCGCTGTAATACAGAGGGATATTCTCATCCAAGCCGCCGTCTTTAAGCATCTGTGCCCATTCCTCGTTGGAGTACCAACTCCAGCCCCAATAGCCCAAAGTCTCATATTCGCCTGTCGAGAAGCCGAAGTAATTGCTGAGTGCGGGCGGCACATCCTGTGAATAAGCGCCGCTGCCGTTGCCGCTGTATTGCATATCCACGGCAATGCCGCAATGATGCAGGAACTGAGCGATGTAGAAATAATCCTCCTCAGTGCTGGTGGAGTCAAGGGCGTTAGGCATCAGCTCGAAATGGTAATCTGTCGCCCAGAAATTCGCGGTCTGCTGTGGATAGCCGCTTGGGTTGTAGGTGTGCGAACCCATTCCGCGGCCGGGATAGTCCCAGAATTTCATCACCTGGCCCATAGCCGTGGCGACACATCCGGCATAGACATGACCGCCGTTGCCGTCGGGGTCTTCGGGACACTGGCTGTTCCACGGGAAGTTCTGGTTCCATGTGGTCTGGCATAACGGGCCGACCACCATGCGTGACTGCCGGTTGGGGTTTAGTTGGCCGCACGACGAGACCGATTTCCATTCCGCCCGTATGTCCGGAGTGGCTTCCATGCCGTGCTCGCGGACATATTGTATTTCGCTGCGGAAACTGTTGAGCATGAACTCAAAACCTTCCGCGACATCCTCAGGATTGAATGAGCCTGTGGTGGAATAGGCGAGGATGGGCTTCACGCAGTCGTCGCCTGAAACTATAACGAATCCGTTGTTGTCAGTAGTGTTAAAAACATAATAGTCAACGGCATCGCGTGTCGCTGAGGTGTAAACAAGCTGTAGGTTCAGCTCAGTCTTGAGAGCTTTGACATTCAAGAAACTGCTTCCAATCTGCTTGGCGTGCTGAGCATCGACCGGGTTAGCTGACATTTTACCCATCGCTAAGGCAAAAATGCCGACAAATAGTAAAAATCTTTTCATTTTGTTAAGTTTTATTTCAAAATTTCAAACCGCAAAGATAATAAAATTAGTTGAAACCACCATCACAAGCTAAATTTCTTTTTTTATTTTTCAAAAATTCCACACCTGTTTTTAATAGGTGAAAATTTCAGCCTTCATTTATACACCCTCCCCCTAAAATCTAAGGTCTAAAAAAGGATATTTTTTAAAAAAATCTTGTATTTATTAAAAAAATACTCTAATTTTGTAGTTTCTAAACTAATGTTTTTAAGTCGAAAAATTTAAAAATTCAAAGATATGTATCTGATAGTCAACAAGAAAGAATTAGCACAGGACACTTTCATGATGGAAATCGAGGCGCCTCGTCTGTCGAGGGCAGCTCTTCCGGGACAGTTCCTCATCATCAAAATGACAGAAAAGGCCGAGCGTATCCCGCTCACAATCAGCGACAACGACCCGTGGAACGGCACCGTGACTATTGTTTTCAAGGCTATCGGAAACTCCACCCGTCAGATGGCGGAATACGAGGTGGGCGACACATTCCTCGATGTGGTAGGTCCGCTGGGCCGTCCGTCGGAGTTCATACACATGTCGTATGAGGAACGCAAGACCAAGAAATACGTCTTCATCGGTGGCGGCGTGGGCATCGCACCTATCTTCCCGCAGGTGAAGTGGCTGTACCACAACGGTGTGAAGGCCGACGTCATCATCGGAGCGCGCACACACAGCCTCCTCGTGTATGAAGACGAGCTCTCATCGATGTCAAATCTTTACGTCATCACCGATGACGGCAGCTCTGAATATAAAGGTGTGGTCACCGACATGCTGCAACGTCTTGTGGATCAAGGCAATCATTATGACGAATGTATCGCCATCGGCCCGATGATTATGATGAAGTTCGTGTGCCAGCTCGCGCAGAAACTCAACATCAAATGCACGGTGTCGATGAACGCCCTCATGGTTGACGGCACCGGAATGTGTGGCGCCTGCCGTATCAGCGTGGGCGGTCAGACCAAGTTCACCTGCGTCGATGGACCGGAGTTCGACGGCTCAAAGGTCGATTTCGCGGAAGCCATGAAACGTCAGTCGATGTACAACAACGTGGTGGCGCACAAGCAACTTGAAAAGGAGGAGAAGGCGGAGAATCATAAGTGTCATGTGGGCGGCATCATTGATGAGCCTCGCGACAAGAAACATCGCGTTAAGATAACTGAGCAAGACCCGTTGGTACGCGCCCATAACTTCGACGAGGTGTGTCTCGGATACACTGCCGACGAAGCCATAGTGGAGGCACAACGCTGTCTGCAATGCGGCCGCCCTCAGTGTGTCACGGGCTGTCCGGTGAACATCAACATCCCGGGCTTTGTGAAAAAGGTGTCGGAAGGCGACTTCCTCGGCGCAGCTCAAATCATCGATGAGGACTCGGCATTGCCGGCGGTGTGCGGCCGTGTGTGCCCGCAGGAGACACAGTGTGAGGGCAAATGCGTGATGGGCGTGAAATACGAGCCTATAGCCATCGGGAAACTCGAGCGTTTTGTGGGCGACTGGTCACGTGATAACAACATCAACCTCACCAAGCCCGTCAAGAAAAACGGCAAGCGCGTGGCTGTCATCGGCTCCGGCCCTTCAGGTCTCACATGCGCCAAGGAGCTTCTCGTGAGAGGCTACGACGTCACGGTGTTCGAGGCTCTGCATGAGTTCGGCGGCGTGTTGGCATACGGCATCCCTTCGTTCCGTCTGCCGAAAGAGACCGTCGTCCGTCATGAGGTTGAAAACGTGATGCGTCTCGGAGGCCATTTCTTCAAGGATGTGGTGATAGGTCGTACCGCCTCGATTGAGAACCTGATGAAAGACGAGCATTTCGATGCGATATTCATCGGCACAGGCGCCGGTCTGCCCAAGTTTATGAACATCCCGGGCGAGAACCTCTGCGGCGTGGTGTCTGCCAATGAGTTCCTCACAAGAAACAACCTTTTGTTCGCATATAAAGAAGGCTATGAGACGCCGAATTACATAGGCAAGAAAGTGGCTGTGGTGGGAGGCGGCAACGTCGCCATGGACGCGGCCCGCACCGCCTTGCGTCTCGGTGCCGACGTACATGTGGTGTACCGTCGTTCGGAGGCTGAGCTCCCGGCACGCGCCGAAGAGGTGCATCACGCTAAGGAAGAAGGCGTCGTCTTCGACCTGCTCTGCAACCCTGTCGAGATACTCGGCAATGAAGACGGCTGGGTCAAAGGCATGCAATGTGTCCGAATGGGACTTGGCGAGCCTGACGCCTCGGGCAGAAGACGTCCGGTGGAGATAAAAGGCTCGGAGTTCACCCTCGACGTAGATATGGTCATCATGGCACTCGGCACCTCGCCTAACCCGTTGATTTTCAGGACGACACCGGGCTTGAACGCCGACCGTCACGGATGTATCCTCGCCAAGGAGGACGGACGCACCACACGTCACGGCGTGTTCGCTGGCGGCGACGCGGTGAGCGGAGCCGCCACAGTGATCCTCGCCATGGGTGCAGGCAAAAAAGCCGCAAAAGCTATAGATGAATATCTTAACAATGATATGATGTAATTATGAAAAAGGTATTTGTAACTGTTTTATTGTCAATGCTTTGTGCTGTTGGATTTGCACAAACAATAGATAAAATTGTCGTTAGTGACCAACCGGATGGCACTTATGTCAATATTAATAAAGGTGTGAAAGTTTACGGACCGGTGCTCGGCGGGAAAAAAACCGGCACTTGGACCGAGACTTATGCCAATACGGAGTTGCCGCATTTTATCATTCAATTTGCCGACGACAAAAGAGAAGGTCTCTATATCGATTTTGACAAACAAGGCAATATCGGTAAGAAAGTTGAATACAAAAACGGCGTGATGGATGGCAAATATTTGAGATTTAAGAATGCTATCGTGATGGAAAATGTTGATTATCAAGCTGGTAAGATGAATGGCGAATCAACAAAATATTATGACAAAGGCACTATTATGGAGACCTCGAACTATAAAGACGGTCAGCGTGACGGCGTAACGATATGGTATGCCAACAAAGACAAGACTCAGGGTGAGATGGTCGCCAAATACACCTATAAAAACGGGAAATTTGATGGCTTGCAGGAGACATTTTACGAAAATGGCGTCGTGAAGACACGGAAAATGTTTGCCGACAATGTACAAAACGGCCATGCATACGAGTTTTATGAGGATGGAAGCGTGAGACAAGAGGCCACATTCAAAAACGGAGAGCAGAAAGGCAAGACCAAAGAATATCCTCAAGGAAAAAAAATCTTGCAAGAGTAGTTTGAATCAACTATTTTTAGTATCTTTGCAACCGATTTCAGGTGCCGCAAGGCTTAATAGGGAATCGGGTGGAAATCCCGTACAGTTCCCGCTGCTGTAAGCTTTCGTAGCACCCGCAGATGTCACTGTTTATCCCACATAAACGGGAAGACGCGGGCGTAAGAAGTGAGTCAGAAGACCTGCCTGAAAATAACGGCTATTGAGACTTTCGGGATAAAAGTCGGGCGGAGAATTCATGTTATGATGAAGAAATTGTTTGTGTTACTGTTTCTTGGCATGTCTTTTGCCTTGATTGCGCAAGACACGATAGTGCTGCAGACCGTCGAGGTCAGTGCCGGCATTGTGCGGCGTAACTCGGCGGAAGCGGCGATGGAACGCAAGATGGATACCGCTCTGCTCAAACGTCTCAACACCATCACAATGTCGCAGCTGCTCATACAACACAGCCCTGTCTTCATCAAGACGTATGGTCCGGGCGGCGTGGCGACGGCTTCATTCAGAGGCACCACCGCGAGCCACACCATCGTGCTGTGGAACGGCTTCCAACTCAACGCACCATCACTCGGACAGGTTGACTTCAGCACCATCCCCGTGTTCATGACGGAACAGGTGGCCCTGAAATGGGGCAGCGGCACGTCGGCAAACAGCGGAGGACTCGGCGGAATGGTAAATATCGAGACAAATCAACACTTCGGGGAAGGCCTTGTCCTCGACCTGAAACAGACATACGGCAGTTTCAACACTTTCGGCTCTTACATCACTGCCGGTTACTCATGGGCGAATCACCTGTTGCGGGTGAAGGCTTATCGCACCTCAAGCGACAACGACTTCGAGTACGACAACATAGGCGTTATCCCGCATCAGGTGATGAAGCAAAAAAAAGCCGGCTTCGTCGATTTCGGCTTGATGCCGGAATATCAATGGCGACAGCGTAACTCGTTGATAACCATAGTGTCGTGGAACCAATGGAGTAAGCGCGACTGCCCGCAGATTATGCCTAATGTCAATAACGGAAACACAGAGGAATATACCGATAACAGCTATTCAAGAAACTTTATCTCCTATAAGACTTATTGGCAAACAGGTAAAATAGAGGTGAAATCAGCGTATTTTTACGAGAAACAGCATTATTTTCTCGAGTCTTACACCGACATAGGCACACCGGTAACGCACATCAACTCGCGAAACGATGCAGATATTTTTCACCAGATCGCCGATCTGCAGCAGGATTTGTTCCGGTCGTGGAAACTAAACGCGAAAATACAATACGACCGCGAACAAGTAAGGTCAAACAACTACGATGGAGTGAAAAACCGTGACGTGCTGTCGTTTTATGCGGCCGTGACAGGTAAGGTGCTGAACCCCATTGATTTACGTCTTACTTTGCGAAACGACTGGGTCGATTGGGAGTCGGCAGGATTTTTCCCGACAGCCACATTGTCGTATAATGCCGTTTTTGTCAAGGGCTTGAAAATCAACGCTGGATACAGTCATAATTTCAGAAATCCGAGTCTGAATGATTTGTATTGGAATCCGGGCGGAAATCCGGATTTGAAACCGGAAAACGGCAGGACTGTCGATGGGAATATGATGTTTTCGAGGACTTTCGGACGTTTTTCCGTAGAGAGCAGCCTCGGGGCATATTATTCGCAGGTCAGAGACTGGATACAATGGGTGCCGACGACATACAGATATTGGGTGCCGGAAAACGTGAGCACAGTGGTGGCATACGGCATCGAGGCACATTTGAAGCTGAATTATGACTTCAATAACTGGCATTTCTCCGCTTCAGGCAATTACGTCTATAGTCACACTACTGATGAGGATGGTATGCAATTGATTTACATACCATTACATCATGCCAACGCTTTCGCCGAGCTGAGATGGACAACATGGAATGTGACTTATACCATAGAATTTACCGGGAGACGTAAAACCACCATGAATGCCAATGAATTCTATGGATTCCGCTTGAATTCATATACGTTGTGCCACGTCTCCGTCGGCAAGCAAATCGGGAAATTTTACGCTGAGTTTAAAATCAACAATCTCACTGATGTCGATTACATGGCAATCCTTTGGCGCGCCATGCCCGGCAGAAGTTTTGAAGTGAGTCTGAATTATAAATTTTAAGTTTTTCAAGTTATGAAAAGAGTTATTTGGCTTTTGGGCGTTGTTGTCGCACTCGCGTCCTGCAATAAAAAAGAGGCGGCCGAGCCGTATGTCCCACACATTAATCCGGTGGAAGGGCTTTTTATTCTAAATGAAGGCACTTTTACGTATGCCAATGCGTCGCTGTCGTATTATGACATCGGCGGCGATTCGGTGTCAAACCATCTGTTTTTCAAGGTGAATAACGCCCCGATTGGCGATGTCGGGCAGTCGTTGGCAAAGGTTGGCGATGACTTGTATATCGTCGTTAACAACAGCAAATATATCTATAAGGTGGATGCCGCGACGATTCTATATAAGGCGAAAATTGATGGCTTCACTTCGCCGAGAAATATGCTTGCTGTCAGCGATGACAAGGCTTACGTGACAGATTTGACAAGTCCCGGCTTCTGGTCGTTGAATCTCAACACTTTAGAGAAACGATTCGTTGAGACAGGCAGTGCCACCGAGGCGATGGTAAAAGTAGGCGGCGAGGTGTTTATGAGCAACTGGTCGAATTATTATATTGCAGGTGCTTCAAACAATACCCTGCAAGTGATTGATTGTGAGAGTGATGAGCTTGTCGGGACAATTGAAGTCGCGCAGGAGCCAAATGCAATGGTTGTTGACAAGAATAATCATGTCTGGGTGTCGTGCAGTGGAGGTTATGAGGCTCCACAAGACCCCGCGATTATCTGTATTGATGCTGCTAACCATCAGATTGTCAAGCGTTTCGACCTCTCAGAAGGTAGCTATCCCAACGGATTGGCAATAGATGGGGCGGGGGAGACGCTGTATTTCATGAACGGCGGCATGAGTGCCCTGAATGTTTATAAAATGTCGGTCGATGATGCACAACTGCCTGAGACACCGTTCATTACCGCCGATGGAAGACTGTTTTACGGCATGCGGGTCAACCCCGACAATGGAGAAATTTATATCACCGACGCGAAAAACTACGTCCAAAATGGTGACCTGCTGCGTTATTCCGCCGCCGGCACGCTAATCAGCACCCACGAACTCGGCCTGATTCCAAGCTTTATGCTTTTCAATTAAAAAAATCGCCATTCCGCTTCGCTTCAGTCGAAATGAACAAAAAAATCATGTAAATCTTTTTCAATCCTGTCATTATATTTTGTACTTTTGTAAACTGTAACAAAATAGTTCTTTCATGGGTAAAAAAGGTTTTTCCTCAGTGACGAAAAAGCTGATAATGGCGGTGTCCGGCGCAGGTTTGACGCTGTTCCTGCTTTTTCACGGCGCGATGAATCTCGTGGCGATTTTCTCGGAAGACGGCTACCGTTGGATTTGCGAGTTTCTCGGCGGCAACTGGTATGCAGTCGTAGGCACCATAATACTCGCCATCTTGATGGTGATTCATGTCGTTTACGCTTTCATACTGTCATTGCAGAACTATAGGGCGCGAGGCAGACGGCGTTATGCCGTCAACGAGCGCCCGGAAGACGTGTCGTGGGCGTCGAAAAACATGCTCGTGATAGGATTGATAGTGCTTTACGGGTTGGCGTTTCATCTTTACGACTTCTGGTCGAAGATGCAACTTCAGGAACTTAGAGGCAACGAGCCTGTAGATGGAATCGAACAAATAAAATTCATATTCTCACACAACTATTTCAGCATCATGTATCTGATTTGGATTGTCGCGATATGGTTTCACCTCTCGCACGGCATCGCCAGCGTGATGCAGTCGATAGGATGGAGCAACATCAAGTGGAAACGCCGTTTTGAAAGGCTCGGCACATTTTTCGCCACCATCATCATGCTGATGTTCGCCTCTGTTGTAATATATTATTGGTTAATTGTTTAGAATAATGGAACTAAATTCAAAAATACCTGCTGGTCCATTGACGGAAAAATGGACGAAATATAAAGCCGAGCAGAAGCTTGTGAACCCTGCCAACAAACGTAAGCTCGACATCATCGTGGTGGGTACAGGACTTGCCGGTGCGTCGGCCGCCGCGTCTCTGGGCGAGCTTGGATTCAACGTCAAGGTGTTCTGCATACAAGACAGCCCCCGCCGCGCCCACAGCATAGCGGCGCAGGGAGGCATCAACGCCGCCAAGAACTATCCTAACGACGGCGACAGCGTGCAACGTCTCTTTATGGACACCATCAAAGGCGGCGACTACCGCGCCCGCGAAGCCAATGTCTATCGTTTAGCGGAGGTGAGCAACAGCATCATTGACCAATGCGTGGCGCAGGGTGTTCCTTTCGCCCGCGACTACAGCGGACTTCTCGCCAACCGCTCTTTCGGCGGGGCGCAGGTGTCACGCACCTTTTACGCGAGAGGGCAGACGGGACAGCAGCTGCTTCTTGGCGCTTACGGAGCGTTGAGCAAGGAGATAGAACGCGGCACCGTGAAGATGTACGCCCGTCGTGAGATGATGGACGTCGTCATCGTGGATGGCCGCGCCCGCGGTATCATAGTAAGAAACCTCGTCACCGGCGAGATGGAGCGTTACTCAGCACATGCCGTCGTCATCGCCACCGGAGGCTACGGACGCGTGTTCTTCCTCTCCACCAACGCGATGTCGTCGAATGGCTCTGCCGCATGGCAATGCTATAAAAGAGGCGCCTTCATGGCAAACCCCTGCTTCACTCAGATACATCCCACTTGCATCCCTGTTCACGGCGAATACCAGTCGAAGCTGACGCTGATGAGCGAGTCGCTGCGTAACGACGGACGTATATGGGTGCCGAAAGACGCTGAGAAAGCCCGTCTTCTCCGTGAAGGTAAGATAAAAGCCACTGACATGCCGGAGGAGGAGCGCGACTATTACCTCGAACGCCGCTATCCTGCTTTCGGAAACCTCGTCCCACGTGATGTGGCGTCACGCGCGGCAAAAGAACGTTGCGACGCGGGATATGGCGTCAACAATACCGGACGCGCGGTGTTCCTCGACTTTCAAGAAGCTATACAACGTCTTGGGAAACAAGCCGTTGAGGAGAAATATGGCAACCTCTTCGAGATGTACGAGCGCATCGTCGATGAGAATCCTTACGTCACCCCGATGATGATTTATCCTGCCGTTCATTACACCATGGGCGGCCTGTGGGTCGATTACGAGCTGCAGACCACGGTGAAAGGCTTGTTCGCCGCAGGCGAGGCCAACTTCTCCGACCACGGCGCCAACCGCTTGGGAGCATCTGCGCTGATGCAAGGTCTCTCCGACGGTTATTTCGTGCTGCCTTATACCATACAAAACTATCTCGCCGACCAAATCAACGAAAAACCGTTAGCGACAAACCTTCCACAATTTGAGGAAGCGGAACTCGCTGTTAATCAGAAGATTACACGGATTTTGTCCATAAATGGCGATATCACAACTGACAATATCCATCGTCGTTTGGGGCGTATAATGTGGGAGAAGGTGGGCATGGCACGCAGCGAACAGGGTCTTAAAGAAGCCATTGAAGAGATAAAAGCACTGAGAGAAGAGTTCTGGCAGCGAGTGAAGGTGCCGCATGCCAATGGGATGAACGGCGAGCTTGAAAAAGCCTTGCGTGTGGCCGATTTCCTTGAGATGGGCGAGCTCATAGCACGCGACGCCTTGATGCGCGACGAGTCGTGCGGTGGTCATTTCCGCGTTGAGTACCAGACTCCTGACGGTGAGGCCCTGCGCGATGATGAAAACTTCGCTTTCGTGGCGGCTTACGAATACAAAGGCGTTGATAATGAGCCGGTTCTGCATAAGGAAGAACTTAAATTTGAGAATGTTGAATTAAAACAACGAAACTATAAGTAGTTTTTAAAGTTAAAAGTTTATAAACTTTCATACTTTCAAACTTTACGAACTTTATAAACTTTCAAACTTTACGAACTTTACAAACTTTAATACTTTATGAACTTTAAACTCAAAATCTGGCGTCAGCATAATGCTGCTTCTAAAGGCAAATTCGTTGAATATCAATTAAATGACGTTCCTGCGGAGGCATCGTTCCTTGAGATGCTCGACATCCTCAATGAGCGTCTTGTCTTGAATGGTGACGACCCTGTCAGTTTCGACCACGACTGTCGCGAAGGCATCTGCGGAGCATGCGGGTTATATATCAACGGACATCCTCACGGGAGGTTCAAGAACACCACCACATGCCAGCTGCACATGCGCAAGTTCCATGACGGCGACACCATCACCGTGGAGCCGTGGCGTTCGGAGGCATTCCCGATAATAAAAGACCTTATGGTTGACCGCTCGGCTCTCGATAAGCTGATTCAGGCCGGAGGCTACATCTCGGTGCACACCGGCGGCGTCCCCGATGCCAACACCATCCTCATCAACAAACACAACGCTGATTTGTCGATGGATGCCGCTTCCTGCATAGGCTGCGGCGCCTGCGTGGCGGCTTGTAAAAACGGAAGCGCCATGCTCTTCGTGGGCGCCAAGGTGTCGCAGCTCGCACTCCTGCCGCAAGGCGAGGTGGAATCGGATGACCGTGTGCAAAAAATGGTGGCGCGCATGGACGCTCTCGGATTCGGAAACTGCTCAAACACATACGCCTGCCAAGCTGAATGCCCGAAAAACATCTCCGTGTCTAACATAGCGCGTATGAACAGATATTATCTCGCCGCAAAATTGAAGAAATAATGATGTCATGGGGTTGCTGACGAAACGGGAATGACAAATGTCAAAAAAAACGTCGATATTTGTAAAAGAATTTGTAATTTTGCAAAAAGTGTTTAGATGAAAATAGCGGTAAATACTCGGTTGCTGTTGAAAGACAAGCTCGAAGGCATCGGATGGGTCACGTGCGAGACGCTCAGCCGTATCGTCAAGGCACATCCCGACGACGAGTTCTATTTTCTCTTCGACAGAAAACCCGACCCCGGATTCATATTCGGCGACAATGTCACGCCGGTGGTGCTGTGCCCCCAGGCACGACATCCGTTTTTGTATGTCATTTACTTCGAGATGTCGGTGCGCCGCGCCCTGCGTAAGATAAAACCCGATGTCTTCGTGTCGCCGGACGCTTACCTGAGCCTGCGCTCAAAAACACCGCAAATAGCTGTGTTTCATGACATTAACTTCGAGCATTTCCCGCAGGATTTCCCAAGATTGGCACTCTGGCATTATAAGAAATTCTTCCCGAAATATGCTCATAAAGCCATGAAAATCATAACGGTGTCGGAATTTTCAAAACAAGACATCATCGACAATTACAAGATTGAGCCGGGGAAGATACACGTGGTTTATAACGGTGCCAACGATGGCTTCAAGCCTATATCAGAGGCGGATAAAGCTCTTGTGAGGAATATATATACTTCAGGCTGTCAATACTTTATGTTTGTCGGCTCGCTGCATCCGCGGAAAAATCTGGCACGGCTGTTTCCTGCATACGATTTGTTTAAAGAACGTACCGGCTCTGACCTTAAGTTGTTGATAGTCGGGGAGAAACGCTGGTGGACGGAGCCTATCCGGCAGGCTTACGACGCTATGATACATAAAAACGATGTAGTGTTTGTGGGGCATCTGCAGATGCCTGACCTTCAACGTGTTACAGCCGCTGCCTTGGCATCGGTGTATGTCTCTTATTTTGAGGGCTTCGGCATCCCTATAATAGAGGCTTACAAATGCGACGTGCCTGTGATAACTTCCAATGTCACCTCCATGCCTGAGGTCGCCGGCGACGCGGCACTACTCGTTGACCCGTTCAATATAGAGTCGATAGCAAGCGCAATGGAGCTTGTGATGGACGAAAATATCCGTAACACATTGATAGAGAAGGGAAGAGTGCGGCGAAACGACTTCTCTTGGGACAAGGCGGCGGAAAAATGGTATGATGTGATAGCGAACGAGTCGTAGTGGAGAAAGCTTATTAACATAATCGTTGATTTAAAAATATGTAATATGGAAAGAATAGTGATGTATAATGTTGACAATCAAAAAGAAGCCGTGAATTGGAAAGATGTTCAGTGGCAGTATGTGACAGCTGTTGAGCGCAGGGTCTTGGTCCTTGGCTCAGGCGGTCGTGAACATGCCCTCGCTTGGAAAATAGCGCAAAGCGACAGAGTGTCAAAGGTTTACATCGCTCCTGGCAATGCAGGCACGATGTCGGTTGGTGAGAATATCGCTATCAATATCGCTGATTTTCAGGCGGTTAAAGATGTCGTGCTGAAAAATAACATCAATCTCGTGGTTGTCGGCCCTGAACAGCCTCTCGTCGATGGCATTGTTGATTTCTTCAAGAACGACGACGACTTGAAAGATGTTAAAATCATCGGTCCTGAAAAGAACGGCGCGCAACTTGAAGGCTCTAAGGCTTTCGCCAAGCGGTTTATGGAGAGATATGGCATCCCGACAGCGCGATGCCTCACCGTGACCGCGGATAATCTGACAGAGGGATTGCATTATCTTGAGACGCTCGAAGCTCCGTATGTGCTTAAAGCCGATGGTCTCGCTGCGGGTAAAGGGGTGTTGATTGTCAATGACATAAAAGAGGCAAAGACTGAATTGAAGGAGATGCTGTCCGGGAAATTCGGTGCCGCTTCCGCAAAAGTTGTCATAGAACAATTTCTCAAAGGCATAGAGGTGTCAATGTTTGTACTCACCGACGGCGAACATTATGTGATTCTGCCTGAAGCCAAGGATTACAAGCGCATAGGCGATGGCGACACCGGTCTTAACACCGGCGGCATGGGCGCCGTGTCACCCGTTCCTTTCGTCACCCCTGACTTCGTTAAGAAAGTGGAAAACCGTATCATCAAACCTACCATCGAGGGTCTTAAAAACGAGAAAATAGATTATAAAGGCTTCATCTTCTTAGGGTTGATGAATTGTGGCGGCGACCCATACGTCATAGAGTACAACGTGCGTATGGGCGACCCCGAGACCGAGGGCGTGATGACGCGCATCGACTCCGATTTCGCTGATTTGCTCGACAAATGCGCCGTGGGCAGATTGAATGAGGCTCGTTTTGAGATAAATCCTGAGACATCGGTCACCGTGATGCTCGTTTCAGGCGGCTACCCTGAGAGTTATAAAAAAGGAATGAGGATCTCGGGTCTTGACAATGTCTGTCCATGCTGTATAGTGGCTCATGCTGGCACTAAACTCGTTGATAATGATATTGTTACATCGGGTGGACGTGTCATGGCGGTGACAGCGCACGGAAAAACAATAGCCGAGGCTCGCGAAAAAGCTTACCATAACGCGAAAATGATAGTGTTTGAGGGTAAGAACTATCGTCATGACATCGGATTGGACTTAATGAATCTGTGATGCTTAAGTTCTTCAAACACACGTATATGGCACAACTTGTTGTGATAGTGCTGCTCATCGTGGCACTATGGCTGCCTGTGTTTCTTTCCTCCACCTCGCCTGTGTTTGAAGACAATCCGACAACGCCATTGTTTAACATCCTGACAAACGATTTAGGCTTGTCGCCTTTCTTCATCTCGCTTCTCACCTTCGCCGTGTTCATTGTCAGCGTGATCTTCTTCAACTCGATGATGTCTGTAAATCAAATGGTTACACGCAATAGCAGCATAGGAGCGCTGATGTTCGTGCTTTGTGTGTGCGGCGCGCCTCTGTGTGTGGAATATTACCCGTTCCTCATCGCCGGCCTGTTCATAATGATGTCAATGCAAACCGTCTATTTGATCTATCTCGTTGAAAAACCTGAGATGTATCTGATGAATGCCGGATTTTTCCTGTCGTTGGCAACGATGTTTTATTTTCCGTCTATCATATTGATACTCTGGCTGTTAATATCCATGATGATAATGAGTATGCGCGGGTTCCGTCTGTATGTGATTCCCTTGGTCGGATTCATTCTGCCGTATTTTGTTTTGTTCGCCATTTTTTATTTCACTAAGACTCTGATAAAGAACATAGGGGCTTATACGTTGATATTCAATAATTTATCGTTTGAAACATCGGGATGGGGGACAGTGGAAATCGTCACATTATTAATAGTAGGTGTTTTGTTTGTTTTGTCGTTTATGATAATAAAATCTGAAGACGCCGACAATTCCATCAGCACAAGGAAAAAAACAAGCTCAACGGTGTTGCTGATGCTTTTCAGCGTAGTGATGTTGTTCTTAAAACAGCCAGTGTTGAGTAACGGATTGATATTCATAGTGTTAGCAGTGTTTCTCTCGACGGCGTTTTGTTATGTCAGAAAATCGAAAATTATCGACATTTTGATAATTGTGATGATGGTTGTTGTGATTGTGAATCAATATTTGCCATTATTTGGGATAAGATTATGAATCTGAAACCGTTTTTCACCGAAAATCTCATAGAGGCGGGCTGTGACGAGGCAGGGCGAGGCTGCATAGCGGGACCTGTGGTGGCGGCAGCTGTTATTTTGCCCCGAGGCATGAATTTCCCTGAGTTCGACGACTCGAAGAAACTGTCGGAGAGACAACGTGAGAAGCTGAGAATCAAAGTGTTGGAGAACGCTGCCGCCTATGGAGTGGGTGTGGTGTCAGCGGAGGAAATTGATGAGATAAACATCCTCAACGCATCGTTTCTGGCGATGCACCGCGCCATCGACCGGCTGACAATACGTCCCGAGCTGCTGCTTATCGACGGCAACCGCTTCAATCCGTATCATGACATAAAACATCAGTGCATAGTGGGTGGTGACGCCAAATACCAAGCAATAGCGGCAGCATCGATTCTGGCGAAGACGACACGTGACCATCTGATGGAAGAGCTTGATATTCAATATCCTAACTATAATTGGAAACAAAATAAAGGCTATCCCACAATAGAACATAAGAACGCTGTGGCGGAATTTGGCATGTCACCATACCACCGTAAAACGTTCAACATGTCTATTCAGCTGAAATTATTTTAAAAATTGTAAAACAAAAGCACACCTTTCACGTTCTAATAGAAAAAATAATTATGGCAAACACAAGAATTCTTTGGGCTGACGATGAGATTGAGCTTCTGAGGCCGCATATTATGTTTTTGGAGCAGAAAGGTTACGAGGTGGAGACCGCCATCAACGGCAGCGAGGCGGTGGAGATGGTGCGCGACGGGCATTTCGACATCGTTTTCTTAGACGAACAGATGCCGGGAATATCAGGCGTCGAGGCTTTGGAGATGATAAAAGCCGACTTCCCGAATCTCCCCGTGGTGATGATAACGAAGAGCGAGGAAGAACGTATCATGGAAGACGCCATCGGCAGCAACATCGCGGATTACCTGATAAAACCGGTGAATCCCAACCAGATACTGCTTTCACTGAAACGCAATTTAGAGAACAAAAAACTCGTTGACGAGAAATCAACGTCGAAATACCAGCAAGAGTTCCGTAAAATCGGAATGGATTTGAACAACAATCTCAATTATGACGAATGGGCGGGGGTGTATAAAAATATCACCCGATGGGAGCTTGAGCTTCAGAAATCGACCGACGAAGGCATAAAAGAAGTGCTTTTCATGCAGAAAAACGAGGCGAACACGCAGTTCTCGCGTTATGTTGAGAAAAACTACCGCGACTGGGTGGCCGGCAAGACGGTCAACAAGCCGACAATGTCGCATACCGTGATGCGCGACAAGGTGTTCAACTGTCTTGAAAACAATGATAAGCCCTTGTTTTTCATATTGATAGACAACCTGCGCTACGACCAGTGGAAGGCGATACAGCCGCTCATCGAGAATTATTTCCGTGTTGATGACGATGACATCTATTACAGCATCCTGCCCACAACCACGCAATATGCGCGTAACGCCATCTTCGCCGGACTGATGCCTCTGGAGATACGCCGTCATTACCCTAAATATTGGGTTGACGAGGAAGACGAGGGTACCAAGAACCAGTTTGAGGGCGAACTTCTCGGTGAACAGCTGCGCAGATATGGAAAAAACATCAAGTATTCGTATAACAAGGTGTTGAACTTGGCGGCCGGCAAGAAGCTGTATGAGCAGATGAACAACCTGATGCAGAATAAGTTAAACGTGATAGTGTATAACTTCGTCGATATGCTTTCGCACGCCCGCACCGAGATGGAAATCATTCGTGAGTTAGCTGACGACGAGGTGGCTTACCGCTCACTCATGCTGTCGTGGTTCGAGCATTCGTCACTCTTCGACATCATGAAATTCATAGCAAACAAAGGCTGTGACGTAGTAGTCACCACCGACCACGGCTCCGTGTGGGCGAAAAACCCGGTGAAGATTCTGGGCGACAAGGCTGTCAATACCAATTTGAGGTATAAATACGGTAAGTCGTTGAACTACAACCCTAAAGAGGTGTTTGAGGTGAAAGACCCCGAGAAGATTTTCCTGCCTCGCGTCAACGTCTCCACAACATACGTCTTCGCCCGCGCCAACGACTTCTTCGCATATCCCAATAATTACAATTATTATGTCAATTATTACAGGAACACGTTCCAGCATGGCGGCATCTCTATGAATGAAATGATGATTCCTGTCATACATCTGAAAGCAAAATAGTTCCTCCCCGTCATTTCGAGCGAAACGAAGTGGAGTCGAGAAACATTAAAAAATGAAAATAAAATGTTAGAAAAGGTTTTTAATATCAACAGTATTGACGAGCTCTCCCAAGTATCTGACCTGCTGATTTCTTGGCGGGACAAATCAAATATTATTGCATTTTATGGGCCGATGGGAGCGGGTAAGACTACTCTGATTAAGAATCTGTGCCACAAACTTGGCGTGACAGACGAGGTCAACAGTCCGACTTTCGCCTTGGTGAATGAATATCCTACGCCAGTTGAAGGCTCGATATTCCATTTCGATTTCTATCGTATCAAGAAGTTAGAGGAGGTGTATGACATTGGTTATGAGGACTATTTCTACAGCGGGCGGCTGTGCCTTCTGGAATGGCCTGAGCTAATCGATTCGCTGATGCCCGAACATTTCATCAAAGTGGAGATAACCACGGGTGATGGCAACGATAGCCGAACAGTCAAATGCAAAGTGGTGTAGCCGTCATTTCGACCGAAGCGAAGCGTAGTGGAGAAATCTCAAAATATTAAAAAATGATTCTTTATAAGGAAAATATCGAAAAGTTAAACGAAATAATTGATTCTCATACAAAAACGTTTGTTCTTTTGGATGAGAACACTGATAGATGTTGCTGGCAGAATCTGAAAACAATTGATTTAATCAAATCAAATACTATAAAGATTGTGATTCCGGCAGGAGAACAGTATAAAAACATAGAAACAGCTCAGTATATCTGGTCGAAACTTATTGAGAATCATGCTGATAGAAAGTCGCTGCTAATTAATGTGGGCGGCGGCATGGTAACTGACATAGGTGGTTTCGCGGCATCGTGTTATCAAAGAGGTATCGATTTCATCAACATCCCGACGACGCTGTTGGCGATGGTTGACGCTGCGGTTGGTGGTAAGACAGGTATTGATTTCCAAGGTCTTAAAAATCAAATCGGACTGTTTTCAAAACCTTTGGCGGTGGTGGTGTTGTTCGAGTTTCTTGAGACATTGCCAAAGCGTGAACTGCAGTCGGGCTTGGCGGAGATAATAAAATACGGTTTCATCGTTGACAAGTCGTTCTTGGACGCTAAATTACCGTTGAGCCCTGATTTTATTGCGCAAGCAATTGACGCTAAAGATAAAATCACCAAGGCTGACGCCACTGAACAGGGTATGCGCAAGATTCTGAACTTCGGTCATACAATAGGTCATGCACTTGAGACATATCTTATTGATACTCACGAGAATATAACTCATGGAGAAGGGGTGGCCATCGGCATGGTTCCGGCGTTGTATCTCTCTGAAAAATATTTTGCTCTCAACCCGGAAATAATATCATACTATAAGAATGTTTATAAGCAAAATTTCAATAGATTTGATTTTAATGGCATTTCGACAGAGAAACTGCTTGAAATCATGCTTCATGACAAGAAAAACGAAAGCGGTGACATACGTTTTGTGCTGATAAAAGATTACGGAAAACCTGTTTATGATGTTGTGGTGAAGCATGTCGATATTTTAGATTCGATAAGCTATCTCATTGATTATATGAACGATGCGAATTATTGGAGCAAATAAGGACTTTGATGTTACGGCAAACCTTGTCGGCAGCAAAAGCCAGAGCAACCGCGCTCTGATGATTGCGTATTACGGAGGTTTTGAGCCGCGCGTCAAGAATCTTTCGGCATCGGATGACACGCAATTATTAAAAAAAACATTGCAATTCTTGTCAACCTCAAACATCCATGTGACTTCGCGAGCAAATCCGACGATTATTGACTGCCAAAACGCAGGCACGGTGTTGCGGTTCCTCGTCACGGCATTGTCGTTGAGAAACGGCGATTGGTTGCTGACAGGCTCTGAGCGTATGAAGCAACGTCCTGTAAATGAGATAGTTGAGGCCTTGCAAAACATCGGAGCTGATATTGAATACACGGGCAAAGACGGCTTTCCGCCATTGAGAATCAAGGGGCGTGACTTGAACTTTGACAAGCTTTCGGTCGATGTTTCACGAAGCTCGCAATTCGCCTCGTCGATATTGATGGCGACACCTTGTTATAGAAAAACGATTCCATCGTCCGAACACAATGCGACGTGCGACGTGGTGACTATGCATCTTGACGGTGCTCTGTCGTCGCTGCCTTACATTGACATGACCATTGACATCATGCGGAGATTCGGCGTGAAAATCCATCGCAATGGGCGTGATATTTTTATGCAACCGTCAGAATATAAAGATGTTGAATATTGTGTTGAATCCGATTGGACATGTGCATCGTACTGGTTCGAGATGGTTGCCTTGGGTAGAAATTGCCGCGCTACGTTACGCAACCTTCATCTCGATTCGGCACAAGGCGACGCCATTGTCGCGAAATGGTTCGAGCAACTTGGAGTGAAATCCGTCCAAGATGGTAATGATTTGATTATCAGCCATGTAGAGACAGATATAAATATTATTCCACAGTTCGATTTCACCAATAATCCGGATTTATACCCCACCATCGCCACGACATGTGCAGGACTTGGCGTAGAAGCACGTTTCACGGGACTGAGCAATCTCGTTTACAAGGAGTCGGACAGAGGCAAGGCTATGGCGACGGAATTGGCGAAGTTAAAGATGTATTATATTGATTCTCAACGCGATAAGCAACCTATTGTCTTTGATTCCCACGGCGACCACCGTATCGCCATGGCATTGGCACCGCTTGCGCTGAGGATTGGCGACATCGAGATAAATGATGCCGGGGTGGTGTCGAAATCCTATCCCGGTTTTTGGGAAGAATCTACTCCCATCCTGATGTCAAGACATCCACTATGTGAATAATCTCAATAGGCAGGCCTTGTTTTTTCGCGTATGAGGCGAGATGCAGATGGCAGGCTATGTCGTTGGTAATCAGATATTCCGCGCCGGAATCCAAGGCGTCTGCTATCTTTTGTCCCGCCATCGATGAGGATATTGCCTCATGTTGCACGGCGAACAGCCCTTTGCCCATGCCGCAGCAAATCTCCGGATGACTAAGCTCGACAAGCTCAAGTCCGTTGACTTTTGAAAGCAGCTGGCGCGCCTCGTTTCTCAGACCCAACTCTCTCAACGACGAGCATGAGTCGAGATATGCCGCCTTGTGCCGGAAAACTGCCTCAAAATAATCCTGATGCAGTTGATTTACAAGAAAATCAGTGATTTCAAATATGTTGC
Source organism: uncultured Bacteroidales bacterium (assembly GCA_937906455.1). Taxonomy (GTDB): domain Bacteria; phylum Bacteroidota; class Bacteroidia; order Bacteroidales; family F082; genus Limimorpha. Next base: position 33,640 of record CALCYT010000048.1, on the reverse strand, counting down.
CTACAAGTCGCTTGTATTCCAAATGGAGGCTGGTATTGTAGAAAAGCTCCTTGTATCTCGTCTTGATGAATCCCACGCATGACGCGCTAAGCCCCACGATAGGACGGCTGTTTGGAAAGTCGCGCAGAAACTTCTCTCCAAGCGTTTTGGACTCGTCGATAAACCCGCTGTTGAACGCGAATTTGCCGCAACAGGTCTGCTCCGGATTGTATTCCACCCCGACGCCGGCCGCCTTCAACAGCTTGATGGCATTCATGGCCGTCATAGGGTAAAACTGGTCGATGAGACAGGGCACAAAGAGGTCTATTGTCATGATAATGCGTTGAGTTTAGGCTGCAAAGATAAGGAAAAATTAAAAAATTAATAAAAAAATTATTTTTTCCGGGGGATGTTGTGCCTTAATTTAGAATAGAGCGTAGGGATTGACGATTGTTTGTCTGTTTTTTGCCGAAAATTCTTCGAAAATTTGCATTTTTCCGCAATATATGTTAAAAAATACGATTTTGTAAAAAAAATCTTGCTTTATATTATTAATTGTATTATATTTGCGAGTTAATTTAAAGTTTTAGCCAACGGTCTGTTCCGGCTTCTGACTTCCGGCTTCTGACTTCCGGCTTCTGACTTCTGGCTTCTGACTTCTAAATTCTAAAAAATATGTCATACATCTCTTTCGACAAACGGCAGTTAGTGAACCTTGAGTTCTCGATGAACAAGGAAGTATTGCGATCCAACCGTTTGGGTGCTTTTTATAACACAACGATAATAGGTTGTAACACAAGGAAATACCACGGATTGCTGGTCGTTCCTCAGCCTCAACTCGACAACAACAACCACGTTTTGCTGTCGTCTATTGACGAGACGATAATCGCCAACAAGGAGGAGTTCCACCTTGGTGTGCACGAGTATCAGGACGGCACCGTGGCGCCGCGCGGGCACAAATACATGCGTGAGTTCACCGCCGAGCCTATCCCTAAAATGAGATATCGCATAGGAAGCTCCATTTTCGTTAAAGAGTTGATTTTTGGAGAGAAGGAGTCACGTGTGTTGCTGCGTTACACCCTCGAAGAGGCGGCGCAGCCTATCACGCTGAGGCTCACGCCGTTCCTGGCATTCCGCAACGTCCACATGGTGACACATGAGAACCACGTCGCCAACCGTAAATACATCCCTCTGAAAAACGGTGCCGCCTGGCAGATGTATGAGAATTACGACCATCTGTGCTTCCAGCTCTCAAAAGCGACGGAATACACCCATTGTCCTGACTGGTATCGTAACGTATTCTATATCAGAGAGTTCGAGCGTGGATACGAGGCCACAGAAGATCTTTATGTGCCAGGTTTCTTTGAGGTGGGCATGAAACCCGGCGAAAGCGTAGTGGTGTCGGCAGGCTTAGAAGAGAGAAACCCCGCCATCTTGAAAAAACATTTCGAAGACCAGATAGAACACCGTATCCCATGCGACGACTTCGACCACTGTCTGCAGAACTCGGCTCTTCAGTTTATCATCAGAGGTGACGAGGGCACCAGGATGTATGCGGGTTTCCCGTGGTTTGGCTCCTGCAGCCGCGACACCTTCCTCTCAATGCCAGGCATCTGCCTCGCCAACGAAGACGAGAAGACGTTCAAGGAGATGCTGAAATATTTCATAAACAGGATGCAAGGCGCGTTCTTCCCGCATAAATACTACCAGAAAAGCCTTTACTACACCGCCGTCGATTCACCGCTGCTGTTCTTCATGAATCTTCAGAAATATGAGTCGATGCTGGGTAAGACGAGAACAGCGATATGGCGCGAATACGGCGATGTGATAACAAAAATCATCGACAGCTTCATCAGCGGCACCGACTTCAACGTGAAGGCGCAGGACGACGGACTACTGTACGCCGGCAATGAAAACCTTGCCCTGACATGGATGAACGTGTTCTGCGATGGTAAGCCGTGGACACCGAGGACTGGTTATGCCATCGAGGTCAACGCCTTGTGGTATAATGCGTTACGCTATGGCGTGGAGTTGCTGAGGGTGGCCGACAAGAAGAACCCGTATCTTGCGAAATGGCAACAATTGGCGAAGAAACTCGAGACATCGTTTGTGAAGACCTTCTATGACGAGCAAAACGACATGTTTTACGATTATGTCAACGGAGACGAGAAAAACGGGATGGTGCGTCCGAATATGATGATAGCGGCGTCGCTGCGTTATTCTCCGCTGAACGACACCATGAAGAAGCGCATCCTTGACATCACACGCTCGGAACTCCTGACAATCAGAGGGTTGCGCTCGTTGTCGCCTCGTGATGTCAACTATCGGGGCGTGACGATAGGCAACCATCGCGAGCGTGAGCAGGCGTATCACAACGGCACGGTGTTTCCTTGGCTGATGATGCCTTACACGGATTTGTGCGTGCGTCTCTATCGAAAAACAGCATTGCCTTATCTCGAGGACATGTACCGGGGCTTCGAGCAGACGGTGTTTGACAACGGCATCGGGAGCATCTCCGAGATTTATGACGGCAATCCGCCCCATGAGCCTCGCGGATGTATCTCGCAATCGACGAGCGTGGCGGCGTTGCTGTATCTGAAATATGTGATAAACTGGCTGAGATACAGCACCGACGCTGAGATGGCGCGTTTCGACGTTGACAATTCCAGCATTTCTGACGAGAAGAATGATAACAAAAACGACACGATTCATCGCGTCAAAAAAAATAAGAGAGTATGAGAGTCTTGATGTTTGGTTGGGAGTTTCCGCCTCATATCACGGGCGGTCTCGGCACAGCGTGCTTCGGCATGACAAAAGGTCTCGCCAAAAACGGCGTTGACGTGCTTTTTGTGGTACCTAAGGCCTTCGGCGATGAGGACCAGACCAATGTGCGTCTGCTCAACGCCAGCGACGTGACTGTTGACATCGACCACGAGACTGAGCGAAGTTATTGGGACAGAGTGCAATACATGGAGATTGGCTCCAATATCATCCCGTATGTGGGTCCGGAGCAATACGAGGTCATGGTGGAGGAACAGCGTCATGCCACACGCGGGTTCCATAGCTCGGTGTTCGCGCCGAGATACGAGTTCTCCGGCAAATACGGCGCAAACCTCATGGAAGAAGTGGCTCGCTACGCCCTTATCGGGTCTTCGCTCGCCACGCAATACGACTTCGACGTCATCCATGCCCACGACTGGCTGACATATTCCGCAGGTATCGCTGCCAAAGAGACCACGGGCAAGCCGCTGGTGGTGCACATGCACGCCACGGAGTTCGACCGCTCGGGCGAGAACATCAACACCGACGTTTACGCCATCGAGCGGCGCGGCATGGAGGCCGCCGACTTGGTGATAACAGTGAGCGACTGGACACGCAACATCGTCGTTGAGAAATACGGCATCAATCCCGACAAGGTCATTACGGTGCATAACGCGGTGGAGCCGAGCGACAAATCTCTCGATGAATACGAGCGCAGCGGCCTGACCAACAAGGTGGTGACTTTCCTCGGACGTATCACCTTCCAGAAAGGTCCGGAGTATTTCGTGGAGGCGGCATACAAGATTCTCCAAGTTGACCCGAGCATACATTTCGTGATGGCCGGCACCGGCGACCTCTTGCAAAAAATGATAAAACGTGTGGCTCAGCTCAAGATCGGATCTAACTTCCATTTCACCGGATTCCTGAAAGGCAATGACGTCGATCAGATGTTTGCAATGACCGACGTGTTCGTAATGCCTTCAATATCAGAGCCTTTTGGCATAGTGCCGCTTGAAGCGATGCGGCTTAATGTGCCTGTCGTAATCTCAAAACAGTCGGGCGTCTCAGAAGTGGTGGAGCATGCCTTGAAAGTAGATTTCTGGGACATCAACGGGCTCGCCGACGCCATCTACGGTCTCTGCAAATACAAGGCGGTGAACGATATTTTCCGTAAGAAAGGGAAGGAAGAGGTCGATAACCTCAAATGGGAATATGCCGCGAAGAAGATAAAGGCGGTGTATGAAAAAGCTATAAATAAAGAATAAAAGATATGAGAGCATTATGTTTCTATTTCCAAGTGCATCAGCCTTACAGGCTCCGCACTTATCGTTTTTTCGATATCGGAAAACGTCATTACTACTACGACGACTATTCGAACCGCATCACTATGCAGCGTGTGGCTGAGCGTTGCTACGTGCCTATGAATCAATTGATGATGGATAAGATAGCGGAACTCGGCAACAAGATGAAGTTCGCCATGTCGTTCTCGGGACCGGCTGTCGAGCAGATGGAGGTGTATGCGCCCTATGCCTTGGAGAGCTTTAAAAAATTAGTGGCTACAGGCAATGTCGAGGTGCTGGCCGAGACATATTCCCACTCGGTGGCGTCGCTGACGAATAAAGACGCTTTCAAGATGGATGTCGCTGACCATAAACGACTTATGAAAGAAGTGTTTGGCGTCAGACCGAAGACATTCCATAACACGGAGCTTATCTATTCCAATGAGATAGGTGCCGACGTGGCTGAAATGGGCTTCGACCTCATCTTGACGGAAGGCGCAAAGCACGTTTTAGGATGGAAGAGTCCTAACTATCTGTATGTCAATGCGATAAATCCCAAATTAAAGGTGATGCTTCGCAACTGGAAGATGAGCGATGAGATAACGCTGAAGTTTGCCAACGAGACCTTCACCGTTGATGATTTCGTGAAATGGCTCAATGCCGTTCCGGAAGAGGAGGAGCTCGTCAACATCTTCATCGACTATGAGACGTTTGGCGAGGCCTTGGATGCCTCCACCGGTATTTTCGACTTCATGAGATATCTGCCTGACGCCGTGTTGAAAAACACTGATTTTCAATTTGTTACGCCTCATCAGATTGTGGACAAGCTACAGCCGATGGGAGTGTTCGACGCACCTGTCCCGCTGTCGTGCCGCGACGAGGAACGTGACCTCTCCAACTGGATGGGCAACGACATGCAGGACGACGCACTCGACACCTTGTATGGATATTTTAAAAAGGTGAAAGCCTCTAAGGATGAAGAACTTATGCGTGACTGGCGGGCGTTGCAGGCGGCAGAGAACTTCGCCGCGATGTGCACAAAACACCAAGGCTCGCCGTACGATTATTATATCAATTATATGAATATTTTAACGGATTTTATTAACAGAATGAAATAGGTAATCAGTTAATCAGTTAGTCAGTTAGTCAGTTAATCAGTTAGTCAGTTAGTCAGTTTTATCTGGATATTGACTAACTGAACAACTGAACAACTGAACAACTGAACAACTGAACAACTGACTAACTCATGAAAAAGCCAGATTATTTATTTGAGACAAGCTGGGAGGTTTGTAACATGGTGGGCGGTATATATACCGTCATTTCAACAAAAGCAGAAGAATTAAAACAAATACTTGACGATCATTATATTACCATTGGCCCCGATGTGGTGAAAGAGGCTCACGAGACCATGTATTTCGTTGAAGACCCGTCGCTGTTCGCCGAGTGGCGCGAGAAAGTGGCGGAGCAACTGGGATTGAAGGTGCGCGTCGGACGATGGAAGATTTCCGCCAAGCCGATAGCCATCCTCATCGACTACACATCGATGTATCCCATTAAGAATGAGATACTTGGACATCTCTGGGAACGTTATCAGCTCGACTCGATTCAAGGGCAGTGGGACTATATCGAGCCTGTCGTTTTCGGATACGCGGCAGGAAAGGTCATCGAGAGTTTCGTGGAGTGGAATGCAGGTCCGGACGACAATGTGGTGGCGCATTTCCATGAGTGGATGACAGGCGCGGGAGTGCTGTACATAAGAGAGCATTGCCCTTATGTATCAACGGTTTTCACTACCCATGCGACATATCTCGGACGAGCCATCAGCGGCAACGGACTGCCACTTTACAGCAAGCTGACAACATACAACTGGCAAAACATGGCAAGCCGCTTCAACATTGTGTCGCAACAGTCGATGGAGATGAAATCGGCACAAAACTCTGACGTATTCACCACGGTGAGCGAGATAACAGCCGGGGAATGTGAGCAGTTTCTGGAAAGGAAACCTGATTTCATTACAATAAACGGTATAAATTCTGATTTTATAAGTAAAATTGAAAAGAGTGTAGAGAATAGAGTGGGGAGTAGGGAGAAAATCTTCACAATCATCGACGCCCTTTGCGGGAAAGAAGTGCCGCGCGACTCGATGCTGATTATCAACAGCGGTCGTTATGAGTTCCATAACAAAGGTATCGACTTGTTTATCAAGATGTTGGCGAAGCTCAACCACGATGAGAACCTGCAACGCGACATAGTGGCAGTGATTGCGGTGCCAGGCAACATTGCCGGGCCGTCGAAAGACCTTCAGCACCGCCTTAACAAAGAGGTGGAGATTGTTGGTCACACCGACTTCCCATGCACACATCATATCCATGATTATCAATGGGATATGGTGCTTAACGCTTTGCGCGAGAATGGCTTGCAGAACAATGAGGGCGACCGCGTGAAAGTGATGTTCGTGCCGGCTTATCTCAACGGCAACGACGGCATCTTCAATATAAAATACAACGATTTTCTTTATGGATTCGACCTCTCGGTGTTCCCATCTTATTATGAACCATGGGGTTACACCCCGCTTGAGAGCATAGCACACGGCATCCCGACAATCACTATGGATGTGTCAGGATTCGGAAGATATATCTTGAGCGAAAGTATTGATAATGAAGCTGTTACGGTGATTCATCGCGATGAAAACAATGACGATGAAGTTGTTTCCAAGATGGCTGAAGTTGTCGAAAAGATGACCGCTCATTCTGAAAAGGAGAATAAGGATAATTCTGAAAGGGCTTTGGAAATAGCATCGAAATTTGTATGGAAATCGTTGATTGCCAATTATTTGGAGGCATACGACTTGGCCATCAGAAAATCAGGAGGAAAAGAGTATATCAAACAAAGCAAAAAATATTCAGAAGTGTTAAGAAATTTTGACTATAAGAAACAAGACGCCCCGACGTGGAAGAAAATTTTGATTGAGCCGGTTTATTCGGACGAGATGAAGAAGTTGCAGGAACTCGCCAACAACCTGTGGTGGTGCTGGAATGTTGACGCCATCGAGCTGTTCGAGTCAATCGACCCTGTGGCTTTTGAGCGTCTGGAACAGAACCCGATAGCACTCATGAAGAGCCTCACGAAGTTCCAAATCGAGAGCCTTGAGCAAGATGAGAAGTTTGTGGGGAAACTTAATGATGTTTATGACAAGTTCCGAAAATATATGTCGGTGAAGCCTGAAAACGACAATAAAATAGCCTATTTCAGCATGGAATACGGACTGCTGAAGTCGCTGAAGATATACTCGGGCGGTCTCGGCATCCTCGCAGGCGATTATCTCAAACAAGCTTCCGATTCAAACGCTAACTTATTGGCTATCGGTTTGTTATATCGTTATGGCTACTTCAACCAGGAGCTTTCGGTATGGGGCGACCAGCTCTCGCAGTATCTGCCGCAGAAGTTCTCGACCTTACCTCTCGAGCCTGTGCGCGACGACGAAGGCAACTGGGTGACCATCAGCATTGCGTTCCCAGGGCGGAGCGTGTTTGCGAAGGCGTGGAAAGTCAACGTGGGAAGGATAAGCCTGTATCTGCTCGACACCGACATTGAGCAGAACTCTCCAGAGGACAGATCCATCACGGGACAGCTTTACGGCGGCGACAGCGAGATGCGCATCAAACAGGAGATGTTCCTCGGCATTGGCGGCATCAGGCTGCTTAACGCATTGAATATCAAGCCTACAATATACCACTGCAACGAAGGCCACGCTGCTTTCTGCGGTCTCGAGAGACTCAGCAACTACGTGGCAAAACATAACCTTGACTTTGACGTGGCGAAAGAACTCGTCAAGACATCGACCCTGTTCACGACGCATACGCCGGTGCCGGCAGGACATGATGCCTTTGAGGAGAACATCATGAGGACATATCTGTCACCAATACCGGGCAGAATCAACATTTCGTGGGACGACTTCATGAACCTCGGACGGATGCGTCACAACGACCCGAATGAGAAATTCTCGATGAGTGTGCTGGCCGTCAACCTCAGCCAGGAGGTGAACGGAGTGAGCCGCATCCACGGCAGGGTGAGCCGCGAGATGTTCCAGCAGATGTGGCCAGGATATTTCGCCGAGGAGAACCATATAGGATATGTGACCAACGGCGTGCATCTCCCGACATGGGCCGACAAGAACTGGCAACGCCTATATAATAAGGTGTTGGGCGAGGATTATATTGCCAACCAGTCAGACCCGACGGTGTGGGAAAAGATTCAGAATGTTCCTGACAAGGATTTTTGGAATATCCGTAAAGAATTGAAACACAATCTGATAGAGTTTATCAAGGTCAAGCTTACTGAAGATATGCAACGCCGTTCGGAGAGCCCGAAACTCATCATCGAGACGGTGGAGAAACTCAATGAGAACGCTTTGATTATAGGGTTTGCCCGGCGTTTTGCCACCTACAAACGCGCTCATCTGCTGTTTAGAAATCTTGAACGTTTGGCGGAGATCGTCAACGATCCGAAACGCCCGGTGATATTCCTGTTTGCAGGCAAAGCGCATCCCAACGACAAGGCGGGTCAGGATCTGATTAAGAATATCATTGAAGTTGGAAGACGAAAAGAGTTTGTCGGTAAGGTGCTGTTTATCAATAACTATGATATGGAAATAGGCAAGCTTTTGACTTCGAGTGTCGATGTCTGGATGAACACCCCGACGCGTCCGCTGGAAGCTTCGGGAACATCGGGAGAGAAGGCCGCGATGAACGGCACGCTCAATTTCTCGGTGCTCGACGGCTGGTGGGCTGAGGGTTATCGTCAGAAAGCGGGCTGGGCAATCAAAGAGGAGCGCACCTACAGCGACCAGCACTATCAGGATGAACTTGACGCCGAGACGATTTATAACACCTTCGAAAATGAGATTATCCCGTTGTATTTCAATAGAAATGAAGCAGGCATCCCGACAGAGTGGATTCAGTGCATGAAGAACGACATGATGCAGATAGCACCGTTCTACACCATGAAACGCATGCTCGACGACTATTTCAGCCAGTATTACAACAAACTCATCGAGCGCACCAACTGGATGCGTGCCGACAGATACGCCAAGGCATTCGAGATCGTTGACTGGAAACGCAATGTGGAGGCGAACTGGGACAAGATCGAGGTGGAATCCATCAAGGTGCCTGACCCTGACGTGCGTCCGCTGACATTCGGTGACGTATTCATCGCCGAGATAACGCTGAAGACACCGGGATTGAAGAAAGGCGACATCGGGGTGGAGCTGGTGTTCGCTGATAAGAATAACGACAAGATAGACAAGCTGTTACGTGTCGAGACACTTCAAATGGTAGATGCAGGCGAAGGATGGGCGAGATATTACATCAGCATCCCGATAAACCACGCAGGAATATTCAATTACACCTTCAGGATCTTCCCGACAAACGCAATGCTGCCAAACCGCCAGGATCTGCCGTTAGTGAAGTGGATATGATTATGAAAAAAATAATATACATTCACGGTTTCGGAGGCTCGCCGTTCAGTCAGACGGTGGGCTTCCTGAATCTCTATTATCCTGATTATGAATGGTGTGCGCTTGAGGTAAACCATCATGCAGGGGCTTCCATTAAGAAAATCAACGACTTCGCGAAGGAAAACGACGTCTTTGCGATGGCAGGTACGTCATTGGGCGGTTTTTATGTGCTTTGCAGCGATTTCACCGGTCCGAAATTAGTGATAAATCCTGTTATCGAGCCGATGAAGTCGTTGAAAAGAGCTGTCGGTACAGTGCCATATCATGCCCGACGCAGCGACGGCGCCACATCATTTAAATTCACGATGCAGGATTTGTTTGAGTTCAAGAAATTCAAATTCGTTGTAAATGATAATGTTATGTGCCATCACACCGAGCACGACGAACTCTTGGGCGAGGACATCAAGCGCGATTACGCAAAACTATTTAAGAATAGGAAAATGTGTCCGAAGAAAACGTTACCGTCGCATATCATCAGCGAGAGCTATGTGAAACATGAGGTCGGGGAGTGGTTGCATCAGTTAGGAATTTGAAGTTGAAAGCGAGGAATCTCGAAGATTTTCAAAAATATTATTGTTTTTTTCAAAAAATCCATTATCTTTGCAGTGTTAAATCATAAAAAATATAAAAGAAACAGAAAAAGTTAAAAGAATTTAAAGACATATAAAAAGGCGTTTTCGCTTTTCTTTGTTTATGGAAATCTGGTAAATTTCAAATTAACTACAAAAGAAAATGCAACGCTTGCGGTTATGCCGTGAGCTTTCTTGTTTGTAGTTAAGGTTTACCAGAACCTCCATAAAGAACAAAAGGTTTCACGGTTTTTTTATTTCTGTAAACTCTGTTTGAATCTCATACCACAGAATATCACAACCGTCACATTTTTATAATTAATTTATAGATGATCATGGCAAAGTTTATAGTTAACCAGAAATACATAATGCATGTCAAATATACCGACACTTTTAATGGAAGGCAGAGTTATGTTGTTGAGTACGAAGGCGTAGAGTATCGTGTGCGAAAATATGAGCATCAATCTGTTAATCGTACTGAAATTGATGTGGAATACTTGGGCGACAACGCTTGTGGCAAACCAAAATTCGATCAGAATTACACAGACGTCCTACATGAGGTTTATGCAGAGGGCTGTACATATCCTTTCAAAATAACAGATAAATGTATTGATCCAAACTCACAAGCTTTTTATTATGCAGTCTCAGACCAATACGGATTCAAACACAGAGTTTATGCCCTGCAAAATCCGTTGTTTAAGGTTGGTGACGAAGTGGAGTGCGAAGTTGTTGCTATTGAAAACAACCATTTAAGCATGCGTCTTCTTCCTAAAAAAGCTACAACAGCTTCATATACTATTGGCGATGTTGTCGATTTAAATAGTGTTGTAAGCAATGGGGTTGGTATAGATTTTTCTATGCTGAATCCCGAATACGATACAACTCTTAGAGATTATCAAATTGACAACAAACGCAAAATATACAAGGCTTGGCAGAAATGCAGAGCCGTTATGCTGCAGATGCCGACAGGCACAGGTAAAACTCGTTTATTTGTATCAATAGCCCGCGATTTACATAACTATGGCGTTGAGCGCAAGAAAGCTATTAAGATTCTATTTCTCGCCCATCGCAAAGAACTTATAGAACAGATTTCTGAACATGTTGGAGTAAAGTACCATTTGGCTCATGGTCTAATTGTCGCTCAAAATATGGAACAAAAGAATCTGCCAGTACAGATAGGCTCTGTTCCAACATTGAATCGAAGATTGGAAGGTTGGGGTGACAAGGATTTTGATGTCATAATCATTGATGAAGCTCATCATGTCAAAGCAATGAGCTACAAGAAAATTATCGACTTCTATCCTAAGGCAAAGATTCTTGGTGTAACTGCTACTCCATATCGTCTCAATGGAGCGGGATTTCGTCCTGAATTTGATGAACTTATTACATCCGCCTCGGTAGCCGAATTTATTAAAAAACGCTATCTATGTGAATATGTATATTATTCGATCAAACCTACATCTGAACTCCAAAAAGAGATTGATAAGATGAAGCTTGATTTCCAAGGCGATTATATGGAAACAGAAATGATGGGTGTCATGGATAGAGATTTCATCAGAGCAGGCATATTATCTTCTTATCAGAAATATGCAAAAGATAAAAAAGGAATTGTCTATACAATCAGCAGAGTTCATAATACACATCTGACCAAAGAATTCAATGCGGCAGGTATAAAATCGGCAGCCATAGATAGTGAAACACCAAGAGAAAGAAGAGCAGAACTTGTAAGTAAATTCCGCAACGGTGAAATTCAAGTACTGTTTAACGTAAATATATTCAGTGAGGGTTTCGATTGCCCTGACGTTGAAGTCATTCAGCTTGCTAGGCCAACCAAATCGCTCGCCATGTACTTGCAGCAAGTTGGACGTGGACTTCGTCCCTCAGAAGACAAGGATAATCTCATCATTCTTGACAACGTTGGTCTTTTCAACAAGTTCGGATTTCCGTCTGCACGTAGAAAATGGAAGTATCATTTTGAAGGGCACACAATAGATGAATCTACAGAAGCTCATAGTTTAGACAATGAGGGTGATGAAGAAAGAGAAGTTTACGATATTTTCGAAGGAGACGAGGATGTTGAGGTTTTACACGACTCAAGAACAGAAGATGTTGGACAATCAGCATTGGATAGTATTGAGCATGACTATGAGCAAAGCTTCCTTGATTACGCAATGAAGTTGTTGAATGTTAGTACCGCTCAGAGCTATGCTCGCACTATTCGACAACATCTGGATGTTTACATTCGCGAACACATTGATACAACTTTCAAAAGTTTATTCAATATAATCGACCGAGAAACATTGAACTCAATCGCTGATGATTTAAAGTCAAATGAAGATTTTCGTGAGTATAACAGAGAAAAGCATAATATTTTTACAGCCTCGCTAAATCGTTACTTGGACTTTGCCGAATGGTATACAAATAATCAAACCGGAGATATTCCAGATGTTCCGATGGAAACGAAAGAAGAATCTCATTCTGAACAACCCGATTCGAATATTGATGACGACGATATAGATATAGATAGCGAAATCGCTTCAATGGAAAAGGTCATAACTTTTCATAAAAAGAAGAAATTCCCGATACCAGAAGAATTATTGTTGGAACTCGAAAGGCTGCACAAGTTAAAAGCTGTGCGTTCTCAGGAAGCACTTGCCAAAGAAATAGAAGACGACATAATTGGCAATTATGACTTGTCTATAATAGACACCATTACCTATAATATGGGTTCAGAAAATCTGGATGTAAAAGCTGGTTTTGACTATCAGACTGAATTATGTGATGAAGATGACATGATGGAACTTACACGTATTATGAAAAAACTTAATCTTGAGTTGTCTTATGTGATAAGAGATAAGCTCAAGCTGTTAAACAAGGCAAGAAACATCCACCAGATAGAACAACAGCTTTCTGCAGACATCAAACAATATGTTGAGCTGAAGAAAGAAATGGGGGTAAATATTCAATCTATTTATTATTCTAAAGAAGACGGAGTTATCGTTGGTTTATAAAATTGACACACCATGAAAGAATCATTAATGCAAGTAGCTGAAGCAATCAAGGAAGCTCAACCTATATACAGTGAAGAGCATATTCCCGTTGTAGCCAGAATACATGGCGATTTTGATGGTAAGGAAAAAACTCTTTGGTTCCAAATCGGTGCATTAAATAAGTCTATGTTATCTATGTCACCACAAGTACAAAGTCTGGGAAGAATAGTTTCAAAAAACTCATACATTGCAACGAGGATATTAAATAGCAACGTGGGTGATAACATTGATTATCAACAGAGAAGTGAACTTCGAAGGCTGGAAAATCATCATATAAGAACCACGTCTAAAGCTGACTTGGAAAACAAAGAAATATCAATATGCGATGATTCTCAAAAATACACTTATACTGATATAAATACGTTCTTAGAAGCTTTAAAAGTAAACAAGGCAGAAATTGAGAGAGTAGATAAAGAGATCGAAGAGCAAAGACGCAGATATGATGCCCTTAAAGAACAGGATAAAGATAATACGGCTCATGAACGTGGTATAATAACCAAGGGAATTAAGAAGATTGAAGAGGAACGTCGTATTCTTACTTTGCAGCAAGAGGAAATGGAACAGTTGACAAGGTACATTCATCAGCAAGGAAAACTGCGTTTCAACCCAATACTTGATCCTGTTCAAAATAGAATTAAAACACAAAACCTTTTCAATGGTGTAACTGTTGTTATTGATGGTGGTCCTGGTACAGGAAAAACAACAACAATGATACAGCGTTTGAAATATCTAACAGATTGGGATGCCATCGATGAAGACTTTGATCATGAAACAAATCAGTATCAGCTTACTGCTTCTCAGCGTGATCACTTAAAAGAAGCAATTAAAGAACATCGAGATTGGATGTTTTTCTCTCCTTCAAAACTTTTGAAGGAATACCTGAAAGATGCCATGAATCGTGAGGGTTTGGCAAATACCAGTGCAAAGGTTTGGAGCTGGGCTGAATACAGAAATGTTGTATTACTTGAAGATTATCAACTCTTTGATCTGTCAAATGATTCCACACAGTTTAAAGCAGGCCGTAGTACAGAAGTCTTGTTTAATAATTGTTACGGGATAATAAAAAGCTTCTCTGAATATTTTATCGACAGTTTAAAAGTCAAGAATAAACTTCCAAAGTTAGAGGAAAACGACCAAAAGTATCGTTGGGAGAATATAGCTGTAAATATTAAGAAAAGATTAGATGAAGCTGAAGATTACAACAAAATATCACAATTCATACAACTTTTCAACTCTCTTGAACAACTGTACAGTAGAGATTGTTTAGATTTAATATCTGAAAGCAGAACCATATTAAAACAAATATCAGAAGAAATTTATCTACTTAGCAAAGAGAATAAATCAATATATGACAAACTAATCTCATTGGCCAACATACAGCTGACAGAACAAAATGATGATGTGGAAGAAGATCAGGAATCTGTTGATAATTTAGAGGTTAAGAATGAAGAATTTGATACAAAGATTATCGACATGATTCGTACATGGTTCAAACGCTTGTGTCATAGTAAGAAAAACAAGGATATACACTTAACTCAAAGGCAAGAACAATTAAATGAACTTTTAGTGCCTATTGTTACAGAAGAGCATAAAAGCAAGATGGATAGAATTGGAGAGTTGGCTCTTTTTGAACAATATGCAAAATATACCAGGGGGTTGAGAACCAACTTGTTTATTGGATTAGCAGGAAAATACAAACGCTTCCGTCGTCAGGCCTTGACACAAAAAGATAATAAATGGAATCTGACAGAATTGGAGGCAATGCTTAAACGTAGAGGTGGAAACGAATTACATCCACAAGAGCAATCGTTGCTTATAGGTTTTATCAATAATCTTGTAAAAGAAGTACTTCGTATAAACAGAGAAAAAACAAATCATCCATTTATTGAAGCATATCAGGCATTGGCTCGTCCTATTATTGGAGTGGATGAAGTTACAGACTTTTGCGAATGTGATATTTAT
The DNA here is from genome assembly GCA_937906455.1 of uncultured Bacteroidales bacterium. Taxonomy (GTDB): domain Bacteria; phylum Bacteroidota; class Bacteroidia; order Bacteroidales; family F082; genus Limimorpha. Next base: position 18,525 of record CALCYT010000048.1, on the reverse strand, counting down.
GCGATGCAATCTTTGTTATATAATGATTACAACTCATTTACTTTGTGCGGCGATTTGATGCAAAGACTTACACATCAGGGTATTACTTTTTGGGATAGCATACAACCTTACGTAGGCAATATGAAGTTGATGAAAATGACAACATCATATCGTCAAAGTTCAAGTTTGCTTAAAGTAGCTCGAGCAATGTATTCTGATACTATTGGAGAAGAGCCGGATTATAAAGCCTACATGAAATCAACAAAAGTGCCAGAACCTTTAACTTTTACATCAACGGACGAAGACACTAAGATTGATTGGATTGAGAATAGGATTAAAGAAGTTTACATAGCCTACGGCAAAAAACTTCCTTCTATTGCAATTTTCATGAATAACAAGAATGCCATAGCAGAATTTGTTGACAAATTAAAAAACACTGACTTTATTCTTGATTCTGGTATAGAGATTATAGATGGTAGCGGAGGGAATGTTCTTGAGAGCAATCATCAAATAAGAGTATATCCTATTGATGTTGTTAAAGGTATGGAGTTTGATGTTGTGTTCTTCCATAACATCGATGATGCGGTTGGTGATACTGATTTAATAAAGCGCTATATTTATGTTGGTGTGTCTCGTGCAGCTTTCTTCTTGGGAATAACACTCAATTCTGATAAACAAGATATTACTAAGTATTTCAAGGAAAGTCTTAACTGGGCGAAAGTATAGAGCGTTTGGGTACAATCTGTGACAAGATATATAATCATTTGTTTAAGATGTAAATACCAGTTTATCCCAACCGAAACACCAGCCTCGGCTTGCCATCCTGATACCTTGAGTTGGTAATTCTGAAAGTTCCGATTTCTGCGGTGTGCTGCACGTTGTAGCCAGCGCAGATGTATTAGAATCAGGCTGCAAGTCTGAAAAACTTATTGTACTTCTGCATAGTTTTAAAATTATGCCAAAAATCTCAAGATTCCATGAAATCATTATTTATATGTGGTAGGAAGGAGGTGTTGAATGATACGATTTATAGATGTCAATTACATTAAAGATTACACGTTTTCGTTGACTTTCAGTGACGGCGTTAAGAAAGAGGATGAACCTGATTTACATCAAGAGGCTGAGGACTATCAACCATGCGGATGAAAATAAGGCCGCCGCTTTATAAATTTTATTTTTCAAAATATTTTAATAATTTTATTGCATATTACAAAATTTTATGTATATTTGCAGCCGATATGAGAATAGTTTCACATAGGAAATTGGTCGAGTTCTATCAGGAAGAGGGACATGCGGACGCACAAACGGCATTCGAACGATGGTATGATGTGGCTGAAAATGCGGAGTGGAAGAATCTGGCGGATATCAGAATCGATTTCCCGGCGGCAGATTATGTTGAAAATCAACGATATGTGTTCAATATCAAAGGTGACAAATACCGACTGATTGTTGTGGTGAAGTTTACAATCGGACATATTTTCATACGATATGTAGGAACCCACGCAGATTATGACAAAATTGACGCTAAAACCATATAGGAGGATGAATTATGAGCAAAATAACCAAAGAACAGTATGAATTTGCGCTTCAGCGGATAGAAGAGCTGCTGCCATTGGTTGACGACAACACCCCAACCAACGACCGCAACTCTATCGAGCTTACGCTGATGTCGGATACTGTTATTGAATACGAAAAGGAGCATTTTCCAATCGGGAAACCAACTGTCGCACAGCTTATAGAGATGTCTCTCGAAGACAAGAAAATGAGCCAGAAGCAGCTGGCACAGGAAATCGGTGTAAGTCCTTCCCGCATAAGCGATTATGTTTCTGGTCGCGCTGAACCCACATTGAAAATCGCACGTCTTTTGTGCCAGGTTTTAAATATCACTCCCGCAGCGATGATGGGGTGCTAAATACGGATTAAAGTGACGAGAAAACCTCCATCGCTATCCTCGCACATGCCTCCGCATCAGCCAGCGCGTTGTGATGTTTCTTCTGATTTGAGAAATCATAGCCGCATTCTACGGCGACTGTCTGTAGTTTATGGTTTTCCAAGTCGGGAAAAACAATTTCCGAGGCATGTTTGGTGTCGTAAATCTTGAAGCGTTTGCGCCCCATGTGATAGTACTCGAACAGCGAGTTCAGACATCTTTTTTCAAACTCGAAGCCGTGCGCCACAAACGGCAACCCCCTGAGTTTCTTCTCGATCTGGTTCCAAACCTGGGGGAAGATAGGGGCTTTGTCGGTGTCTTTTTTCTTTAATCCGTGGATTTTGGTTGTGTAAAAATCATAATGATTCGGCACGGGCTTCACGAGGCTGTAGAATTCCTCAACAATCTCGCGGTCGTGCACGATAACGACTCCCATGCTGCACACGCTGGTGGTCTCGCCGTTGGCGGCCTCAAAGTCGATGGCGGCGAAGTCGCGGAGATGTGGCAAAACGTTATCTTCAGCCTTTGATTTCGCAGTAATAGATGTCGATGCCATCGTCTTCGAACATTGCCTCACTCAAACAATACTGTCCCGGACGGTCGTCCTCCTGGAAAAGATAAACCGATGCCTTGTGAAATGTGATAGGCTTCTGATTATCAGAGAGTTGCTGCACCTTCTCGTATGACAATCCCTCAATCTTGCAAAGCCTCATCATCGCCGCAAGGTCGAGGTCAACGTTCAAAAACATGTCTTTCTTGCCTTCTTTCCACGCTATGCTGATGATTCCTGTGGTGTAAAGCTCAAAATCCTTAATCTCAATCTTCTTCATATTTGTGAAAATATACCCGTGTTCTTAAAAATCGCCACAAAAGTACAAAAAAATTTGACCCATATTTCAGATATTTATTATATTTGTAATTTGAAAAATATGCGGGCATTTTTAATGCAAATTTTTTGTAAATGATTGATAAATAATGATTTAAATTGTATTTGATATGAAATCGAAAGGCTTTGTCATCGCTTTTTTAATGTTTTTCGCCATCATGCCTTCGCAGATGCGCGGCCAATTTGTCCCCGACCTCAATGATGAGAATGTGTCGCTCGACATGGTGCTGAAACAGTTTTCAAACAAAAACCCTCATCTGAAAAGTAACATCGAGGAGATTTTCGCCTACGACGAGCGACAGATAGAGGCACTTGTGATGTTATATCCGAAAATCAACGACGGACGTCAGCGCGCCATGATGGAGGACGCCCTCACGAACATAGCGAGATATATCGGAAAAACAAATCTGAAAAAGGAAAAAGACCGGCTCAGCTATGCCTTGTTGGATGGCATCGCGTCCTGTGATGATATGAGCAAGAACATATTCATGATTTCGTTGTTCAAATATTACGGCACTTATAAAGACATCGACAGGCTTAACAAATTTGTTGACGACAATTTGTACGCCGATGCCGCCATCAGGACGATGGCTGAGATACCGTCTTACGGCGAACACTTATATAAACTCATCACGATGAATGACGGCAATCTGGACCATAAAGACTCTTATGCCTATGCCATTGGGCGACTGAAGCTCTTGAACCTTGAAAACGTCCTCGTGTCGTGGCTCAAAGGTGCCGACGACAAGCTTAAGCTGGAGGTGTATGCCTCACTTGTGAGGATGCAGTGCGACAGCCAGATGGCGAAAGTTGAGAAAGGATGCAAGAAGCTTTATAAGAAAAAAGACCCCGAAATAAAAATCGGCGCGATGCGTATCTTGGTGACAATGAAAGGCGAGGAAGCCATGCCTTATCTGTATAAGGCGTTGAAAAACAAAGACCAAGGCGTGCGAAGAACCGCTCTCGACCTGATGAAGCCTTACGCCAACGAAGAGGTGTGCGACATAGTGGTCAGAAAATACGCTAAAAAAGACGCTGTTGCTGACGTCGTACGATGGATAGGCGAGATAGGCAACAAGAATTACGGGGATTTCGTCATGGCACAACTGTCGTCAGAAAACCCCGATGTGGTGGATGAGGCGATACGCACGCTGTTCAAGCTTGTGAATGAAGAGGGTATAGCATTGGTGAAACCGATGTTCGGCACTGAGCATCAGCCTGTTATAACAGAAATGATGATCACTTACAGTGGCAATGTCGCACCTATCCTGAAAGAAATGATGCGGGGCGACGAAAAGCAAAAAATGGCGGCACTCGAGATTTTGAGCGAACGACAGTGTATGCAGCTGCATAACAATGTCGTCGATATGCTCAGCTGGAACGACAAGGCGATGAAAGACGCCGCTTACAAGGCACTGAAAAATGTCGTAAACGCCTCACATGCCGACCTGTTGAAAATCATGCTTGCCAACTGCGACGATGAATATGTGGACGATGTGCGCGAGGCGTTAGCTTATGCCATGAAAAAAGCCACGACAGAGCAGAAGGACACCTTCATCATGACGATGAAAGGCATCAAACCAGAGGCGATGCCGAGATTTTACAAGGTGTTCGTGAACCTCAACACCGACGCGGGCATCAATAAGATAGTCGAGGGATATCACTCGGGATACGACAAAGAAGAGGCGGTGGCGGCAATCCTGCTTATCACAGACAAGAAATATGCCAACGTGGTTAAAAACATCGCCGAAGAAGATGAAGCCCATCGCAGACAACTTACACGACTGTACGAAAAAATGACAAGATAATAATGAACAAGTGTAAACTCTTCATAATCACAGCATTGCTGCTTGGCTTCTTCACTGCAAGATGTCAATACAGCGATTCTGCGCTCGACAGGTTGGACTTCAACGACAAGAGTCTGATTGACAGCGAGACGCTGAAAAACGCCATCACCGATTACATGACGATGGTGCAAAAAGCAAGCCAATCGCAAAGCAATCCGAGTTACAACCTGATTCTTGCCGCCGACAACATCATGAGCAGGTGCTACACTTCTTATCCGATGTATAAGTTTGTGTTTCAATATCTTATATATGGTTTTTCAGAAATGGGAGCCAATATCGCCGTTGACTATATGATAAGCCTCCCATATTTCCAATATGTAAACCCGACGGCAACAGAGACGCAGGAAATGCTCGCCATAGCCGAGTCTTACAACAGAGTGAAAATAGGCTCGCCGGCACCTGATATTAATGCCGTCACGATAAAAGGTGCTGCCTTTGATATGTATGACATTGAAACACAATATGTTATATTACTGTTTTGGTCGTATTCGTGCCAACATTGCCGTGACTTGATAAAGGATTTCGGCAGATTCATGAGGAAAAACAAGGATTTCTCCATCGTGACTGTAAATGTTTCGGGCGATTTGAAGAAAGTGAGACGCATGATAAGGAAAAACCATCTGAGAAAATATTATAACATTTGCGACGGACAAGGATGGAACTCGCCGATTGTGGAAGACTTCGCGGTAAACGCCACGCCTTCAATAATATTACTTGACGAAAACAAGACCATAATCGGCAAACCGTTTGATATTGAAGAACTTATAAGTATTACCAAACAATGAGGAGATTTTTTATAGCCATAGTGATTTTGTTTGCGGGCTATGTAGCTCAAGCGCAGTCGGATGAGGACCGCTGGGTCGATTCTGTGTATAACTCGTTAACCAACGAGCAGAGAGTCGGGCAACTTGTCAATGTGCGTGCCAACTATCCCAACAAGGAGTTTTTCACTGACATCAAACAACTTATTGAGCGGTACAATATAGGTGGCGTGACGTTTTTCCGCACCGACGCGGAGCTTGTGCTAAAACAGGCCAACGCATGGCAATCGGTGGCACAGACGCCACTGATGGTAGCCATTGACGGCGAATGGGGCCTCGGCATGCGCCTCAACGACGGCATGTCATATCCTTACCAGATGACACTCGGAGCCATTAAGAATCAAGAGCTTATAGGTGAGATGGGACGCTATATAGCGGAACAGTGCCGACGCATCGGCATCAATGTCAACTTCGCACCTGATATCGATGTCAACAACGAGCCTAAAAATCCTGTCATAGGCATGCGTAGCTTCGGCGAAGACCCGAAAACAGTGGCACTATATGGCACACAGTATGCTTTGGGACTTCAAGACAACGGCGTGCTGCCTACGATGAAACATTTCCCGGGTCATGGCGACACTAAAACCGACTCTCATGAGGCTCTTCCTATAGTGAACAAGAAACTTAAAGAGCTGAAGAAGACAGAGCTGTATCCTTTTGATTATCTTATACATGCGGGCGTCGCCGGCCTCATGGTGGGACATCTTTACATGCCGGCACTCGAACCGGTGAAAAATCTCTCGTCGTCAATATCGAAAAACGTGGTCACAGGACTGCTGAAAGAGCAAATGGGCTTCGACGGCATCATTTTCAGCGACGCCATGGAAATGAAAGGTGCCTACCAAGGTGTGCATCCCGACAGCGTCGGATTATGCGCAATAATGGCGGGAGTTGACGTGGTGTTGATGCCGATAAACCCGGAAACGACGATATTAAACATTGTAAATCAATTAGATAACGAAGAAGTGGCAAATAGGGTGGAGGAGAGCTGCAAGAAAGTGCTGCGATATAAATACCGCCTCGACCTCGCAAATTATCAACCGCAACCGGAACAATATGTGGATAATGACTTGCATCAGGAAAAATATAATAATCTGAAGCAGAGGCTTTATAATGAGGCGGTTACGATGATTAGAAACGACAGGGAGACACTGCCTCTTGACAAATCTCAAAAAATAGCGGTTCTGACCTTCGGAAAAACCGACAAAGTGGGCGCGAAACTCAAAGCGGCAGGCTATGACGTCAACACTTATCTCCTTTATGAGGAATTGAATACAATCAGTAAGAAAAACATTATCAATGAGTTGAAAAACTATCAGCAAGTCGTTGTCAATGTTCAGAACACCTCGATTTATGCCACAAGAGATTTCGGAATCAACAGCTATCTCACCGATTTCGTTTATGAGATAAGCAAAGACAACAAGATAATCCTCAACCTGTTCGCTTGTCCGTATGCTCTTAACAAATTCACGTTCAAGAAGACACCGTCGGCGGTGGTAATAGGTTATGAGGACACGCCATGCGCCATGAATGCTGTTGCTGACGTGCTCGTCGGAAAGCTGAATCCCGTCGGAAAGCTGCCGGTCAGCATCAACAAAAAATACAAGAATGGCTATGGCTTGAGTTTTCATGACATGCTCACACCTGAGACTTTGCCGATGAATATCATTGATAATGAATATATTAAGCTTATCGACTCCATAGCATTGGATGGTATAGAAATGGGAGCGTATCCCGGCTGTCAGATTTTTGCCATGAAGGACGGTAAGGTCATATATGACAAATGTTTCGGCCATTTCACCTACGACGAAGGGCATGAAGTCGTTGGCGATGATGTGTATGACATCGCCTCGCTCACAAAGGTGTTTGCAACGACATTCGCCATTATGAAACTGTATGACGAGGGCAAAATAAGCTTGGAAAGCAAACTCAGCGACTATTTTCCGTATCTGCGGAACACCAACAAAAAGGACATCAAACTGATTGAGATTATGACTCATCAGGCAGGGCTATTCGCTTGGATACCAATATATAAGAGTCTTATCGACAACGAAAAGCCCGACGCCGAAGTGTTCAGGAAAAACATAGACGAGGAGCATACCGTGCGCGTCGCCGAAGGCATGTATATCTCAAAAGATTTCCGGTTTGAGATTTATGAGACGGTGAAAGCGTCGGATACCATCGCGAAGAAGTACAAATACAGCGACATGGGCTTTTATTATCTTCCGAAAATAGTGGAGATGGTTGCCGACATGCCGTTTGAGAAATATCTGGATGAGAACTTCTACAAGCCCCTGAATCTCAATCATATCTATTATAAACCGTTGAAACACATCGAGATAGATAAGATTGCGCCTACCGAAAATGACACCTATTTCAGGATGCAGCTCTTGCAGGGTGACGTGCATGACCAGACGGCGGCACTGATGGGCGGCGTTTCGGGTCATGCCGGTCTCTTCGCCAATGCGCGTGACCTCGCCGTGATGATGCAACTGCTTCTGAATGAAGGCTATGCAAACAACCGACAGTTTTTGTCGAGTTTTACGATAAAAAAATTCACCTCCGCTCCATTTAAAGATAACATGAACCGCCGTGGCATCGGGTTCGACAAACCTGAGGTTGACCCCACGGTGACGTATTACACTCCGGCAAGACAAGCGTCGATGAGAAGCTTCGGACATACAGGTTTTACAGGCACTTTCGCCTGGGCAGACCCTGAAAATAACCTCATCGTGATTTTCCTGTCAAACCGTGTTTATCCTGATGCTGCCAATAATAAGCTGGCGCAAAACGATATAAGAACGAAGATTCATGAGATGTTTTATGAGGCGGTGAAAGTGAGGTGAAGAATGAAGTGTTGAGAGTGAAGAGTTGCGTTTTATGTCGAGGTGAGGGATTGTTTTGTTTGAGTTTAAAATATAATTGAGAGTGAGATGATGAACCAGGTGAAATATGACTCATTGAGAGTGAAGTTCGAGGCTTTATGCTACGAAGATTTCCGTTATTCGATGGAAAAGGGGGATTTTGTTGCCGAATTTGACTTTGTGTTGAAGGGTGAACGTCATTTCGAGGGAAATGAAATGGAGTCGGGAAACCCCAAACAAATTGAATTTCATCCCTGCTTCTGCATTCCTGCGCGCTCATTTTACCATTGGGACGCCATCCCCAAGCCTTTTCTCGACAATCTCGTGTTTCACATCGGAATGATTGAGCTTGTAAGCTATTGGAAGATCGCTTGCCCGAAAAATGTCGTCATTAAGCCGTTTCCTTTAAATGAAGAACAGATTGCATGGTGGAAGAAGCTGTATTTCAATGGGTTGGGCGAGTTTTTCTATGTGAATGGAATCCAGACGGATATTGACGAATTCATGGAGTTGTCGTCATCTCGACCGCAGCGAAGCGGAGTGGAGAATTATATGCCTGATTATGACGCACTGCTCCATGAACAAGCTCTCATCCCCGTTGGAGGCGGCAAAGACTCCGTCGTCACCCTTGAACTGTTGAAGAACAAGCTACCTTCCATCCCTTTGATTATCAACCCTCGCGGAGCTACCAAGGAATGTGTCGCCGCCGCCGGATTCGACGAGAGCCGGACAGCTGTGATACTGCGCACCCTCGACCCCACGATGCTGAAAATGAACGCCGAAGGCTATCTCAACGGACATACGCCATTCTCGGCACTATTGGCGTTTTATACCATTTTGATTGGTTTCGCTACAAAATCGAAATATATTGCTTTGTCGAATGAGTCATCTGCCAACGAGCCAACGGTACCCGACACCGAGATAAACCATCAGTATAGCAAGTCGGTGGCGTTTGAAAACGATTTCAGGAGCTATGTCAGACAATATATTAACGCTGACATTCAATACTTTAGCTTCCTGAGACCGCTCAATGAGCTTCAAATAGCCAAGCTGTTCAGCCGTGCCGGGGGTTATCGTAAAGTATTCAAAAGCTGCAACGCAGGCTCCAAGACCGACTCGTGGTGCGGGAAATGCCCGAAATGCTTGTTCACATGGCTCGCCTTGTCTCCATTCATCTCAAGAACCGAACTGACAGAGATATTTGGTAAAGACTTGCTGAAAGACAACGACTTGCGTCCTGTCCTCGACCAGCTCGACGGCACGGTGGAGGTGAAGCCCTTTGAATGTGTGGGGACAGTGGGAGAGGTGCGCGCCTGCATCAATAACATACTGTATCATGATGATAATCTGAAAGATACGATTCTTTACGGGATGCAACCAATAGATGGCTTGAGCGTTGAAGATTATGTGTCGCAGTTTGACGACCGCAACAATCTTTCTGAATCGTTTCAAAACATAATAAAGGAGGCTCTTTATGATTAATATGAACATCATATTCAAACGCTTTCGCGGCAAACGCATCCTCATCCTCGGTTTCGGACGCGAAGGTAAGTCGTCGCTGGCTTTCATAAGGAAATTCCTGCCTCATGCCGTGGTCGGAATCGCCGACAAAAATGAAACGGCTTTCAAAGATATGTCTTACAATATCCCGATGTATTTTGGTGACAACTATCTTGATGCCGTCAACGATTACGACTTAGTGATAAAAACACCAGGTATCTCATTGAAAGACAAAGATATAGACCTTTCAAAAATCACCTCGCAAACCGATTTGTTCCTTGAGGCTTGCCACGACCAGGTGATAGGTGTCACGGGGACAAAAGGCAAAAGCACCACCTCGTCGCTGATTTACCATCTTCTGAAAGAATCGGGGAAAGACGTTGTCTTGGCCGGCAACATAGGCGTTCCGGTGTTTGACGTCATCGAAAAGATAAACAACAAGTCGGTGGTAGTCTTTGAGCTTTCGGCACATCAGCTGCAATTTATCCATCGAAGTCCGCACATCGGGATATTGCTTAACGTGTTTGAGGAGCATCTCGACCATTTCGGGACTTTTGACGCTTATCGTGATGCTAAGTTAAACATTATCAAGAATATGGATGACAACGACTGGGCTGTCACCAATGATGAGTTCTGCTATGAGGCGGATAAGATGATGATTCGCTCGTTGAATTACCAATATTATGATTTCGCTGTCGATTGGGAGGCTATTCCGTTGAGAGGAGAGCATAACCGCTTGAATGTCAAGGCTGCGCTTTGTGCCATCCATGCCTATGGCATCTCTGTGGACGAGGTCTTGCCTTATCTCTACACCTTCCGGCCGCTTGAGCACCGTCAGGAACTCGTGGGCACTTTTCAAGGCGTGACATTCTACAATGACAGCATCTCCACCATCCCGCAAGCCACTGTCGCCGCTCTGCAGACCATAAAAAACGTCACCTTCCTGCTTCTCGGAGGCTACGACCGTGACATCGACTATTCGCCTTTGATAGATCATCTGAAAAACAACCCCTTGCCGCATGTCCTATTTACCGGCAAGGCGGGACAACGTATGTTTGAGCTGCTTCAAGATGCTCATTATCAAGGAGATATGAAAAATTTCAAAGACCTCGACGAAGCCTTTGGAATTGTTAAGACCCTGTCAAAAAATGGCGATGTCTGTCTGCTTTCGCCAGCCGCCGCCAGCTATGATCAGTATAATAACTTTGAAGAGCGCGGACGCCTGTTCAAGACACTTGCGCATGACTTCACATCAGCTCTGTAATAAGCCAGACATATCTCATCATATTGATTTCCGGAGTCCGACTTCACACAAACAATAGTCGGGTCAAGCAGGTTCCTGTAAATCTCCGTCGGAACGCTGTCGCCCACCACAGTGTCAAGAATGTAATTGTCCTCAAAATAACGGCTTAGCAACAATTGCGCTTTCTTGTGGAGGTAAACGGCTGATTCGATATATATCCCGTCATCGAACAGGAAATCCATCTCGCCGCATGCGTAAGAATATCCTTCGCTTGACGTGTATCGGTAAATAAGTATAGTGTCGATGTATCCCGACTGGAACGGACGTCCGTATAACTCTTTGATCCTGTCGGTGTTACATCCAAATTCAAATGTAGGCTCCTCGAAAAGACTGACAGTGACGTCAACGGTCTTCTCATTATAGCCATTGGAAATTTTCACACGGGCGTTGCCAACATTCTTCCCATAAAGCAATCCGTTAGCATCAACTGTCAGCACCTCGACGGCGGGCAGCTCGTTAATAGCCGTGAAACTCAGGCTGTAATCTGACGACACGTTTATTTTATGCTCGCCGCGAAACACCATTTGTATGGGATCGTCATCGTTGTATTCCAATGATTTTGATTTGTGTTTGCTGCAACTTATGGCTGTTATTGCCAAAATCATCACAAAAAGCAGAGTTTTTCTCATGTTGAAGCGTTATTTTTAATTTTTATGATGCAAAAATAAAAAAACTTTCTGAAAATTGAAGAAAAAAAATTAAATTTGCACGTTTTGAAATTAATGATAAATAAAAATATAACTTTATGATTAACAACAACTTCATTAAACGTCACAATGGCCCTACAGAAGCAGATGTTGAAAAAATGCTCAAGGTCATAGGCGTGAAATCGACCGAACAGCTCGTCGATGAGATTATTTCTCCTGATATCCGTCTGAAAAACGACCTTAAAATCGGTCGCGGAATGAACGAATACGAAGTCATCAGCCACCTCAAGGCGATAGGCGCCAAGAACAAACAGTTCCGCAGCTACATCGGAATGGGTTACTACAACGTGATAACCCCTGGCGTCATCACCCGCAACATCCTTGAGAATCCGGGTTGGTACACTTCATACACTCCTTATCAGGCTGAGGTTTCACAGGGCCGTCTTGAGGCTTTGCTCAACTTCCAGACTGTCATCAGCGACATGACCGCCATGCCTTTGGCAAACGCGTCATTGCTCGACGAGGCGACAGCAGCAGCCGAGACAATGCTCATGTTCTACCACGAGCGTTCACGCGCACAGGTGAAGGCTGGCGTCAACAAGATTTTCGTGGCAAACGACATGTTCCCGCAGACTATCGAGGTCATCAAGACACGTGCTCATTTTCTCGGAATAGAAGTCGTTGTTGATGATATCAAGAATTTCAACGCAGGTGAGGAGTACTTCGGAGTTGTCGTCCAGAATCCTAACCAGTACGGTGAAGTCATCGATTATCGTGAAGATGTGAAGGTTTGGAAAGAGAAAGGCATGCAGGTCGGTGTCGCCGCTGACCTCATGAGTCTCGCACTCATAACACCTCCAGGCGAATGGGGTGCTGACGTGGTGTTCGGCAGCAACCAGCGTTTCGGTCTCCCGATGGCTTTCGGCGGTCCTCACGCAGGTTACTTCGCCACGACAGAAGCCTACAAACGCTCGATGCCAGGCCGTATCATAGGCATCTCAAAAGACGCCCTCGGCAACCCAGCATACCGTCTCGCGCTTCAGACACGCGAACAGCACATCAAACGCGAGAAGGCCACGTCAAACATCTGCACAGCACAGGCATTGCTCGCCATCATGTCGGGATTCTACGCAATCTATCACGGACAGGACGGCATCAAGGAAATAGCACATCATATCAACTGCCTCGCAGGAAAACTCACCTCAGAGTTGGCGAAACTCGGCGTGAAACAGCTCAACAAACACTTCTTCGACACATTGCTGTTCGAAATGCCAGAAGGCACATGCACCTGCAAGGTGAAAGAAGCGGCAGAGAGACATTGCATGAACTTCCGTATCATCGACAAGCAGCACTTCGGCATCAGCATCGACGAGACCACATGCCGTGAAGACCTCAACGAGATAGGCGAGGTGGTGGCTGAAGCCCTCGGCAAGAAACACGAAGAGTTGGTTTGCGACCCTAACTGCCAGAGTTTCTGCGGCATACAGGAGGGCATGAGAAGGACTTCTCCTTTCCTCACGGCTCCTGTGTTCTCCAAATATCGCAGCGAGACCGACATGATGCGTTATATGAAACAACTCGAAAACCGCGACCTCAGCCTTAACCGCTCGATGATTCCGCTCGGCTCATGCACCATGAAGCTGAACCCTGCAACATCGATGTTCGCACTCAGCTGGCCTGAATTCGGCAACATCCATCCATTCGTGCCGGCAGAACAGGCTGAAGGTTATCTCGAGATGATAAACGAGATGGAGAAAGACCTCTGCGAAATTACAGGCTTCAAAGGCATCTCGTTCATGCCTAACTCAGGTGCCAGCGGAGAATACGCCGGCTTGATGACCATACGCCGCTATCAGGAAGCCAACGGACAGGGTCAGCGCAACATCTGTCTGATTCCTGCATCGGCACACGGCACCAACCCGGCATCAGCAGCAATGGCAGGCTTGCAGGTCGTAGTAGTGAAATGTGATGACCACGGTAACATCGACCTCGCCGACGCTAAGGAGAAAGCTGAGCAGTATAAAGACACTCTATGCGCTTTCATGGTGACATATCCTTCGACACACGGTATCTATGAGGACGGCATCCGTACCCTCGTGAAAATCGTCCACGACAACGGCGGACAGGTTTATATGGACGGCGCCAACATGAACGCACAGGTAGGCCTCACATGCCCCGGCTTCATCGGTGCTGACGTGTGCCACCTCAACCTGCACAAGACATTCGCCATCCCTCACGGCGGCGGTGGTCCGGGTGTAGGCCCTATTGGCGTGGCGGAACATCTCGTGCCGTTCCTCCCAAGCCACGTCTGCTTCAAGACCGGCGGCGAGAGACAGATGGGTGCAGTGTCAGCAGCCCCATTCGGTAGCGCACAGATACTCACAATCACCTACTGCTACCTCAAGATGTTGGGCGGCGAAGGACTGAAGAAAGCTACAATGGGTGCTATCCTCAACGCTAACTATTTGAAAGACAGACTTAAAGATTACTATCCGATTCTTTATACCGGCAATAATGGTCACGTCGCTCACGAGATGATTCTCGACATCAATGGCATCAACAAAGCCACAGGCGTTGCCGCTATCGACATCGCCAAACGTCTGATGGACTATGGCTTCCACGCACCGACAGTGGCATTCCCGGTTCACGAGACTTTGATGGTTGAGCCTACCGAGAGCGAGCCGTTAGCCGAACTCGACAGATTTGTCGATGCAATGATTAAGATCCGTCAGGAAATCAAGGACATCGAGGACGGCAAGGCACCTCAGGGTGACAACATCATCTCACACGCTCCATACACAGCCGAGATGCTGATGGCAAACGAGTGGAACTTCCCATTCACACGTGAAGAGGCAGGCTTCCCATTGAAGAGCGACGTCCAGGACAAATACTTCCCGCACGTCACCCGCATCGACGACGCCTTTGGCGACAGAAATCTGGTCTGCAGAGTTATGGAGTAGTCGTCATTTCGACCGAAGTGGAGAAATCTCCACCTATAATTGTAGAGATGTTTCTCAAAACGTCTCTACTTTTTTGGTATAATGGACAAAAATAGCCGTTAAACTTTTATGGTCTAACGGCTAAAATCTAACGTCTAATGTCTAACGTCTAATGTCTAACGTCTAATGTCTAATAGCTACTTTCACTCCCACCATCTCCTTGCCGTCGCTCATCCTTACGATGTAAACGCCTTCAGCGAGGTCGTGACGGATGATATTAGAGCCTGTGGCTATTGTCGCGCTCAACACCGGCTGGCCGATGAGGTTGTAAACGACAAACTGTAAGGTGTTGCCGCCCGAGTTCTCAACATAAAGCTCGTTGACATTGTTCCAAATGCTTACGCTTGATGCGAAGTTCTCGTCAACACCTGTGTTTGGCGTGACATTGCCGCTCAAGCTGACCGTCACTGTAACGAAGTCTTCGATGGTGATGGTGCTCTGGTAATTTCCGACGTTCATGTCAGCCTTCAGTCTCACGTAAATTGTCGTAGGCTCAAGCGTTCCGACAACCTCTTGGATGGTTACCTGGTGCGAGTATGAGACGCCGTTAAGTGAAATCTCGAAGTAATACGGGTTGCTGACCTCAAGTCTTACACCGCCTGTGTCTGAACCCGGCACCGGTGGCAGATTCTCACCTGACACGGTGAATGTCTGGGCCGTTGAAGGACCATGTCCGAATGGGTAGGTGAATCCGCTCAAGGCTGATTCTGACACAACCAAAATCGGGTCGTCACCGCCGGGATGATAGAACTCAACGTCGTCGGCGCTGGCGATGCGCATCTGCGGGTTGTTGTAGCATCCGATGACACCGATGAACGTCACGATGTCGCCTTCCTCAAGACCTTCCACGACAGGCATCTTGTAGATGTTAATCTCGTCATCGCCCTGGGCGACAGGAGTGTTGCCGTTGTTGTTGATGGCTCCGATTGTGGCCTCTTCAATCAACACGCGGGTCGATTGCAACATGTTTGCGTCGGCGTAGTCGGCCATAATCTCAGCTATTGTCACCGTGGCAAGTGGCAGCTCGTTGCCGCTTGAGATGATGTTGAACTGGCTTGTCGATGTTCCGTCGATGTCGTTCAGCTCTATGAGGCCGTTGTAAACCGATCTCCTACCGTATGCCACCACCATATCGCCGGCTGTCAATGTCTCCGGGACGGTGTTGATGTTGAGGTAAAGGACTATACCTGCCGTCGCATCCTGGATATAGACATTACGTCCATCGACGAAGGTGGTAACACCCTGAACCATGGCGTACTCGTTGAGTTCCAACGCCTTGGCTTCGGCAATAGTGATAATCGACGGGGCGTCTTCTATCACATATTCCGCTGTCGTGATGTTACTGTCGGCATAACCTTCCTTGACGCCGAAAGCTTTCAATGTCGTCGTTTCACTGATGTGTATGGCCGAGGTATATACGCTGCTGCTCGTCGTCGGGTCGGTGCCGTCAAGAGTGTAGTAAATAGTGGCGCCCTCGGTGGTACACATAATCTCTACATCGATGTCGTCGAAGTAAGTGCCTGCTGCCATGCTGAACACAGGTGGCGCCACCGTCAGTGTCACCGTGCCGCCATTCACGAAGATGTCCATGTAGAAGTTGTAGTCGGCATTGTTGATGTTGCTTGTCGAATAAGCTCCGAATTTGTTGATGTTGTTCTTCGCGATGCCTCTGTTTGTCGTCACACCATTGGTGATGACGAATCCGGTGTATGTCGGAATCATGGCGTTATCGCCGGATGTCTCAAGCGCGATGTTCCATTCCGTGTTGACGTTGCCGGCGAAATTGGTGCTGTTGCTGTAGCCCAGAGTGTCTCCGGCTGCGTTTACAAATGTGATGACATTACCGTTGAGCGCGACATTCCACAAGTAAGTGTTGGCGTCGTTGGCAATCTCGGCAGGAAGTGACTCTATGCCACCGTTGTTGTCTGATGTGAAGAGCACGCCGTCAGGCTTGCCGGAAACGACTGCCGGCATCGCATAATAACCGTTGCCGACAGCTGCATCGTAACGTGACGCGATGATGACTTGGTCGCCGTCGTGGAGGTCGGCAAGTGAATAAATCCTGTTCCAGCCGTCACCCGGAGTAGGCTCTTCTATAACCGTTCCGCTTAATGTCACCTCTGCCTCATTCCCTGTTGATGCATAGACGTTGACAGCACCTGTGTACTGACCAATTTCTGCGCCATTCATTCTGACATAGATTGTGGTAGGCTCAAGGTTTGTGATACCCTCGAAGTAAATCTCTGAATCATAGTCTTCGTCATCAAGAGAGATGCTAAATGGACTTACAACCTGCAATACGACGCTGCCTGTTGTTCCGCCCGGTGCCGGCGTGATGTTACCTGCTGTCAGGACAAAAGTCTGCGATGCCGACGGACCCTGACCGATGATGTGGGTGAACCCTGACAAAGCACTCGGCGTCACCGTCAGATATGGCTCTGAGGTGAATCCCATAAGGATGATGTCGTCAACCTCCCATGCTGCTGCCTCAGTCTCTGTCGAGGTATATTTGAAGCCGATGTAGCATGCGTCGCCAGTGAAGTTGGCAAGGTCAATGGTGCCGGACTCAGCCCATGCGAATGAGCCTGTCGATTTGTTGAACTCAAGTTCTGTCCAAGTGGCTGCGGCCGGATTCTCGCCATCATAGTTGTTTGAGAAGAACAGCTGCATGTCAGGACCTGTGTAGTTCTTCGCGTTTCTGAATGTCAACGAGGCATTGCTGTACAAGTTGAGGCTGAAGGCAGGTGAGATGCACCATTGCTCGTTGGCACCGCCGTTGTAACCGTTGCCGTAAGCATAATGGTTGCCACTGTATTGCGCGATGGTCCAAGGCTTGATGCCTTCCACTGTCACAAAGGTCCAGCCGTTCATGTCACCTTCCCAGTCTTGATTGAAAACAGTGACCGCACCTAATATTATAGTGTAGTCAGCTGTAGCTATCGCGCTGTTCTCATAGCCTTCCTTCACGGCAATGGCCTTCACCGTCGTGGTCTCGCCGATGGCAATGGCCTCGGTATATACTGTGCTCTGCGTTGTCGGGTCGGTGCCGTCAAGAGTGTAGTAGATGACGGCGTCCTCGGTGGTGCAGCTGATGCTGACGCTCTGCACCTCATAGTATGTTCCTGATGCAGGAGTGAACGTGGGTGTCGCGCATACAAGAGTGCTGCTGCCTTCGGTGGCGAACATGTCGAGGAAGAAGTTGTAGCTGCCTGCCTGACCACTTGTCATATTTTGCGTGTGGTACGGACCAAAGTTATAGTTGTTGTTTAAGGCAATGGCTCTCACTTCATTGTTTACGTTGCTCACGACAAAACCACTGTAATTCGGAACCATCGTGCCTTCTGCTGATGTCGCTAATGTGATCGCCCATGCTGTGTTGTCACCGCCTGTCGCGAAGTTGGTGCCGCTGGTGTAACCTAACACATCGCCGTTGGCGTTGGTGAAGGTATAACTGTCACCGTTAACAGCCACAGTCCAATAATAGGTGCTTTCTTCATCAACGATGGTGCTTGGGAGTGTCTCTGCGGCACTTGTGAAGAGGACGCCGGTAGGCTTGCCGGATGCCTGTGCTGTCATGGCATAGTATTCGTTGGCGTTCTCGTTGAAACGTGCGGCGAAGACCACCTTCGAGCCGTTGCCGAGCTGTGCGAGGTCTGTGACACGGACATACTCACTCGGCGTAGGAGCCTCAGTGATGGTATAAACCGCCGTGGCGACCTCGCTGTCGAGCATGCCGTCCATGGCAGCGA
>CALCYT010000047.1 GCA_937906455.1 uncultured Bacteroidales bacterium | reverse complement strand
CCAAAAATGTATAAAAAAAGAAACGTTTATTGAAACGTCTCTTTTATCTTGCGGTGCCGAACGGGCTCGAACCGTCGACCTCCTGCGTGACAGGCAGGCATTCTAACCAAACTGAACTACGGCACCAACTCCGTTTTTAACGGTGCAAAGATACAACGTTTTTTGTTATGTGCAACATTTTTTTGAAAAATTTTAAAAATTTTTTCGCCATCCAATACAATTTACTGATAATCACAATGTTATATCTCCAAAACTAAAGCTCCGCATTTCTTTACGTCGTAATACTCCTGCCCTATATGTTCCGCTTTTTCAATGATTGTTTGTGTCAAATATTCCGGCACACTGCCGTCAATTACCAGTAAATCAATGATATAACAGTTCAAGAGTGCTTCAAGATCAATTTTGTCGCGTCCATATATCACAAAATAATCCAAATGCGGACGGCATGGTGTTTTCACGCCGAAAGTCGAGTTTTTATCGTAAAACGCCAAGATTTTTCCGCCAAACGACACCATATTTCCGCTTTTTTTAAGATAACAGTTCTCATAACTGCCGTCATCAATAGCCAAGAAAGTCCCCTTTTTATAAACACCTTCAGAAATAAGATGGTTCTCAACGTTGAAACTCACGGCCGACGGGTCATTGAAAACAACAGTGTCGCACATCATCACATGTCGGGTGCCGCACACAAAGTCAACAACGGTGTTTTTGCTCATCGAATACACTGTGAGCGACATCTGAGTTCTTTGAAACACCGCCCGAGCAAGTTGTGAGCCGCTGAAAACCAATAACATCGACAA
Organism: uncultured Bacteroidales bacterium; assembly: GCA_937906455.1. GTDB lineage: Bacteria > Bacteroidota > Bacteroidia > Bacteroidales > F082 > Limimorpha. The sequence goes on along the minus strand of CALCYT010000047.1, from coordinate 73,804 downwards.
AATTCCAAATATCATAAACTTCTTCTTATGCTCAATCGCCATCATCAGCAACAAAATCGCCACTATCAGGCATGTAAACTCTAAAGTATTGATATACAATCCTTTTACAATCGAATATGGCATGTTTTCGATAAAAGAAACAATCATGTTCATCGCATAAATCATCCATTTCACGCAAAAAGCCACGCCTATATTAATATAAGGTATGAAAAAAACGAGCATCATCAGCATACCGCCAACAATCACTATGGTGGAGATCGGGCTCATGAAAAGGTTGCTGAGCCAAAAATAACTCGGAAACTGGTGAAAATAATACACTGACAGTGGAGCGGTGGCTATCTGAGCCGCCAATGTCACTGATGTCAGCTCCCATATTTTGTCGAGAAGCTTGGATTTGAGATAAAACAGGTTGTATATGGGTTTTTGCAGTGTCACTATGCCTACGACGGCGCAATATGAGAGCAGGAAGCCCACGTTGAATAGGTTGGCGGGGTCAAGGCAAAGCAGCAGAAACGCCGAGGCTGCTAAACTGTTGAGCATCACGCCGTCTCTTTTCAGCATATCGCCGACGATGACAAACGAAAGCATTATTGTTGAGCGCAAAACCGAAGGTGCCAAACCCGCCAACAGAGCGTAAAACCATATCAGGAGGAGCAACAGTGACTGTTTGACAACGTTTTGCCAGCGTTTTCGCTCGCTCAGGAATCCCAACAGATAGGAGAACACCAGAAACACTACTCCCACATGCATTCCAGAGACACAAAGAATGTGCATCGAGCCTGCCGCCACGTATTTTTGTCTCAGCTCGGCAGGCAGTGTGTCGTCATATCCCAGCAAAATTGCCGCCGCCACAGCATATTCGTCGCCCTCTATGCCAAGATTTCTCATCGTGTCGAGCAAAAAGTCACGCAAACGATATGAGAAAGCATAAACAGGGTTGGCTCTTGCCGTCGGGAGACGCTCCCAAGCGGTGTTTTTAAGATATACCTGCCGCCGGACTCCTTTCCGCAACAGATATTTCCGATAGTCGAATTGTTCAGGATTATTTGGCGGTTCCACAAGTCTCGGAGCTTCATAAAACGCTATAACATCACCATATCGCAGCCCTGACGAATGCTCGTCTTTTTCAAAATACGCCATCACAAAGCCTTGGTCCGACTGCATTTTCATTAAAGCTTTCACCGATTTCTCCTTCACTGTCGGACATTCGGCCACACGAGCCACAAAAACATCGCGATTCACGTCTAAATCATCATCACGGACATGTACGACAGCCACACCAATTAATACAAGGTAGATATTCAACAACACGCCAAAAGCCCAGCGGTATTTATAGTCTTTTACCGCAAAAGCAACAAATAAAAGCACAAATCCCAGCAGCACGACAGCAATCAGGACATATACCACTTCCTTTCGGGACAACTCCATACATGAAAACGACAGCCAGATGCCGGCGGCAAAAGGCATCAGCAGACGGATGAACGGATATTTGAACCAATTAATCATACTTGCTTGCTTTTTCGACATGCAAGTTACGACAAAAAATCCGAGGTAAAAATATTTTCCCCGGATAATTTTCTTGCAATTTTTTGCAAGTTATGTTAAAAAAAACATGTCAAATGTTAAAATTTTTAACATTATTTTCAGTTCATTGAAAATATGATATGATGGTTTCCGCCGCCCTGTCGGATGCTCCGGAGTTGCCGAGAGTGTATTTCAGCTCTTCGTAGTCTTCAAGCAGTTTTTTCTGACGTTTAGAGCTGTTGAGCAGCGACTGCAGCTCGTCTCTGATATTGCATGAAGTCATGTCATTTTGTATCAACTCTTTGACAACCAATCGGTCCATAATAAGGTTCACGAGGCAGATATATTTCACTTTCGCCACTTGGCGGGCTATGACATACGATATTTTGTTGGCTTTATAGCACACCACTTCCGGCACATCGAGTAAGGCGGTCTCCAAAGTGGCAGTGCCCGAGGTGACCACCGCCGCGCTCGACAGTTGCAACAGCTGGTATGTGCGGTTAACTACGAGGCGCACATTCGACTTCTCCCCTATTATTTTCTTGTAGAAACTCACCGGCAGTGATGGCGCGCATGCTATAACAAACTGATAATTAGGCATCATCCTCACTACTTCAAGCATCACGGTGAGCATCCTGGTGACCTCTTGTTTGCGGCTCCCCGGCAGCAAAGCTATGATTTCTTTCTTCGGGTTGAGGCGGTTAGCCTTGTAAAACTTGTTTTTGTCAACAGCCTGCACCTTGGCAATCTCATCCAGCAGCGGATGTCCGACAAATTGGCAATCAACGTCATAGTTGTCGTAGAATTTCTTCTCGAAAGGCAGTATGCAGAGCATTTTATCGACCACTTTCTTGATAGTGTAAACTCTACGGCGTTTCCATGCCCACACTTGAGGTGAGATGTAATAAAACACCTTGAAGCCTTTCTTTTTCGCCCATTTTGCCACTTTCAAGTTAAAGCCCGGATAATCGATTAACACTATGGCATCGGGGTTGAACTCGGCTATGTCTTTTTTGCAAAAGTTAAAATTTTTTAAGATTGTCTTTAAATTCATTAACACTTCGACGAAGCCCATGAACGCCAAATCGTGGTAGTTTTTCACCACATGTGCGCCGTTTCTGCGCATTTTCTCGCCGCCCCATGCCCTAATTTTTGCTCCCGGGTCATGATGTCGTATCGAAGCCACGAGATTGGCACCGTGCAAATCGCCGGAAGCCTCGCCTGCTATGATGTAATACCTCATTTCTCAAAATTTTTTAATTGCTTCATGGCATCGTAAGCCGTCCAGTCATATTGTGTCGGGACTACGGAGACGTAGTTGTTTTTCAGCGCATAGACGTCGGTGTCGGTGCCGTCATCCTCCACGATAAACTCGCCGCCTATCCAGAAATACTCGCGTCCATGCGGGTCTCGCCGCTTGTCGAATATCTCTTTCCATCGCGCCGTGGCCTGGCGGCAAAGCTTCACTCCTTTGATAGGGTTTTCCTCAGAATATTTGGGGAAATTCACATTCAGGCATACGCCTTTGGGCAGACCGTCGCGCAACACTCTTTTTGTGATATCCAAAATATAACTGTCAGCATGGTCGAAATAGGCGTCATGCGAGTAGTCTTCAAGGCTGAAACCTATGGCGGGGATGCCGTCCATGCAAGCCTCGACCACCGCGGCCATGGTGCCTGAGTAAATCACATTGGTCGAGGCATTCGAGCCGTGATTGATGCCCGAGACTAAAAGTGCCGGATACTCGTCCAAAATCATCTGGAAGCCCACCTTCGCACAATCAACAGGACAGCCGTTCAAAACATACATCTCGAAGTCGTCCGACTGCTCTAATAATCTGAGTCTCAACGGCTCGTTGATGGTCATCGAGTGACCCTGCGCCGATTTCACCTGCTCCGTCGAGACCACCACCACCTTCCCTAACTGCCGCATCAAGTCGGCTAATCTCCTCAAACCCTTGGCTAAATAGCCGTCATCATTTGTCACTAAAATTGTTGGTCTTTTTTCCATTTAAAACTCCTTTAACACTTTATACAATTTCTGCGTTGGCAGACCCATTACATTAAAATAAGAGCCTTCGACATTGCAGACGCCGCAATAGCCAATCCACTCCTGGACACCGTAGGCACCCGCCTTGTCGTAAGGTCGATAATTGTCAACATAATATTCAACTTCTTGATTTTCAAGATTTTCAAACGTCACTTTTGAAATCACGGAGAAGGTTTTCGTCATCTCTTTGGTATGCACCGTAACGCCCGTCACCACCTTGTGAACCTTGCCCGAAAGCATGTGTATCATGCGAATGGCATCGTTTCTGTCTTTCGGTTTGCCCAAAATCTCATTCTCAACGATAACGACAGTGTCGGCGGTGATAACCATATAATTCTCCGGCAATTCCGCCTCTTCAAACGCCTTGGCTTTCTTCAAACTCAAAAACGGCGCCACGTCAATCAAAGGCAAGCGAGCCGGATAGTTCTCGTCAATTCCTTTCGTCAAAACAGTGAAATCGACGCCTATTCCTTTCAAAAGCTCCTGCCTGCGCGGTGATTTCGACGCCAAAACGATATTGTATTTATTTAAATTCCCTAACATTTTATTTGATAAAAAACATTGATAAAACTCCAATTAACATACTGATTTTCAATATTATAGACTGTATGTGAAATTGCTTTTCCGTTCTGTCGGGCGTTGAGGCGACGAGGCTGTAGGCGTTCCGGAGCATCACAAACACAAACAACAAGACTCCGGCGGCGATGAGCATATAACTTGTTATTGCCAATCCCAAATCTTTATTCAGGTGATTCTCAACAATAGAGATACCTAAACAAGTTATGAAACTCAGCGTGACCACTATGATTTGAGCTGTATTCACGCCCCAAACAATCGGTATGGTGCGGCAATGCGAGAGAGCGTCGCCTTTAACGTCTTCCATGTCCTTCACTATTTCGCGAATCAGCGTCATCAGGAAGGCGAAGACAGTGTAAATCAACACTATATGAAAAGTCACCCGCAGCCATTCTTGGTTTTCGATAATCATTTCCTCATTGCCAAGCATATTCAAGACTTGGAACAACCAAGGTAAAAACACTGCAAAAGCCACTGATACAGAGACGATTAGATTGCCCACAACAGGTTTTTTCTTATATCTGCTCGAATAACTGTATAAAAGGCACGCCAGAAGCACCAGACTTGCGATAATTGTCACCGCATTGTTGCCAAGTGTCATTACACTTGCTACGATTCCACATGCTAATCCTATGATTGTCAGCGCGATATAAAACACATTGCATTGTTTCTCTGTAAAAATCTTTCCGACAATCAGTTTTTCAGGTTTGTTGATGGCGTCGATTTCCATGTCAAAAATATCGTTGATGACATATCCGCCGGCCTGAATCAGCACCATTGATATGACAATCAAGGTGAAGGCCACATTGCTTGCGATGCCCATAACGCAGTGGTACACAAGACACATCACCAATGCGGTGAACAACAGGTTTATCCAACGTGTCAATTTGAAAAAAGCCAATATTTTCTTCATCACCACAAATGATTTTCAAAGTCTTTCATCCAATTATCCTGCACTTTAAGCACCTGTTCGATTATGTCGCGCACGGCACCTTTTCCGCCCTCTTTGTTGCTGATATACACGCTTATCTGTTTTATTTCCTCAGAGGCGTCGGCGGGGCACACCGGCACTCCCACCATCTGCATCACCGGGTAGTCGGGCATGTCGTCGCCCATGTAAACGATTTGTTCTTTTTTCAGGTTTTTATCTCTCATATATTCCTCTAACTTAATGATTTTGTTAGGGATATGAGTAAAAACATCTTTCACGCCCAGCATTCTCATACGTGCCTCCATCGAGCCCGCATAACCTCCTGAGAGTACAGCCACATTGTAGCCTAAGCGCACTGCAAGTTGAAGGGCGAAACCGTCTTTCACGTTTGTACTGCGCAAACCTTCGCCATTGGGCAGCATTATGACATCGCCTTGCGTCATAACACCGTCATAATCAAAGATAAAGGTCGTCACATCTTTTAAAAGTTCCTTATAGTTTTTCATTTTCGTGATATTTTTCCAGTATGAAATTTGTCAAAAGCTTGTAAATATCCTGCTCTTCAGGATATTTTTCAAGCATTTTCATGTGATTTTCAATTGTTTCCATGTCACCACGGCGTGCCGGCCCCGTGAGAGCCTTCTCAGGCGACATCTCGAAAGCCTTCTGCATCGTCTCTTTCACTAAATGACGCATCATCGACAAATCCAAACCGTTGTCTTTCAATATTTTAGCACCAATTTCGAGCATCACATCTGTAAAATTTGAGACGTAAACCGCCGCCAAGTGTACAGCCTTGCGTTGTTCATCGTCGCAATATTCCACTTTAGATGACAAAGCCGCTGAGAATCCGCGCAAACGAATCAGGTCTTCCGGCATATTGGCGTATATTAATATAGGTACATCGTCGAAAGCTATTTCCCGCCCTTTGCTCATGGTCTGCAAAGGATAAAACACCCCGTAACGCTCAATTTCACTTAGCGTCTCGGAAGGTCTCGTCCCCGAAGTGTGCACCGCAAGTCCTTTATAGTCAACAAGATGCGAGGCGACTTCAGAAATAGCATCATCGTTAACCGCGATTATCGCCAAATCCGACAGCATGACTTTTTCGTAGTCGGAAACGGTCTCAACGTTTAAATCAGCTCTCATTTTCACCGCTTCAGACTCGTTTCTGACAAACACGCAAAATGGTTCTATATCTTTGTCTTTCAACAATTTACAAAGAGTATATGACACGTTGCCTGCGCCTATTATCGCTATTTTCCCAAATTGAAGCATAGTCTTATTTCAAGCTACGAAATTACAAAAAATTTCCGAATCGTAAAAAACAAAATAAATTTTTCATTGCAGATTGAAATTTTTGCAATATTTTTGCGTTTACATTGTTAATTGAATAAAGTTATAAAAATCACAATAAAATGATTGAGACAGACATTCGCGAATTAAACGAAAAAATCCAGAGAGAGAGTCAGTTTATCGACTTGATTAATATGGAGATGAGCAAGGTCATCGTGGGTCAGAAGCACATGACGGAGCGTTTGCTCATTGGGTTGCTATCCAACGGGCACATTCTTTTGGAAGGTGTTCCGGGATTAGCTAAGACATTGGCTATCAAGACATTGGCAAGTATTGTCGATGCCGATTTCAGCCGCATCCAGTTCACCCCCGACCTTTTGCCGGCCGACCTCGTGGGTACCATGATTTACAGTCAGAAGACCGAGGAATTCATGGTGAAGAAAGGCCCTGTGTTCGCAAACTTTGTGTTGGCCGATGAGATAAACCGTTCGCCAGCCAAGGTGCAGAGTGCTTTGCTCGAGGCCATGCAGGAACATCAGGTGACAATAGGCGAGAGCACTTTCGCCTTGCCCGACCCCTTCCTCGTTATGGCGACACAAAACCCGATTGAGCAGGAGGGTACCTACCCGCTTCCGGAGGCACAGGTTGACCGTTTCATGCTGAAAGTTGTGATCGACTACCCCAAAAAAGAAGAGGAAAAAGCCATTTTACGTCAGAATATCAACAAAGAATATCCTGAGGTTCATAAGGTTACGTCAACAAAGGACATCATTAACGCCCGTCAGGTGTGCCGTGAGGTTTATCTCGATGAGAAGATTGAGAACTACATCACCGACATTGTCTTCGCCTCGCGTTATCCTGAGGAGTTCAAGCTGAAGAAATTCGCCGGCATGATAAGCTACGGCGGATCTCCACGTGCCTCAATCAACCTCGCCTTGGCAGCAAAAGCCTACGCTTTCATCAAACGCCGCGGATATGTCATCCCTGAGGATGTGCGCGCCGTGGCCCCTGATGTGATGCGTCACCGTATCGGCCTGACATACGAGGCAGAAGCGGAAAATATCACGACAGAAGACATCATCAATGAGATTCTGAACATCGTTGAGGTACCGTAGTTTTAGAAGACAGAAGACAGAAGACAGAAGACAGAATATTTTGTTTTTGTCTGATATTGTTAATCATGGAAGCAACAGAATTATTCAAAAAAGTCAGGAAAATCGAGATTAAGACACGCGGGCTGACCAACCACATTTTCTCCGGTCAGTATCACAGCGCGTTCAAGGGTCGGGGCATGACTTTCAGCGAGGTGCGCGAGTATCAGTATGGCGACGACATCCGCAACATCGACTGGAACGTCACGGCACGGTTCCATAAGCCTTTTGTCAAGATTTTCGAGGAAGAGCGTGAGATGACCGTGATGCTACTCATCGACGTGTCGGGGTCAAATGACTTCGGCTCCATTGAAGCCACAAAACGTGACATCACGGCAGAACTCGCGGCGGTGCTGGCGTTCTCGGCAATTCAGAACAACGACAAGGTGGGCGTGATATTTTTCAGCGACCAGATTGAAAAGTTCATCCCTCCCAAGAAAGGCTCAAGCCATATCCTGCGCATCATACGTGAAATTGTGACATTCACGCCTCAACACAAAGGCACCGACATAGGCGAAGGCCTGAAATTCCTGACCAGCGCAATCAAAAAACGCACCACGGCTTTCCTCATCTCCGACTTCGTGACAAACAAGCCATTCGAACAGGAAATGAGGATAGCAGCGAGAAAACACGACCTCATCTCATTGAGAATCACTGATAAACGTGAACTTATCATACCTAAAATAGGCATGGTGAAGTTTCGCGACAACGAGACTGACAAAGAGTTCTGGGTTGACACCTCGACAAACGCATGGAATCAGGCATATCAGAAATATGTGCAGCATGCCACCGTGTCGTTGAACAAGGCCTTCGTCAACAACGGTGTCGATAACACATTGATTTACACCGATGAAGACTATGTCAAGCCTCTAATGCAACTATTTAAAAGGAGAGAATCGAGAAGATGAAGAAATTTCATTTCATATTGCTGCTCTGCATGATGACAGTCACCGGCATCCGCTGCGACGCCCAGATGGTGTTCTTCAACGGAAGAACCACCGCCGACACCATCATGGTCGGGCAACCATTTGATTATCAGCTGTCGTTGACGATACCAAAAGATTATCTCGTTGACTGGCAACAGTTTGGCGACACCTTAAGCCAATCGATCGACATCATCGAGGTGGGCGACATCAAGACGAAAGAGCTGAGCAACAGCAATAACGTCATCATGACGCAAAACCTGAAACTCACATCATTCGACACAGGCTACGTCTATGTCCCTGAGATAGCCGTTTCTTACAGTAATAGCTTGAAAGACAGCGTCCGGCACACATTGTGCACCAACGAGAAAGAGCTCTACGTGACTACTGTCGCCATCGACACCACGCAAGCCTTCCGCGCCATCAAAGGCGTGATGAAACAAGGTGTCACAGCCAAGGAAATACTGCCTTGGGCATTGACAATCATCATATTAGTAGGTATTGCGTACCTTATCTACTATCTCACAACACACAAAACAGTAAAAGAGGACATCGTTGAGGAGAAGAAGAAACCGCTCATTCCCGCCATTGTCACCGCTCGCGCCAAGCTCGCCGAGATGAAAGACAATGAGCAGTGGAACAGTGAGAAAACCAAGGATTATTACACCGATTTGACCGACATCGCGAGAGAATATCTCGAAGGACAATTTGAAATCGATGCTGTTGAGATGACGACAGACGAGATCATGGAGGCAGTTAACAAATTGAATGTCAACAATTTAACGAAATCAAAACTTCATGAGACACTTGTCACTGCCGATTTCGTCAAATTCGCGAAAGCTAACCCATCGACAGAGCAGAACAAACAGTCGTTCAACGACATCAACAGTTTTGTGGAAGATAGCTACGTGTATTATCAGGAAGAGGAGAAAAAGAAAGAGGAGGACGACAAATGAGTTCGATAGAGTTTGCATCGGCATATTTCCTTTACGGATTGATAATCATACCGTTATTAGTCGTATGGTATATCTTTTCGGGGCGAAAGCATCAGGCTTACGTGAAGTTCACCGACACCAGTTTCTTCATGGAGATGCCCAAAAGCTGGAAGGTATATGCCCGACATATACTTTTTGTGCTTGAGATGTGTGCTTTAGCGTTGTTAATCATAGCGTTGGCGCGTCCGCAGAGTAGCGCGAAAAACCAGAAAATCAACATTGAGGGCATCGATATCGTCTTGACTGTTGACTTGTCGAGCAGTATGCTTGCGCAAGATTTGAAGCCCGACCGTCTGGAGGCGGCGAAAAACATCAGTGCCGACTTCGTGAAAGGGCGTCCGGAAGACCGCATGGGACTCGTCGTCTTTGCGAGTGAGACATTCACGCAAGTGCCTTTAACCACTGACCACGGAATGCTGTTGAACATGATGAAAGACTTAAAATGCGGCATGCTTGAGGACGGCACCGCCATAGGCGACGGCTTGGCATCCTCGGTGAGCCGGCTGAAAGAAAGCGAGGCAATCTCCAAAGTGGTGATACTGCTCACCGATGGCGACAACAACGCTGGCTCCATCGACCCCGCCACAGCCTCGGAAATGGCCAAGTTGTTCGGTATCAGAGTTTATACCATAGGCGTAGGGACAAGAGGCACAGCACCTTATCCGGTGCAGACACCTTTCGGCGGCATACAATACCAACAGATTCCGGTCACCATCAACGAGCCTCTGCTGCAAAAAATCGCTGACGACACAGGAGGAAGATATTTCCGCGCCACATCAAACGAGAAACTTCAGCAGATTTACGAGGAAATCGACAAAATGGAACGCTCAAAAATAGAAGTGAATGAGTTCACCCGCGTGACAGAAGAATTTTTACCCCTCGTTTGGTGGAGTTTGGCACTATTGTTGTTGGGATTTATTTTGAGAAACACTATTTTTAAAACATTAACGGACTAAGATATGGAAAGCAACATCCTGAGATTCGAAAACCCGCAGTATCTGTACTGGTTGTTGGTGATTCCGGCACTTGTGGCTGTCTATGTCGCAGTTCGTCTGTGGAACAAGAAACAGTTTGAGCGTTTCGCTAACATCAAGTTAAGGAGCTATCTCATTCCCATGTTCTCGTCGGCAAGAGCCAACACGAAATTCGTAATCTTCAACCTGATTGTCGCCTTATTAATAATAGGTGCCGCGAATTTGCAGTCAGGCTCTAAGATGGAAAAGGTGAAACGCGAGGGCATCGACTTGTTTTTATGTGTTGACATCTCCAACTCGATGCACGCCGAAGACATTGCCCCGAATCGTCTGGAACGCTCGAAGCAGGCCATCAACAAATTGATTTCCAAGCTTCAAGGCGACAGAATTGGCATCATTGTGTTTGCGGGCAACGCCTACGTGCAGCTGCCAATCACCACCGACTATGCAGCCGCGAAGATGTTTTTATCAACTGTTGACACCGACCTGATACCCACGCAAGGCACTGAGGTGGGACGAGCTATCGAGTTGGCAATCAAGAGCTTCGGTGACAACGAACACAGCAAGGCCATCGTGATAATCTCTGACGGCGAGGACCATGAGAATGGCGACGCCGTGAAAGCGGCCCAAGAAGCGGCAAAACGCGGCATCAAAATCTATACCATAGGCATGGGCCTCGACGAAGGCGCACCTATCCCGATTTACAACCAATACGGCAAGAAAACAGGTTATAAAAAAGACAAGGAAGGCAACATCATCATCACTAAACTCGACGACAATATGTTGCGCCAAATTGCCGAGATAGGCGACGGGATATACGTCAGGGCAAGCAACTCCAACGTCGGACTCGACAAGATTTACGAGGACATCAGCAAAGCGACGAAATCGGAGATAGAGTCGAAAGTGTTCACCGACTACGACGACCAGTTCCAGTGGTTTGTGGGCGCGGCAATCATTTTACTAATCATCGAAATCCTGCTCTCATCAGGAAAGAGAGGATGGGAATCGAAATTCAATTTCTTTGAGCCGAAAAATGAAAACAATTAGAAAAATAGGGATATTACTGCTTCTCGCAAGTGTCTGTGTCAACGCCAATGCGCAGGCCAAGGAGATTCGCGCCGGCAACAAGAATTTCAAGAAGGGATTCTATTCGGAGTCAATCAAGGATTATAAAAAATCACTTGACAAAAAATACAACGACAAAGCGCAGTTCAACCTCGGCGACGCCTATTACAATATGAAGAACTACGACGAAGCGACGAGAAGCTTCCAGAGCGTAGCCGACAGAAACGTACCTAAAAACATGGAGGCGAACGCCTATTACAACCTCGGCAACAGCCTCATGGAACAACAGAAATACGCAGAAGCTTTCCAGGCATATAAAAACAGCTTAAAAATCAATCCGAATGACGAAGACGCGCGCTACAACCTCGAATACGCGCGCCAAAAAATGATTCTGCAAGAACAGCAACAGCAGCAAAACCAGAATCAACAGCAAAAACAGGACAATAAAGACAACGAGGACAAGAAGGACCAGCAGCAACAACAGCAGCAAAAGGACGACAAGCAGGAACAAGAGCAGAATCAGGACGAGCAGCAACAGCAACAGCAACAAGCACAAGAGCAGCAGATGTCGAAAGAAGATGCCGAGAGAATGTTACAAGCCCTTGAGAATCAAGAGAAAGAGACTATGGAGAAGATGAACGAGGCGAAGGCTGCCAAAATGCAAAAGAGGAAGATTCAGAAAGACTGGTGAGCATGTTGTTATAACTTTATGAGAATTTGATAATATGTTATAGAGATGAAGAATATTTGTTTGACTATTTTGTGTTTGCTGACGGCCTTCAGCTTGAAGGCACAAGATGACGTGAGTTTCAAGGTCATCTGCAAGAAGCAGGTGGTTGTAGGAGAGCAGTTTCAGGTGTCGTATGAGCTGAATGGCGAGGGAAAGAACTTCGAGGCCCCTAACTTCAACAATTTCGAGATAATCGGAGGACCCTTCTCATCGTCAAGTTCAAGCGTGCAGATTGTGAACGGCTCGGTGACAAAAACCAACACAAATACCTATTCTTTTTATCTGAGAGCGATAAAAGAAGGCAAATTCACCATCCCGGCAGCCACCATAACGGTAAAAAAACAAAAAGTCAAGAGTAATTCTTTTGAGATAGAGGTCTTGAAAGACAACAGTGTCGTCACAGGCAAAAGCAGCAGCCAGACAGCGTCGGGCGGCACCGTGAAAGATGTCTTCCTCGAAGCCGCGCCAAGCAAGAAAACGGCATTCGTGGGAGAGCAGATAACTCTGACATACAAAATATACTACACCCTCCCAATTTCTAACCTCTCCATTTCGAAAGCCCCCTCCTACTCAGGCTTCTGGACCAAGGACATAACCGACCACAACGGCGTGATGCAACAGTCATCGATAGTGCGAAACGAACAGGAATATCATGTCGCCACGGTGCAGGAAATAGTGCTGATACCACAAAAACCAGGCACTTTAACAATAGATCCGCTCAGCATCAGCTGTATGGCACAAATCAGGACGGAGAAAAAACAGCAGCAACGCGGCTACGACCCGTTTGAGAGCTTCTTTGGCGACATCATGGGGACGTCATACACCAACGTCAAGAAAGAATTAGTGTCACAACCCATTGATATTGAGGTGAGACAAGTGCCGGCGAAAGACAAGCCGGAGAGCTTCAAAGGCGCTGTCGGACAATTCACCTTCACCTCGAAAATCGACAAGACCGAGATGAAGTCGAATGACGCCTTCACCATAACGTTCACGGTATCAGGCAAAGGCAATATCGAGCTTTTGGACATTCCACGACCTGTCTTCCCTCCCGATTTCGAGGTCTATGACCCCAAAATCACCACAAACACCAAGAGCAACGCTTACGGCATCAGCGGCAGCAAAAAGGCTGAATATGTAGTGATACCAAGGGTTTCGGGAGATTTCGACCTGAAACCGACAAAATTCTCGTATTTCGATCCTGCGAAAAACAAATACGTGACATTGGAATCGGAGACATATCACCTGAAAGTTGAGAGAAGCAGCAACGAGGGCGGTGGCGGCATCATTTATGCCGGCGGACAAGAGGCCATCAAAGTGGTGGGTAGCGACATCCGCCATATCATGACAGCAGGAAAACTCAAGAAACAAGGAGTATTGTTGTTCGCTTCGCCAATGTATTTCATTATCTTAGCCGCTTTGACGGTGATATTTGCCATAGCGTTCATCTCATACAGAAGAATCCACAAATTCAACCAAAACCAAGTGTTAGTGAGAAACAAAAAGGCGACGAAAATAGCTCAAAAACGACTGCATAACGCCTACAGTTACCTCAAAATCAAAGATCAGAATCATTTCTATGAGGAGTTCTCCCAGGCCTTGTGGGGATATATATCCGACAAGCTAAACATCTCGCTCTCGCAGCTGTCGATGGATACCGTGCAAGAGATGATGCTGAACAAGAATGTTCCGGAAGATATTGTAAATCAATTTATTGAATTGTTGAACAACTGTGAATTCGCGAGGTTTGCCCCGGGTGACCCCGAAAAGAAAATGGATGATTTGTATCAAAAAGGCGTGGATGTTATAGCGAAGGCAGAGAGAAACCTAAGCTGAAAAGTTGAAAGTTTAAAGTTGAAAGTTTAGAGATATGAAAAGGGTATATTGTTTGATTGTTTTGATGGCGATTATGCTTGGCTTGAATGCTCAAGTGGTTCAAAATCAAGAATTTGCGTCGGCCAATTATTATTACAATGAAAGCAGATATGACACTGCTTTAGTTATATACGAGCGCATACTCGACGAAGGTTTTGTGTCGTCACCTTTATTATATAATATAGGAAACACCTATTTTAAGTTAAGGAACTATCCGATGGCGATTCTGTATTATGAAAATGCGTTAAAAATCGACCCTACCGACGAAGAAGTGAGGCAGAATCTGGCGATAGCCAACGCTCTCATCACCGACAAGATTGAGCCGTTGCCGGAGTTTTTCATGAAACGATGGTGGAGAAACATTGGCAACAGCCTCTCGGCAAACGGTTGGGCGACGATATCGCTGGTGTTTTTCGCCTTTCTTCTTGTCTCGGTGTTCTTTTATCTCACAACCCGTTCCGTCGGGCTGAAGAAAACGACGTTTTTCACCACCCTTCTGCTGCTGTTGATGTGCGTTTGCAGTGTCATTTTCGCCTATCAGAAGAAGCAATATCTTGAGAATCATGACGAAGCCATTGTGATGACGCCTACCATCACAGTGAAAAGCTCGCCATCGTCATCAGGCGTGGACCTCTTTGTGCTGCATGAAGGCACGAAAGTGGAGATTTTGGACAAAGTTGACAATTGGGATAAGATAAGGATTGCCGACGGAAGTGTGGGATGGATGCCGTCGTCGTCATCAATAAAATTTTAGTTTTTTTACGGTCTTTCCCTTTGATAATGTGTGGTTTAGTGTTTTAGGAGAAAAAATATTTTAATTTTTTCCTAAAATATTTTGTGTAGTTCAAAAAAATGTTGTATTTTTGAACCCTAAAAATGGTGCATACACATATTGAAATTAATGTCTAAATTACGTGATATGAAAAAAAGATTTTTACCGTTAAGTATGCTTTTGATAACCATTGTGTTAGCTCAAGCAAGTTTAGTAGCTAACGCTGCAGGGAATCAGGGAAAATACACCCCGAGGACTGTTTCAAAAGCAACATTTTCTTCATTTATGAAGAGCATTCGCGCAAATCAGGAGACCGGTTTGATTGACCCGGCATCATTATTGGCCGGTCAGAAAGCCGCTCAAAAAAGCTCAAAAGACGGAGGCATGGACTGGGTGTTTGCCGGTCCTGACAACTACGGTGGCATGACAAGAGCCATGCTTTACGACACCGACGGCTCCATCTTGATTGGAACAATGGGTGGAGACATCTTCAAGTCAACCAACGGCGGCATCACATTCGGAAGAGTGACCGACCTCAACCTTCCGATAAGCTGCATGGCTAAAACCGCCAACGGCGACATTTTTGTCGGCACCGGTGACGGTCGTGACGCCGAGACGCTCAACGGGATGTCAGAAATAGGCTATGCTACGAGTTTCGTTGGTAACGGCATCTACAAATTGGCTTCAGGCTCAACGACACTGGAGCAGCTTGCATCGACAACACCAACGGCTAACAACGGCTGGAGCTTTGTCAATGACCTCGCGGTCGCCAACAACAAGATCTACGCCGCGACAGCAGGCGGACTCATGGTGAGTGCCGACAATGGTGAGAGCTGGAACAACGTGCAAGCCGGCTACTTCAGAAGCATCAAGACCAATGGCAATGGCGACATCCTCGCAGCCGACGACGCCAATGTTTATCTGTCGAAGAACGGCGGAGCATTCACCAATGTCACCGATGCAATCGAAGCAAACGATTATCCGAAAATCATCGCCATGTCGCAATCTGACGCCAACTATATGTACATCGCATATCTGGAGGACGGCACTTCTACAGGCAACATCTATTTCACCGCTGATGGCGGCAACACGTGGGGCATGGCCTTGGCAAGCACAAGTTTGTACGAAATCTTCGAATCAACGGCAACACATGACGGGTACATGACCGTACATCCGACCAATCCGAGAAGAGTTTTCGCGGGTTCATCATCATTGTGGTCGCTCGAAGACAAGACAGGGCAAGGTGTCAACAGCTATAAGCCGACCATGATATCGAATCCTTTGGGGACTTCTGTCACGGCAACCTATGTGCATGAGGGCATACAAAACATGTTATTCAACCCGTCAAACCCGAATGTGTTCTTCATCGGAACCAATGGCGGAGTGTATAAAGGAACTTACACAGGCAGCAACCTGTATTTGCCATACAGCTTCACCGGATGCAACCGTTATTACATCACTGATGACGTACACACATCCGTGACGCGCATGACCAATGTGGGCATTGGCGGAACAGCAGCGTTCCTCGCCGGCAGCCTTGACCATGGAACCATCATGATAGCTGATGATGATATGTTGAACAACGCCACAACAGGTTATGGAGTGTTCCCGCACGTCACAAACAACTTGTATGTCTCGGCATTATACACTTTAGATTATGCCGGCGGTCCATGCGCCATATCAACCATCGACCCGGACATCTATTTCGTGTCAGCGACAGGTTCTTTGTCAACACCTATTTACAGATCACAGACGGCCGGTGAAGACTATGACCAGAACTTTGAGGGCGAGAGCGGTCCTATCGTCACTAACGAAAACGCATTCAGAACACCATTCGTGTTCTACGAGACATACAACGATGAGCACACCTCTATAAGCATCCACGACCTCCTTGACACAATACACGTCCCTGTGCAGACCATCATCGTGCATGAGGGTGAAACCTATGAAATCTCTGACACATTATGGGTCCAGGATGGTGCGTTCTACAGTCCTTCAGGCATGTATTTCTACAGCTACTGGGAATTGGATGACACCTTCTGGCAGGTTGATGACACATTGTTGTATATATCAAACGTGTTACATGATGTGCCGATTACATACGACACTGATTTCGACACTTTGAATCTTGTAATCAAAAGAGAAGCCAAAGCCGGTGACACCTATTATTATTATAGTGCACAGAGCGGCTATCCTATCGACTATGTCCTTCCCGAGCCACCGCATGATGCGAATCACGTTGATCCTGATGGCGGATACATGTGGATTGCCGGCGACACCATTCCAGGACTTCACGATCCGCTCAAAACGACATACGTTTGCGCCGTTGAATCAGGCATCTATATGACAAGAGACGCTCTGATTTTCGACAAGACCACCGACTGGTTCCTCATCACGAGCGACTTTGAAGGACTGCCGACAGCACTTACCATCAGTTCTGACGGTTCGACAGTACTCATGGGAACGACCGATGGCACGTTGTATAAATTCACCCATATCGATGATGTCTTTGCTTCAGAACAAGCAAGCCTTGAGGACACATTGAATCCATGCGTGGAGATGTTCGACCTAAGCATCGATGAATTCGCCGGTCGCGCCATCACAAGCATCGCGATTAATCCGAATGACATCAACGAGATTCTCGTCACGTTGGGCAACTACGACAACAGTGAATATGTTTATGTGTCAACGAATGGCGGCACATCATTCACAGCTGCCAACTTCAGCTTGTTCCCTGTGTATTCAAGCATCATCGAGAAAGAGAACGGGACATACGTCATTGGAACAGAACATGGCATCTACACATCTGACAACGGCTCGACATGGGAGAAATCAGGTAATTTGAATTGCCCTGTGTTGGACATCAAACAGGCTATAATGGAGAATCATCCCACAAAAGTCGATGTCCTTTATGATGAGATGGGTGCTGCCACCTATGTATATTATCCCGGCATCGAGAATGAAGGCATGATTTACGCCGCCACATACGGTGTAGGTATCGTCAAATGTGATTCATACGCTATTGTAACAGATCCGAACAATGGCGATGACGACCCGACAGCGACGACAACAGAAGTCGAGCAACTCAACATCTATCCTAACCCTGTCAGAGACTTTGCTCAGTTCGACATCAACGTTGAGAGCAACACAACAGTGAGTTATGTGATTTATGACCTTTCAGGACGCACCATTGAGGCTGTAAATCTTGGCAACTTCAATGAGGGCACGCACACACTGAATGTTGACACTAAAGATATGCCAAAAGGCTCTTACATCATCCGCGTTTACGTCGGTGAGAAGACAGAGTCGGCAAAATTCTTGGTGTACTAAAAAACGGTAAAATCGAAAAAAGGCTCCCCAAAAGGGAGCCTTTTTTTTAATGTCTGGAAAAAATTTCAAAAATCAATACATACTTTCTTTTTGATACTGTCTATATTCTCCATAAGCCGGACATGTTTTCGTCTGACTACAAGCTGACAACAACACTCCCAAAGTGAATACGACCACTAAAAACACCGCTAATTTTTTCATATCGCAATTATTTAAATTTCGCTCTGCAAAATAACGAATTTTTTTTTAATTTTGTACACTTTTTCAATAATTTTTTTTACTATGGTTGAAATTAAGCATCCGGACATAGAAAACGGCTGGTATGAGGCTTTAAAAAACGAGTTTGAGTCATCATATTTTGTTGGCATCAAGACGATTTTAATAGAAGAAAAGCGCAAATATGTCGTATATCCGCCGGCTCCACTGATATTCAACGCGTTTAATCGCACGCCATTCGACAAGGTGAAGGTTGTGATATTAGGGCAGGATCCATATCATAATGTCGGGCAGGCGCATGGTTTGGCGTTTTCCGTTCCTGACGGGATACAGCCTCCGCCAAGTCTGCAAAACATCTTCAAGGAGCTGCATAACGACATAGGGATGCCTATTCCGCGCAACGGTAATCTCGAGAAATGGGCTGATGAGGGCGTCCTTCTGTTAAACGCCTCTCTGACAGTGAGAGCCAATAGTGCAGCATCGCACGCACGCATCGGATGGCAGCAGTTCACCGACGCAGCCATTCGAGCTTTGTCTGAAAAAAAAGAGCATATAGTGTTCCTGCTTTGGGGCAACTACGCCATCGCGAAAGAAAATCTCATTGACCACAGCAAACACCTCATTTTGAAGACAGTACATCCTTCCCCACTCTCGGCAAGCCGCGGATTTTTCGGATGCAGGCATTTCTCAAAGACAAATGAATACCTTATTAATAATGGTATTGAACCGATAAAATGGGATGTCATTGTTTAGAGTTTAGAGTTTAAAGTTTAAAGTTAGCGAGATGAAAGAAAATATTGTATTTGCCACACATAATGAAAATAAATTAGAGGAGATTAGAAATATCCTAAAAGGGTGGGATGTTGTAGGATTGCATGACATCGGTTGTCATGAAGAGATTGTGGAAGATGCTGATAATCTGCAGGGTAACGCCAAAATCAAGGCTGATTTTGTGACCAACAACTATCATTTGAACTGTTTTGCCGACGACACCGGTTTAGAAGTGGAGGCATTACACGGCGCGCCCGGCGTTTATTCTGCGAGATATGCCGGTGAAGGTTGTTCTTATCACGACAATGTGGTGAAATTGCTTGATGCCATGAGGGGCGAGACGAACAGAAGAGCGCGTTTCAGAACCGTTATAGCCTTGAATCTCAATGGCGAGCAATATTTCTTTGAAGGCATCGTCAACGGGAGGATTCTCGAGGACGAGCATGGTGAAGGAGGCTTTGGTTACGACCCCGTCTTCCAGCCTGAGGGTTATGATGAGACCTTCGCGGAGATGCCGATGGAAATAAAAAACAAGATATCCCACAGAGGGCGGGCGGTTCAGCAACTTGTGGAGTTTCTCAGCACTTCGGCGTGGTCAGCACATTAAAACGAGCCACTCTCTCATCAGAAGTTATTTCTCAGCATTTCAATAGCTTTGTCAACACCGGCCGGGTTTTTGCCTCCTGCTGTGGCGAGTGTCTTTTGACCGCCGCCGCCACCTTGAATCTCCCGAGCTGCCGTGCGCACTAAGGCGGCGGCGTCCATGTTCTTGGTATCGACGATGCTCTGAGGCAGCATCACACAAAGAGCCGGTTTGTCTTCAACGACACCACCTAAGACTGCAATGACTTCAGAATCAATGTCTTTCAAGGCAGAAGCGATGCTACGCATCTGGTTCATGTCGGCATCAACACGCGCCACCACCAACTTATGTCCTTCATAGTCTGTTGCGTTATTGTATGCGTTTTTGGCATCCGACACGGCTTGCGCCATCATCATAGCCTCTATTTTCTTCTGAAGCATAGTGTTTTGTGCCGACAACGTTTCGACGGCCTTCACCACATCACCTGACGATTTCACAAGTCCTTTGATTTTATTCAGCGTATCTATCTGATTATCAAGATAATTGATGACAGCCTCACCTGTTATAGCCTCAATACGGCGCACGCCGGCGGCTATAGCACTTTCAGTCAGTATCTTGAACGCTCCGATGCGGCCTGTTGACGGGATATGTGTGCCGCCACACAACTCGCATGAATAATCCTCGCCGAATGTCACCACACGCACCTTGTCGCCGTATTTCTCACCGAAGAGTGCCATCGCGCCGAGTCTGCGGGCCTCATCAATAGGCACATCGACAGCGGTCTGGTTTTGAAGGTCTTCTCTAATCTTTTGATTGACAATAGTTTCAACCTCACGAATCTCCTCATCAGTCATCTTGGCGAAATGACTGAAGTCGAAACGCAGACGCTCATCGTCAACCATAGAGCCTTTCTGTTCGACATGAGTACCCAGCACCTTGCGAAGGGCGGCGTGCATCAAGTGAGTCGCCGTATGGTTGGCTTCAATCTTCAGACGGCGTTCCACATCGACTTTAGCTGTAAACATCGCCTCCGGCTGTTGCGGAATCATGTCGGTGATATGAATGCTCAAGTCGTTTTCTTTCACTGTGTTGACCACGTTAAGTGTCTCATTTTCAGACACCAAGACACCTTTATCGCCCACCTGTCCGCCCATCTCGGCATAGAACGGCGTCTTATCAAGGACTATCTCGAAATGTTTTTTGCCTTTTGCCACCACTTCTCTGAATTTCAATATCTTAGCTTGGCATTCCATTTCGGTGTATCCGACAAAAGCGGTAGGTTTGTCGTCATGTATCAGCTCCACCCAGTCGCCCGACATCTTCTCAGCTGCCTTACGCGAGCGGTTTTTTTGTTCCTCAAGGTTGGCGTTGAATCCTTCCATATCCACTTCGAGACCTTTCTCTTCTGCCATGAGGTTCGTCAAATCGACAGGGAAGCCGTAGGTGTCGAACAGCTCGAAAGCGAAAGCGCCGTCAACGAGTTTATTGTCTTTGTTCTGTTCCACATAATTCTCGAAACGCTTGATTCCCAACGACAAAGTGCGCAAAAACGAGGCTTCTTCCTCGTAGATGACCTTCGACACCAATGTCTCCTGGGCTTTTATCTCAGGATACTGCTCACCCATCTCCTTCACGAGAACCGGCAAAAGTTTATACACAAACGGTTCTGTCTCTTTCAAGAAAGTGTATCCATAACGCACTGCGCGGCGCAATATCCGGCGGATGACGTAACCTGCCCCGTTGTTTGAGGGCAGCTGTCCGTCAGTGATGGCGAAGCTGACAGCACGGAGGTGGTCGGCGACGACACGCATCGCGATGTCACATCTCTCGTCTTTGCCGTATTCAATGCCCGAAAGCCGTGAGATCTCATCGATTATCGGGGTAAAGACATCGGTGTCATAATTGGATTTCTTGCCTTGCATCACGCGGACGAGACGTTCGAACCCCATGCCTGTGTCAACATGCTTAGCAGGAAGGTCAACGAGAGTGCCATTAGCGAGACGGTTATATTGCATGAACACGAGGTTCCAAATCTCTATCACCTCAGGGTCGTCTTTATTGACAAGCTCGCGTCCGCCGATTTTCTTACGTGCCTCATCGTCACGGATGTCGATATGAATCTCTGAGCAAGGTCCGCACGGCCCGGTCTCTCCCATCTCCCAAAAATTATCTTTCTTTGAGCCATAAATGATGCGTGATTCATCGATATGCTCTTTCCAGAAGTCGTAAGCCTCGTTATCGGGAGCCATTCCATCTTTCTCATCGCCGCCAAAAACGGTCACATACAGCCTGTCCTTGTCGATTTTCATCACATCGGTAAGGAACTCCCAGCCCCAGGCGATGGCTTCTTTTTTGAAATAATCGCCAAACGACCAGTTTCCCATCATCTCAAACATGGTATGATGATATGTGTCGCGTCCGACTTCTTCGAGGTCGTTATGCTTGCCCGACACTCTGAGGCATTTCTGAATATCGGTGACACGTGGCGCTTTGCGAGGGTTGTTGCCTAAGAAAACATCTTTAAACTGGTTCATGCCTGCGTTGGTAAACATCAAAGTAGGGTCGTTTTTCACGACAATAGGTGCTGATGGCACTACTATATGCTGTTTTGATTGGAAGAAATCCAAAAAGCTTTTACGAATATCGCTTGCTCTCATAATATTTTTTTCTTTAAAAAGTTTGCAAAGTTAAAAAAAAATTATTATTTTTGCACGTTAAAAACGCAAATATTTTCGTTTAGAGGTAATTTTTTAGAAATAAAATGTCAAGAAAAGAATATATTTATAATCCGCAAACTCTTGATTATGAGGAATATAAGCCTTCAAAAGGCAAGATTTACGGAAGATTGTTTTTGTTTGTCCTCACAGCCGGACTCCTTGGTTTCGGTGTCGTAAGTTTGATACAAAATATCGTCGGTTCACCGAAAGAGCGTATGTTGACTCGAGAAATTGAGTTCATGAAGCTACAGTACGACATCATAAACGACAAGATGCAGGACATTGACGTGCTTCTCAGTGAGATGCAAGACCGTGACGACAACATTTACAGGATGATTTTTGAGGCCGACCCCATTCCGGCATCAGTGAGGAAAGCCGGCTATGGCGGCAGCAACCGTTATGAGGCTCTCAACGGGTACGACAACTCCGCCCTTGTAAAAGAGACCGTCAAGAAAATCGATATCATCGAGAGTCAGCTCGGCGTCCAGTCAAAATCGTTCGACGAGGTGTATAACATGGCTAAAAACAAAGCCAAAATGTTAAGCTGCATACCTGCCATCATGCCTGTTAAAGACGTTGACATCTATAGGATTTCCTCGCATTTCGGACACAGAACCGACCCGTTTTACAAGGTTCAGAAAATGCACAGCGGCATCGACTTCAGTGCACCTATGGGGACACATGTGTTTTGCACCGGCGACGGCGTGGTGGAAAAAGTCATCAAAGGCAACAGCGGCTACGGAAACAATATCATTGTCAACCACGGTTATGGTTACAAGACACGCTACGCCCACCTCAGCAAGGCTCACGTGAAAGTGGGACAGAAAGTGCATAGGGGCGAGTTTATCGCAGAGGTCGGCAATAGCGGCAAGTCAACAGCACCACATCTGCACTATGAGGTCATAAAAAGCGACAAGGCAATCAACCCTGTCAATTTCTTCTTCAACGATTTGACACCTGAAGAATACGAGAAGATTCTCGAGTTATCAGAAATACCGTCAATGACGATGGACTAATATTATGGAAATCAAGAAGTTATATTATCGTATCGGTGAAGTGTCGGAGATGTTTGGCGTCCCGACATCCACTATCCGCTATTGGGAGAGCGAGTTCGATGTGCTACGCCCGCGTAAAAGCACTAAAGGCAATAGGATGTTCACAGAACGCGACATGCGCTACCTCCAGATAATATACCAACTCGTCAAAGTGAAAGGCTACACTATCCAAGGTGCAAAGGAAGCCATGAAAACCAAGTTCGACAAACTCGAGGAAAACGCCATGATGATACGAACACTCAACAACGCAAGAAGCTTTCTTGTCGATTTGGACAAGAGGTTGGCGGAGAGACTTAAGGAAAGTTGAGAGTTTAGAGTGGAGACGGATGAGAATCCGTCTTATTTGTTATAAGGTGTTGGTGATTCCAGATGGCGCGTATAGATTATTAATAGGTGATGTCTTTCATCAGATAGTTTGTGACATAGTCTGAGACACCGTCTTCGAGAGTTGTGAAAGGCTTGTAGTAGCCGGCCTTGCGGAGTTTCTCCATATTTGCCTCAGTAAAATACTGATACTTGTCGCGGATGTCTAATGGAGTGTCTATGAATTTGATATTCACCGCTTTACACATTGCTTTAAAGGTGTTTGTCGCCAAGTCATAGAATGAGCGCGCATGTCCTGTCCCAAGATTATAGAGTCCACTCTCAGGTCGTTTCTCGATAAGGAACAGTATAACTGAAGCGATATCCTTCACATAGATAAAGTCTCTAAGTTGCTGACCGTCAGCGAAATCAGGACGATGAGAGCGAAACAGCTTCACCTCGCCGCTATCCTGAATCTGGTGGAAAGAATGCAGAATCACTGAAGCCATGCGACCTTTATGATACTCATTAGGCCCATAAACATTGAAGAATTTCAGTCCCGCCCAGAACGGAGGGCATTGCTTTTGTCTAAGAATCCATTTGTCGATTTCATTCTTTGAGCGGCCGTAGGGATTAAGCGGCTGCAGTCGCTCCACAATATCGTGACTGTCGTTGTAGCCCAACTCACCGCCTCCGTAAGTGGCTGCTGATGAGGCATATACGAGTGGTATCCGGTATTCGGTGCAAAGAGTCCACAGCTGCTCGGTATAGCTCACGTTAAGTTCCACAAACACGTTCCAATCGAATTCTGTAGTATCGGTACGGGCACCGAGATGCACTATAAAATCGACCTTATCATGATTGATTTTCAGCCAGTTATGAAGTTCCTTCCTATCTAAAAGAAGCTGATATTGTTTGTTTATGTAGTTTCTCTCTTTTTGTTTTTTTGAGAAGTCATCAACGAGGATGAGATCTTGTCTGCCTTGTTCATTGAGGCTTCCTGCCACCACGCTGGCTATGAAGCCGGCCGCACCTGTAATTACTATCATGACTTACAAATTTTCTTCTGTTCTTGATTTCAAATAATTTCTCCATTTTTCGAGCACCGTGAGCATGTCTGCCGGCAGCTCCGAGTCAAAACACATCTCTTTGCCCGTTGTGGGATGCACAAAACCAAGCAGTTTGGCATGCAAGCAGTGTCGAGGCACCTCGTTGAAGCAGTTGTCAACAAACTGCCGGTATTTTGAGAAGGTGGTGCCTTTCAAAATCCTGTCGCCGCCATACAGTGCATCGTTGAACAACGGATGTCCTATATGCTGCATATGCGCTCGAATCTGATGTGTTCGTCCCGTCTCAAGGCGGCATTCCACCAAAGTGACATAGTTGAATCGTTCAAGCACCTTGTAATGTGTGACGGCCTCCTTCCCTTGGCTTCCGTCGGGATAGACGGCCATCGCCACCCTGTCGCGCATCGAGCGACCGATATTGCCTTCAATGGTGCCTTCATCGTCAGCGAAATCGCCCCACACAAGAGCCTGATAACGCCGTGTTATCGAATGCTCAAAAAACTGAGCTGCCAGCACCGTCTGAGCGGTCTCGTTTTTCGCCACGATCATCAATCCGGTGGTATCTTTGTCGATACGATGCACAAGATAGCCGAAGCCGTTATCCACTCGTGAGCCGTTCTCCTTGAAATGATATGCCAATGCGTTGAGCAGAGTGCCGTCGAAATTGCCATGTCCGGGATGCACCACCAAGCCAGCATGCTTGTTCACCACGATAACGTCGTCGTCTTCATAAACCACATCAAGCTCAATGTTTTCCGGTGTTATGACGATTTCTCGTGGAGGATAAGCAAGAACCACTGTGACCACATCTAACGGCTTGACCTTGTAATTCGACTTCACCGGCTTGTCGTTCACGAGGATACTACCTGCCTTTGCCGCGTTTTGGACACGGTTGCGCGACACATTCTCCAAACGGTTTTGCAGGAACTTATCAACACGCACCAAGGCTTGACCTTTATCAGCCACTATCCTGAAATGCTCGAAAAGCTCAGTGTTTTCCTCGGTGCCGTCACCTATCACGCCTACAAAATCTTCTGACATATCTTATAACTATTTACAAATCATCAATTTAGAGCTGATATACGAGCCATCGTCCTTTACTGCGCGCAACACATAAACGCCATTTTGTAACTCATTGACATTCAATGTGTTATTATATGAATAACGTTTCACGAGCCGACCTGTCACATCAAAAATAACTATCTCCTTATAAAGATTCTCATTGGCATTTTCAATTGTTATGATGTCACGAGCCGGATTGGGATACACCTCAATACTGCTATCGTTTTGATTATCAGGGGATATTACCAAATCAGGATTTGTGCCCATCACCGGACGAATCATTATGGAGCCTGGGAACGAGCTGTTTCGCCAGCCATCGCCTGTTTCATAAAAATTATATTGTCGATTGTCGGTCGAAGCATCAAACCCTATGTTTATCGATTTTGAATATTGCTGGCGCAGACCCACGTAAAACACGCTATTCACTTTGACAATACGGTCAAAATCATAGGTATGGAAGGCATACATCACCGTGTCATCCCAAACAGGCCTTTGGTTTTTCAGAGTGTAGATTTCCTCTCCCGGCTTGCCGTTATTGTCTTTCCACACCACAATGTCGAAGAAATTATAATTGGCGTTATTGAAAGTGCGGTTGAACAGCATGCTGACGCCTTGTATCGTGTCGAGTTGCGTAACTTTGAACTGCACTGCCATATAGGTGTCGCTTGGCACGAGACCATAACCTTTTTCCGGCGTACCGTCATCGTAGGCGAAATAATTTCCAAACTCTTGCCTGCTTATCACCGAATCGCCTCTCACCTCGCCGACATGCTCGTCAATAACCTCAATATACTGACGAATCGTGAAAGAGGTCGTGTCAACAGACAAGTTATACGGATAGATGAAATCGTTCATCCACACAGTGTTTATCGCCACGCCCATATTGTAATACTGATTGATAATCATAGGATTATCTACAAAATGATATTGCCAAGGCGAGTTGTTGTCATCTACGAAACACGAATACCTGACATTATGGGCATTCACATCTAAATTTGTGAGATAAACGTCGTAAACATTATCTATTTCGTTAATCGGATTAGCTTTATAATGTTTATAAGGCATTGATTGATAACGGTTTAAGAATGTAGGCGGGTTGTTTGTGAAACTAACCAGCGGATATGAGTCATGGTCGGCATGCCGGTTCATATCAAGATAAACCATATCGACATTCCATTGGTCCATATTGCTTCTGTCGTTGGGATACATTGTTGTCGGCAACGTTCCGTAATTGAAGAAAAGGATGCGGAAATCTTCTTTGAAGTAACAGGTGTCGGTTATCGGAATCATCACTTTATGGAATACCGAGTCACATTCGAAGCCCTCCGTTGCCCAAACATGTCGCCATTCGGTTTTTCTCAGTGTGACATAATTGTTTAGCACCGTATCGAACACAAGTTCGTCGTAGCCATAGCCGAATTGCAGCACGAGAGAGTCGTCACGTTCAGGGCTGTCGCCAAAACCACCCGGTTGGAAATAAAAGCTGAAATAAACCGAGTCGGCAGGTGTAAGTCTATGATTTCCAATGCTGTCGAGTCGTATCTTCACAGACATCAAAGTGTCGCCGATGAAAGGATTGCTGTTGCCTCTTGAATACACCTTGCCATATCTGTCGAGGATGTCAAGTGTGGCAGCCATATAATTTACAGGCATATAAGGGAATCCGGAGCCGGCAGATGTGTTTCCTGACTGCCATTTTGACGCGTCCGGGCGCATATCCATATTGGTGAAATCGTCGAAAAACGGCAGCACAGCCACTGTTTCCTCGCGAGACTTCGGCATATTTGCGTCAGGAAGTGCGCCGTTGAAGCCGGTCAGATACTCTTGCGCGATGCCGTTCATCATGCTGAAAACGGCAAGTATAGTCATCAAAACAATTCTCTTATTCATCATAGAAAAAGCTTGTATCTATTTCATAATCATAATCCAAGAAATCAAAATCGTCGAACATGACGCTATCGTTGATTTCATTTTTCGTTGTCCAATCCAGAAACATCATCTCCATGTCGTTTACTCGTTGAACGGAGTCATAGGAGAATTTTCTGTTTTTCAATATATAGTTAAAACTGTCGATTAGGTATTGTATTGTATCGGGGTCAAGTTTTCTGCGTCGCCACGCCTCTGTCATAGAGTCACGGCGGAATTTCTCATAATTATACCAGACGAAATCGAAGTTTTTGATTGATTTATACCACACGTTAATGGTTGAGCCGAGATACACCTTCGTTTCCGGTGAATAATCCGGTTCCATTCGGCTAACATAAAGATTATCAGCATCATCATTATCAACAAATATCTCCGTTCCAATGTTTAACGACGCATTGTTGATAAGATTTTTCACTTCAGTCTGCCTCACGCCTATCAAGTCGGGGATATTAGTGGTTTTATTGCCATTGCCGAGGCCCACCACCAGAGTTATCGGCGTGCCTTTTATCACTTCTTCCTTAGGTTCGATGACGTCATTTTTAATTTTCTGGTCAACGACGGCGTTTCTTGCGAAATAATCGACAAATTCAAGCTTGTCAACTCTCAATCCGATAAGATTCAGACGCACTATAGCCTGTCGCAGCGACAGATTGCGTAGGTTGGGCATCTCGACGACCTCAGGAGCTATAGAGGTGCGTGTGATATAGAGGTTCCTGCCTTTCTTCACCTTTGCTCCCTTACCAGGATTCTGTTGATATACAGCACCTTCCGGGAAATTTTTAATGTAAACGCTGTCAAGCAGAATGAAAGTAAAATCGTCTTGATATTGCTCCACCATCTCGTCATAATTCATCCCGATCATGTCGGGCACGAGGAATTCATCACCGTGTCGCGTGAATTTATCGAGGAAGCCAAAGGTGTACTCAAAAGCTCCGACAACCATTAACACCATGATTATCAGGCTGATATAGAACCATTTGTCTTTTAAAAAACGAAACACCTTCATTTTTTTATTTTTTCGTTAACGATAACGCCTTTTTTTTGTAATTTTGAACTCGCAAAGATAACGAAAATAATTGAATTTAAGTTTATTTGACATGAAAAAAATAGCAATAGTCTGTGGTGGATACTCAGGAGAGTACGAGATATCAATCAGCAGCGCGAAAGTTGTGAAGAAGCACTTGGATCCTTCAAGATACGAGTCATACGTCATTGTGGTTCAAAAAGAGAGGTGGTATCATCTTGATGATGACGGCACTCAGACCGATGTTGACAAGAACGATTTCTCGATAAAAGTTAGAGGCAAGAAGGTGGTTTTCGACGCTGTCTTCAACGCCATTCATGGTGTTCCGGGCGAGGACGGACAGCTTCTCGGCTACTTAGATATGCTTGGTATTCCTTACACTTCGTCAAGTTTCACCACCTCGGCGCTGACGTTTCACAAGCATTTCTGCAAGCAGATAGCGGCCGAGGCCGGTGCCAACGTCTCCCCTTCCATCGTCATTAATAAAGGTGAGAGCTATGACGGCAAAGAAATCATCAAGACATTAGGCTTGCCGCTGTTTGTGAAGCCCACACGCAACGGCTCGTCGGTTGGGGTGAGCAAAGTCAGCATAGAGGAGGACTTCGACAAGGCTGTGGAGGACGCTTTCAATGCCGGCGACCAGGTGATGTGCGAAAAGTTTGTGAAAGGACGCGAGTTGGCGTGCACCGTGATGGAGGTCAAAGGCAAGACAATGGTGTTCCCAATCACCGAAATAGTGAGTAAAAACGAGTTCTTCGATTACGAGGCAAAATACACCTCCGGGAAATCCGACGAGATAACGCCGGCTGATTTGGATGAGGTTTCAGAGATAGAGGTCAAGGCGACGTCGGCTATGCTTTACGACAAGTTAGAGTGCAAAGGCTTCGCGCGTTTCGACTATATTTTGACACCTAAACAATTGGTTTTCATTGAGGTAAACATAGTGCCAGGCATGTCGGAGGCATCAATAATGCCAAAACAAGCAGCCTGCATGGGCATAAGCCTTGACAAGCTGTTTGGTTTGGCATTGGAGAATATTCTTGATTAGACTGTCAAGATGTCTTTCTGTTTCAATTCGTAGAGGTCATCGACTTTCTTCACGAATTTATCCGTCAGCTTCTGGATTTCCTCTTGGAGCTGTTTCACTTCGTCTTCTGAGACGCCTTCTTTTTCAAGCTTTTTAGCTTCGTCATTGGAGTTACGGCGGATGTTGCGGATGCCCACCTTGGCGTCTTCAGCGGCTGTCTTGGCACGTTTGGCGAGGTCTTTACGACGCTCTTCCGTCAACGGCGGCACCAATATTCTCAAGAAATCGCCTTCGTTTTTAGGGTTAAAGCCAAGGTTAGCTGCCTGAATAGCCTTGTCGATAGCACCGATGGAGCTTTTGTCGAACGGCATCACGATAATCTGACGCGGGTCCGGGGTTCCGATGTTAGCTGTCTGCTCAATAGGGACAAGCGTTCCGTAATATTCCACTTTCACGCCTTGCAGCATCATCGGGCTGGCCTTGCCTGCTCTTATTTTCTGAAACTCCGACTCAAGATGTTTGATGGCACCTTCCATCGACTCAGTCGTTTCGTCCAAAATAAATTGAGATTCTTCTGTCATATACCTTTAATTTTTCGGCACAAAAATACAAAATTTTCTTATATAAGCGACTATTTTGTCACAATTGTGCCTATTTTCTCACCATTGAGCACTTTTGTGAGGTTGCCTTTGGTGTTCATGTCGAACACGAGCATCGGCATATTGTTTTCCTTGCACATGGTGAATGCCGTGAGGTCCATCACCTTGAGATTCTTCTGGTACGCCTCATCGTAAGTTATTGATTCATATTTCGTTGCCGTCGGGTCTTTTTCCGGGTCGGCTGTATAGATGCCATCGACGCGGGTGCCTTTGAGGATGATGTCGGCCTTGATTTCAACGGCTCTCAAGGCAGAGCCTGTGTCCGTTGTGAAGAACGGGTTGCCTGTGCCGCCACCGATGATGACGACGTTGCCTTCCTCAAGCAGCTTGATAGCCTTCGACGAGCTCATAGAGTCGGCGATACGGTCGATGTAAAGTCCTGACAACAAAGCGGCTTTCACGCCTTTTGCCTGCAATGTCGATTGTATTGCCATGCTGTTGATGACGGTGGCGAGCATTCCCATGTAGTCGCCTTGGATGCGGTCCATGCCCTTGCTGACGCCTTGCAGCCCGCGGAAGATGTTTCCTCCGCCTACTACGATGGCGATCTGCGCGCCTGCCCTGACGGCCGCCGCAATCTCTTCAGCATAGTCATTAAGTCTCTCAGGGTCAATGCCATACTGTTGATTACCCATTAAGGCCTCGCCGCTAAGCTTAAGTAATACTCTTTTGTACTTCATATAACAATTATTTATTTATTATAATTCAATTATTAAAACCAGAATCCGACATTAATAAATCCGACCATTGACGAGCTGATGTTAGAACCCATGAAACTAACCTCAAGAGGGCCAAGGATGGTGTCGATGCCGAGTGACAGGCCGACGCCTGCCACAAAACTGCCGGAATCGAACCATTCATCGTAGATATCACTCATAAAACCATAGTCAAATTGCAGAGTGGAATACAGTGATTTGTAGAAATTCCACTGCCATGCAATTTTATTGACGGCAATCTGATCAACAATCCTGTTAGTAAACTCCATACCCGTGAACGTCAATATGTTATCGAAATATTTCATTTTTGACTGACCGCCTACGAAGAACTGATAAAACAGCGGTATCTGTGCCGTTCCGATTTTCATGCCGCCCTCAAGCTCAAATTTTAGGGCGCTTTTCGAGCCAATCGGCAGTATCCTCAGCAAATCTACATACGTTATGAATGAGCCATGAATACTTTTTGCCTTTAATCCCGACATCGTCACGTCCTCAGCCACACCGTTGAAAAGCACCATCTTGCCCAACATATTGACTCTCCATCCGCGTCGAGCGAAACTTGCGGCGTCATGATTTTCAGCGAAATAGTTGATATATAGGTAGGCATAAAGATTGTAGTCGCCGTCGAGACTGTTGGTACCCACAAAATCTTTCATGTGCACGAGGTCGGCAGCGGCTCCTAATCTCAGCATATTGTTCAAATCCGGGATAATATTGAGATATATGCCGAGTTTATTATCTTGAATACTATAAGAATTTGTAATGCTATTATTTGTATATTGATTTATATTCAACGAATAGATGCTGAAATCTGTTTCTATCTTGATTTTTTTACGTTGCTGTGTGTTGAATTTTACTTTCAGATATGGGTTTTCGGCAATGTTGAGGTCAACGCTCAAATTGGATAGTTTGATTTTGTTCGTCACATTTTTCATAGTGAAATTGACGAGTGCGCCGATGCCGTAGTTGTTGTCGTAATGAATGGCGACCGACGCCGACATGTCGGCTATTTCCTCAATATGGAGCTTGAAAACATCACCTTTATGTGTTTTCTCCATTTCATACCAGATGTTCTCATAATATCCCGACGCCCTTAGCTTCAAGATGACGTTTTCGATGTCATCGATTGCGATTTTAGCAGGCAGTTCCTTACAAAACATCTCGGCGAGGACTGTTTTGTGATTATCCGTCACGCCTTCCACCTCTATTTTTGTAATATAAACAGTATCAACAGGTTGCACATGCGGACGAGTAATTGTGTAAGGCTTAATTGCATACAACGAATCAGCTAATTTCTTGAATTCCGGATAGAACTTGTCGGCGGCGTCTTGTCCGAATTGTATTATTGAGTCGAAATCGTTGAACGACATCATGTCACGTCCGTGAAGATTCGGTTTTATGTATATTCCGCAATGTTTGCGTGCATACAAGCTCTCATCCAATGACGAGAGGTTCATGAGGCTCACTAAAAGTTCTATTGAGTTGTCGATTTGCGATGCCGGTATCGACTCGTCTTCAAGGTCTATGCCTATTATGATGTCAACGCCACGTTCTTTCATGTTTCTCACCGGGAAATTGTTGATCATGCCGCCATCGACAAGAAGCTTGCCGTCGAGAGGGACAGGCTTGAAAAGGAAAGGTATTGACATGCTGGCTCTCACCGAGCGTGCCAGGTTGCCTCGTGTCATCTCATATTGTCGGGCGTTCTCCACATCGGTGGCGATGCAGTAAAACGGCACAGGAAGAGTGCTGTAATCTGTGACATTTTCGGCCGGAAGCATGAGCCGCGACAAAAGCAAGTTGACATAAACTCCATCAACCAACGACGGCTTCACCTTTATCTTGCCATCGGAAATCGGGAAAGTGACAAGATATTTCCTTGTGTCAATTTTTTTCTCGACAGGCAGTAAAGTCGCCGGCATCTTATCGTAAATCACTGAGTTCCAATCTTGTTTACGCACAAGCTCTTCCATGACGTCAGGGTCATAGCCCACGGCGTAAAGAGAGCCTATAATTGAGCCGATGCTGGTTCCCCCGATATAATCGACCGGCACTCCGGCCTCATCGATGGCCTTCAGTATCCTGATTTGCGCGAAGCCCTTGGCACCGCCTCCACAAAGCACCACTCCCACTTTCGGACGCTGCGTCGCCTGAGGCGGATCGTCTTGGGCGTTGAGGGACAACGCCATAATCAAAAGTGCCGTTATGATGCAAATCCTTTTCACTGTAAAAGATGTTTTCAGGCGGCAGCGTGGCCGTCTCCACTATGAGCTAAAACAACGTTTTATTCCAGTTTCCCATGACAATTCTTATATTTCTTGCCGCTTCCGCACGGGCAGGGGTCGTTTCTTCCGACTTTCTTCTCGACGCGTATTGGCTGTGTCACTTGGTTTTCCTGGGTGTTGCTGTGTGCTTGCGACAGCAGGTCGGTACGCTGTTCCTTCAGCTTGCTCCTGTCGATTGCCTTGGCTCGATGCTCGCGGATGTTGCCCTGTTGCTGCACCGGGAGGTCTGACTTCATAAGGAACGAGATGACTTCACGGTTAATCTTCAGAATCATCTCCTTGAAGAGGTTAAACGACTCGAGTTTGTAAATCAGCAGCGGGTCTTTCTGTTCGTACTGTGCGTTCTGCACCGACTGTTTGAGGTCGTCGAGCTCGCGCAGATGCTCTTTCCATGCGTCGTCGATAAGTCCCAAAGTAACGCTCTTCTCTAACGAAAGTGAGATTTCACGAGCACCGTTTTGCACTGCTTTCTCGATGTTAACCACCACGTTCATGCCTTTCTTGCCGTCGGTGAACGGGATGAGGATGTTCTTGTAACCCGGCTGTTTCTCGTAAATATCCTTGATGAGAGGCAATGTCTTTTCGCCCACCACCTGGTTTTTCTTGTTATACGATTCCAAGGCTTTTTCAAAGAGCATATCAGCGAGGTCATCCACTTTACCGTGTCTGAATTTCTCTTCGTCGAACGGCAGTTCTATACCCATATTTGAAAGCACTTCCATCTTAAGTCCTTCATAATCATCGAGTTCTTGATTTTTCTCGATAAGCGACTCGCCGAGGTCATACATCATGTTATTGATGTCGATTTGCAGGCGTTCTCCGAACAGTGCATGACGGCGTTTTTGGTATATCGCCTCACGTTGCGAGTTCATAACGTCGTCATATTCAAGAAGATGTTTACGTACGCCGAAGTGGTTCTCTTCTACTTTCTTCTGAGCCTTCTCGATTTGTTTGGTTATCATAGGGGCCTGTATCACCTCGCCTTCTTTCATGCCGAGACGGTCCATCAGCGGGGCTATGCGCTCCGAGCCGAACATACGCATGAGGTCATCTTCTAACGAGACGAAGAACTGTGAGCTTCCCGGGTCACCCTGACGTCCTGCACGGCCACGCAGCTGACGGTCCACACGCCGTGACTCATGACGTTCGGTACCGATGATGGCGAGACCGCCTGCGTCTTTGACACCGGGGCCTAATTTGATATCGGTACCACGACCCGCCATGTTGGTGGCGATAGTCACGGTGCCGGCCTGTCCGGCGTCTTTCACTATCTGAGCCTCCTTGAAGTGCAACTTGGCGTTCAACACATTGTGCCTGATGTTCTTACGTGTGAGCATACGGCTCAACAGCTCCGAAATCTCCACCGAAGTAGTACCCACAAGCACAGGTCTTCCCTCATGGACGAGTTCTTCAATCTGTTGGATGACAGCATTATATTTCTCACGTTTTGTCTTGTAAATCAGGTCTTCCCTATCGTCACGCGCTATAGGTTTGTTGGTCGGGATGACCACCACGTCGAGTTTGTAGATATCCCAGAACTCACCGGCCTCCGTCTCAGCGGTACCTGTCATACCCGCGAGTTTGTGGTACATCCTGAAGTAGTTCTGCAAGGTAATGGTGGCGTATGTCTGTGTCGCCGCCTCCACGTCAACGTTTTCCTTTGCCTCCACCGCCTGATGCAAGCCATCTGACCAGCGGCGGCCTTCCATGATACGGCCTGTCTGCTCATCAACGATTTTAACTTTGTTGTCGATGATGACGTAATCGACATCTTTCTCAAACAGGGTATAGGCTTTCAGCAATTGCTGCACGGTATGCAGACGCTCCGACCTCTCGGAGAACACTCGCAGCAGCTCGCCTTTCTTAAGCACTTTCTCGTCTTCACTAAGTCCCGATTTCTCTAATTCGGCGATCTCCGAGCCAACGTCAGGGATGATGAAGAAAGCGGGGTCATTGTAAGCTTTTGCGAGTTGTTCGGTGCCTTTATCTGTCAAAACGACGGTGTTCAGCTTCTCATCGATGACGAAATACAGCTCATCGTCGATGATGTGCATGTTTTTGCTCTGTTCCTGCATGTAAAAGCCTTCGGTCTTGAGCAGCAGCGACTTCATTCCTTCTTCAGAGAGGAATTTTATGAGAGCGGTATTCTTCGGCAGTCCGTGGAACGCACGGAAAAGCTGGTCAGCACCATGTGATTTCTCCTCTTCCGTAGCGTTGGGATTTGTCAAAATCCTCTTCGCTTCGGCGAGACATTGGGTCACGAGACGTTTCTGCGCCTCGTAGAGGTTCACGACGTCGGGTTTGAGCTGCACGAACTCCTGGTCGTCGCCGCGTGGCGTGGGACCGCTGATAATCAAAGGGGTACGTGCGTCGTCAATCAACACGGAGTCAACCTCGTCAACGATGGCGTAATGATGTTTGCGTTGCACGAGTTCTTCAGGGTTGCCTGTCATGTTGTCACGAAGGTAGTCGAAGCCGAATTCGTTGTTGGTTCCGTAGGTGATGTCGGCGTTGTATGCGGCGCGTCTCTCTTGTGAGTTAGGTTCATGTTTGTCGATGCAGTCGCACGTCAAGCCGAGGAAGTTATATAATGTCCCCATCCACTCAGAGTCACGTTTTGCCAAGTAATCGTTGACGGTCACGACATGCACTCCGCGTCCGGCCAAGGCGTTGAGGTAAACAGGCAGTGTGGCCACGAGGGTCTTACCCTCACCGGTAGCCATCTCCGCTATCTTACCTTGGTGCAGCACGATACCGCCAATTATCTGCACGTCGTAGTGCACCATATCCCATGTCACAGTGTTGCCGCCGGCAACCCAGCTGTTGTTGTAAAGCACCTTGTCGCCTTCGATGTTGATATGCTCGTATTTCGCGGCAAGCTCACGGTCCAGCTCTGTCGCCGTCGCCTCCACTATCTCGTTGTCCTTGAATCGCTTAGCTGTCTCTTTCATCACGGCAAAAGCCTCAGGCAAGATGTCGTTCAAAGCCTCCTCAATCTTCTCAAGCACTTGTTTTTCAAGCTTGTCAATCTGGTCATAGATGTCGTTCTTCTTTTCCAAGTCCATCTCCGGATTGTTCTCAACATCAGCTTTCAGTTGCGCGATTTTAGCCTCCTCATCGGCGATATGGTTGCGGATATATTCCTTGAATTCCACCGTTTTGTGACGCAGACTGTCGATATCCAAATCCTTGATGGTCTCGTACGCGGCGAGTGTTTTCTGCAAAAGCGGCTGCAACGCCCTGTTGTCGCGAGTCGATTTATTTCCAAAAATATTAGATAAAAATCCCATTTCTTATGTTATTTATTCATAAATAAAACTATCAAACTGTCTCTATCAAAAATTATGCAAAAATACTAATTTTTTATAAATATTTACTAATTCTTCTCACGTGATAATCCAAATAACGGTCGGGTGAAGGTGCCGGTGCCATACCTATGCGGCCTTTCCGCTTCAAAATGACGTATGCCGGACAGGTCTTGACATGATATTTCTCAAGCAACAAAATATCATCGCCAAGATTCAAAAGTTGCCATCTAAACTCTTGTTTATCAAATAGTTGAACATATTCATCAAATGACTCCTTAGTAGCGATTGTGACCACTGTGATGGTGTCGTACCACTGTCGTTGAAGGTCGTTTAATGTCGTAAATTCATGCTCCATCAATGACGAATAGCCGTCAACGAATTGCAGAAGCACCATATCATCTTGATAATCAGACAGTTGAATCACAGCCCCTGTTTTATCTTTCAGTATGAAATCCGGAGCCTTGGTGTCGTATGACAACTCTTTCAACTGTTTTGCCAGATTCTTTGCGACGAGCTTATTTTCCTGGTATTTTGAGGCATCCTCAATAGTTTTAAGCTCCTTGAGGACACTGTTTTTGTCTTTGGCATTGGCATAAAACTCTTTTTTCAGATTCTGCATATTTATCAGTTCGGCGAGCTGTGCGTTACGTGACAAAAAGTCATTTTGCATGACATTGCCCTTGAACACCTCGGAAAAAACGTCCATATACGCAGCTTGATTATACAGAACCTCTTGATTGTCAAAGTATTCACTGACCACCCGCTTGTTGTTTATCGTCATCAGGACAGAGGCCTTACGATATTTGACGTAATCGTTTATGTATTTTGACTCAGGCAATCCTATTTTCTTAACCATTTGATTATCAAGGGTATCGAGAAGACTTGTTTGTCGGCCGCGATAAATCCGATTAAAGTTATCATAAAGGAAATCATCGATAAACGATTGAGCTGCAACAAATTGCGAGTAAAAGCCGTCATCTTCTATGGAATTTATCTTTATAACGGGCTGTTCTTTCTCAAAATATGAGCCGTCGTTATTTTCAGGAATGATGATTTCAAAGTCATATTTTCCTTCAGGTTTCAGCAGCACGTCAACGCGTTCGAGATTAATTGCTATCTGGGCCGGAGTGATGACGTTTATGTTTGTCTCAAGCGCAAATTGTCCATTGCTATCTGATTGTGTCTCTATGACTTGCGTCTGTTCGCACGTAAACATCTCATCGTATGTCAGCAGGCGCACCAAGGCGTCAGGCACATTGGTTTTCCCCACTATCAACACGTTTTGTCCAAGCACTAAAATCGGGCAGAGAAGCGACAACAACAGGCAGGAAACGCTTTTATTTCTCATAAAATCCTGCTTTTTCGGGGATGAAACCTTTCAAATCGGCGCCATGTTTTATGAGGTCGCGCACCACTGTCGATGACACGCAGCGCAGGTTGGGGTCGGCGAGGAAAAACACCGTCTCGATTTCAGGAGCGAGTTTTTTGTTTGCCTCCGCTATGACGCTCTCATATTGCAAATCGGCGGTGTCGCGCAGCCCCCTGATGATGAAGCCGGCGTTCATTTTCTTGCATAAATCAACAGTAAGTCCTTGATAACTAATGACTTTCACTTTCGGATATTCAGCAAATGTGTTTTCTATCCACCCGATACGTTTTTCAAGTGAGAAGACCTGGTTTTTATCAATATTCGCTCCGATGGCGACGATTATCTCATCGAAGAGAGGCAAGGCTTTGAGCACAATATCCTCGTGTCCGCGTGTTATGGGGTCGAAAGAGCCGGCAAAAATTCCAGTTTTCATACTTTAAAATTACACCTTATTAATAACTTGCAAATATAGTAAAAATTTTGAATTATTCTCAATAATTCTTTAGC
This sequence comes from uncultured Bacteroidales bacterium, assembly GCA_937906455.1. Classification (GTDB taxonomy): domain Bacteria; phylum Bacteroidota; class Bacteroidia; order Bacteroidales; family F082; genus Limimorpha. The sequence goes on along the minus strand of CALCYT010000047.1, from coordinate 35,021 downwards.
CATCATTCTCAGGTTGCCGTCTTTCTTCGAAAGATTAAGACTCTCAAGTTGATGACTAAAGAGTTGATATGACAGAAACGACATCTCTCAATGACGCGAAGGTGTTTTCTTGAAAATCTTTAACATGTTCTTTATCAACGAGATACACCTTGCTGATTCCTTCTTCTGTTTGGGGAATGTTTTTCATTATTGAGTTTGTCTTCATCAAGAACCAGCTTGTCTTTTTTATAGTCCATTGGTTATCAAGCAGATAGCAATGCCATGTCGAGGGCAGTTCTTCAATAATCTCAAGGTCGGTGATGCCTGTCTCCTCCTCCACTTCGCGCAGAGCCGCCATTTCGGGGGTTTCACCTTTTTCGATATGACCTTTCGGCAAGTCGGCTACACCATGTCGTTCTATCGCAACAAATTGATTATCAACGACTACCATACCACCGGCGGCAGGGGCCTGACGAAAAATCATCTTTATGGCGCAAGCTAATTTCTCGCCATCGGCATCATTCAAATCAAGGTTTAGGGCGTTGGCGTCCTCAAGCCAGGCTCTTATTTTCGCGGTCAAATCGTCGCAAACGCTAACACATTTATTATCAACAGATAAAAAGTCCTCGCAAAAATTATTTGCCGTCAAAGTCCGATTGTTACAAAAAAGTCTGTACATTTGCAGAAAATTTGTTAAGATATGAACGAAAAAGACACCGCTTTATTGTTAGCTAATTTTCTTTTGCAAATTAAAGCAATAAAATTGAATCCTGCAAATCCTTTTACATGGGCGAGCGGATTAAAGTCACCGATTTATTGTGACAACCGCATAACGCTGTCATTTCCGGAGATCAGGACGTTCATCAGGGAGTCGTTCTCGAAGATGTGTATCGAGCGTTTCGGCAAGCCCGATTTGATTGCAGGTGTCGCCACCGGCGGCATCCCGCAAGGTGCTTTGGTCGCCCAGGAGCTTGGTCTTCCTTTCTGCTATGTGCGCTCGGAGGCGAAGTCGCATGGCTTGAACAACCAAGTTGAAGGCATTGTGCCTCAAGGAGCTTCGGTGGTGGTGATTGAAGACCTCGTCTCCACCGGGAAGTCGAGTCTCGCGGCGGTGGAGGCACTGCGTGAGAAAGGCGCACATGTGAAAGGCATGATGGCAATATTCACATATCAACTTGACGCGGCAGCCGAGGCATTCAAAAAAGCTGACTGCGACCTCGTGACCATCAGCAATTACGAGGCTTTGATACAAAAAGCCGTTGAGGAGAACTACGTCAGCGACGACCAGATGCTCTCGCTCATGGAATGGAGAAAGAACCCGCAGAAATGGTCTGACGACCATTTAGTTTAAAGTTTAAAGAATTATGTTGATTCAGTCAGAATATGTTGATAACAGCAAGAGCGAGCGGGATTTCTTCATGCTCGTCAGCGACATGCGCAACATACCGGCATTGTTACCCGAACAGGTTGTCAACGTCAAAGCCGATGAAGACAACCTCTCGTTCACGGTGCAAGGTATGGGAAGCATTGCTTTGAATGTAAGTCAAAGAATATCATACAGTTTAGTGCAGTTAGTGCCTGTCGGGAAGACACCTTTCCAATTCACTTTAAGCATCAAGATAGCAGGATTGGGCAATCAATGCCGCGTGATGTATGAGATTGACGCCGACCTCAACCCTCTCATGGCGATGATGGCTAAACGTCCGCTTCAGAATCTTGTCGATATGATGGCGGAAAAAACTGTAACTCTTTGACGTCACACACTATAGCGGCTCCTTCCTTGTCTTGAAGAAGGAGTCGTCCGTATTTATCAAAACCATTGATGATCATTTCTTTAACTTGATTTTGATAAAAATATTCCGCCCATTGACGGTAACGATACAACTTCTTGATATACTTATTGTTGACTTCATCGCGTTTGTCTTCATAACGAAGAGCGTCAACGGCATTTTTTATATTGACAACTAATTGGTTAAGAATATTTTCGAGGTCATGTCCCTCGCCTGTTATCATCTTCAAAGAAATAGGATTCGGTATATCTTCAGAAAATCTTATCTGATTGACATTCAATCCAATACCAATAATTGAGACACCCATCATGCGAGCATTGATGGTGTTTTGGATAAGCATGCCGGCGAGTTTTTTGTCACCATAATAAATATCATTAGGCCATTTTATGAAAAAATTGTCGGAATCAATGAAATTTTGGAGGGTTTCAACCATTGCCACCGCCACTGCCTGAGATATTTTAAACTGATTTTCCGCTTCCAAATAATTGACGTTCAATGCCATACTAAAAAGAAGATTCTTTCCCGCCTCGCTTTCCCACCGATTTTTGTCCATTCCCCGACCTGCCGTCTGATGAGCCGCGACGACAACCATATCGGAAATGTCAGTTCCTTCTGCCATTTTGTCATACAGATAAACATTAGTGGAATTAATTTCGTCAAAACGTAAAATTTTCATCGTCATCTTCTGAAATGTCAGTCTTTTGTAAAGAAAGGGCAAAAATATACATTTTTTATCAAATACATATCAAAAGCATCAAATTTTATGATTATCTTTGCAGAAATTTTTGTTTACATGAGAGTAAGACACGAACAAGACAATACAGAAGAAGTCCTCGCGACCATCGTTGAGACGATGTTGGAGGCCAAGGCGCAAGGTGTTACATCATTGGATTTGAGAGAGTTGCATTCGGCTGTGACCGATTATTTCGTCATCTGCCACGCCCAGTCAAAGACACAGGTCAACGCCATAGCCGAAAAGATTATAGACAATGTGCGCAACAAGCTCCATGTGCATGTATATCATGAGGAGGGTTTTGAAAATTCGGAATGGATTTTGTTGGATTATATCGATGTGGTAGTCCATGTCTTTCTCCAGGAGAAGCGTGATTTCTACAGATTGGAGGAGTTATGGGCCGATGCGGAGAGAAAAGTTTATGAGGATTAATTAAAATTGTTATGGCAGACAATCAGAATTCATTTCAGAATTTCAAAGGGAACCAAGGCAACAAGCCCAAAAAGAGAATCGGTTTTTATTGGGTTTACGTCATACTGATTGCGTTTTTCATCGGGACGATAGTGTTTGGCGGCAGTTCCGGCGTGAGGGAGACCACCATGACCGAGCTGACCAAGATGCTCAAGGACGGTGACATTGAGAAAATAGAGCTTGTGAACGGCAAGACGGCTGAGATTTACCTCAACGATCAAGGCATGAAGAAATATTTCCCCAACGAGACATCCCAAGCATTCGGGAAGAAACCCAACTTCATGTTAAACACAACAGAATCAAGACTTTACGCCAAAGTTGACGAGGCTCAGGAAGGTCTCTCCAACCCTGTGGAGGTAATTCCGGTGGAGCGGCACAACTGGACCGGAGAAATCATCAGCTGGATATTGCCTTTGTTGTTAATCTTAGGTTTCTGGGTTCTGATTATGCGCAGGATGGGCAACGGTGCAGGCATGGGCGGCGGACAGATTTTCAACATCGGGAAATCGAAGGCGCAGCTGTACGATCAGGAGAAGGACAACAAGACGACGTTCAAAGACGTGGCAGGTCTCGAAGAGGCGAAGGAAGAGGTGATGGAAATCGTTGATTTTCTGAAGAATCCAAACCGATACACACGTTTAGGCGGCAAGATTCCAAAGGGAGTGTTGCTTGTTGGTCCTCCAGGCACCGGCAAGACCTTGCTCGCGAAGTCGGTGGCAGGCGAGGCCAACGTGCCGTTCTTCAGCATCTCAGGCTCCGACTTCGTGGAGATGTTCGTAGGTGTGGGTGCCTCGCGTGTGCGTGACCTCTTCAGCCAGGCGAAGTCCAAGTCGCCATGTATAATATTCATTGACGAAATCGACGCCATCGGTCGCGCGAGAGGCAAGAACATCGTCAGCGGGGGCAACGACGAGCGTGAGAGCACTCTGAATCAGCTGCTCACCGAGATGGACGGCTTCGGCACCAATTCCGGTGTCATCGTTTTGGCCGCCACCAACCGCGCCGACATACTCGACAAGGCTTTGATGCGTGCAGGACGTTTCGACCGTCAGATTTACGTTGAGCTACCCGACTTGAACGGCCGGCGTGACATTTTCGGGGTACACATGCGCGGGTTGAAGCTTGGCTCCGATGTTGATAAGGAGTTTTTGGCCAAACAAACGCCGGGGTTCTCCGGTGCCGACATCGCCAACGTGTGCAACGAGGCGGCGTTGATAGCGGCGCGTCGCAACAAGGAAAACATTGACAAACAAGACTTTTTAGATGCCATCGACCGTATAGTTGGCGGCTTGGAGAAGAAAAACTCGGTCATCACGCCTTCCGAGAAAAAGGTGATAGCATATCATGAGGCGGGACATGCCACCACGAGCTGGATGCTCGAACACGCTCACCCGTTGGTGAAGGTTACCATCGTCCCGAGAGGCAAGGCACTCGGCGCGGCCTGGTACCTGCCTGATGAGAGGCAGATAACCACCAAAGAGCAGATGTACCATGAGATGATTGCCACACTCGGTGGCCGCGCCGCAGAGCAAATCATATTCGGACACATCTCCACAGGGGCGTTGAACGACCTCGAAAAAGTGTCGAAGCAAGCTCACGCCATGGTGATGTACTATGGTCTCGATGAGAAAATAGGCAACGTAAGTTATTATGACTCAACAGGTCAGCAAGAATATTCCTTCCAAAAGCCGTTCAGCGAGAAGACCGCCGAGACCATCGACGCGGAGGTGAGCAAGCTCATAGAGAGTGCCTATCAGGAGGCTCTGCGCATCCTCAACGAGCATAAGGAAGGTCTCACCAAGCTCGCCGAGAAACTCATCGACAAAGAGGTGATATTCACCGACGATCTCGTCAACATCTTTGGTGAACGTCCGTGGAAACACGAGGAGCGCTCTTTCTCCAGACGCAAGGACGACAAGCCTGAGGCGACACAAGAACAACCCGGCAATCAATATCCTGAAAACACCACGATAGCATAACCATGAAAGTATTCCCGTTCGGCAATCTCAGTGAACGCACCAACAAGGAGCAGATTCTCGCCAAGGTGCGCGAGGCTGTGATGGCGAAAGACGAGAATATGTTTTCCGACGTGAACATGCAAGCCGACACATGGACGCCGTTCAAGGAAGAAGACGGTGCCGACTTCACCTTCGTGGAGCGTTTCAAAGACAACGGCGGCATCTTCATTTATTTCGAGAGCCGAGCCGACTTCTTAGCGGCGATGCGACAATTCGTGGTTGAGAACCAATGGGACCCGCTGTGTAGCACAAGTCCAAAAATCGAAGAGGTGTTCAAAGACTCCGACATCAAGTTATGCCACGACTACAGCATAAAACGCAAGAAAACAGTGAGCATCACCGACTGCGAGTGCCTGATAGCGCATACCGGGAGCGTCGTGGTTACTGACAAATGCGCGGGGTCGCGGGCGGCATATTCCGATGCCGACATTTTGCTGGTTTACGCCTCGCCGAGTCAGATTGTGGCAAGCATGAAAGACGCTCTGCATCTCATAAAGAAAAATCACTGTTCCGACAAACCTGCCGAAACAGTGATAATCAGTGGGGTAAGCCGAAGCACTGAAATAGACAATCAGTTAGTCATCGGTGCCCAAGGCATCAAGCAGATAGCGTTGTTTTTGGTTGAGGAAGAATGAAAATCAGATAATATTGATTGATGCTCATTTCTTCACAAAACGTTTAGTCTGCACCAAGCCTTCACTTGCCACTTTAATGACGTAAACGCCTTCCGGAAGCCCACTCACATTCACTTCAAACGATGTAGTGTTGACCGGAGATCCTCCGACCATCTCGCCTGTGACGTTGTAGATGTCATATCTTTCGACCATATCTCGGCTTTCAACGATAAGCTTGTCGCTTGAGGGATTAGGATAAACGCTGAGTGAGACAGCTGTGTTTTCAATTACATCGTCATATTGTCTATAAAGCATAACGTCGTCGATATTCATCATGAATTGGTTACTACAATTAAAGTGTACTATAGCCACGTAGATATCTTGTCCCTGATAGTCTCTGAGGTCAACGTTATAAGCGTGCCAGTTGCCTGCTGTCTTAGCCGACAGCTCTGCTTCCCACACTATGGTGAAGTCATCGGGGTTGGTGCCGCTTTCTGTTGACACCGCCACGCCGAAATGCTCTGCCGGATGTGACTGGTCTTGTGCCTGTGCGATGAAAGAAATCTTCTCGCAATCGAGTTTATAAGGTGTTACAAGATAATTTTCCGGGAACAATACTGTTTGTGTGAGGTCATCGAATGATGCCGACGTCACGCAATATGGGTTTTCCGTGTTGCCCCAGTTGCGACGCAGCTCCCAGCAGTATCCGTCGTTGTCGGCGTCGATGGTGTTCCAGCGCATGATGCCGTCGTTGAAGTCAAATGAAATGTCTCCTTCAGGCGGTGTAGGCACCACAGGCTCGTACTCGCCCAAGGCATATATTCCGATAAGGTTAGGGCTTTGATCGACATCGCCGAAGAAATATACGGAGCCATCGCATTCGCCTATGTAGGCACCGCCTGCGCTACCCGCGACAGAATAACCGGGTGTGGAGCCGAAATCGAAGATATAGTCGGGCTCCATGCTGTCGGCCTCGATTAAATAGTCGAAGACATGAGCTGTGAAGCCTTGTACAGCGAAGATAAAGATATGTGCCACTCCATCCTCATCGGTGAAATAGCCTGTTCCTTTCACGGTATGGCCTCCCAGCGGGTGTGTTGATGCCGACTTGAGCACCACGCCATTGCGGTTCACAAGGTGCATGTCGAGATAAAGGTTAGGCTGGCTGCCGGTGTTGTTGCCGTTGACCCAAAAGGCATCATACACAGGGTCGTAAGTGCAGCAACGAAGCTCCGGATAGCTTGTCTGTATTGAGCCTATCAGAGTTTTATTGCGTAAATCAAAGCACCAGATGTTGCCTGTGCTACCATCGCAACCATATACGTATTGTCCGTCGTAAGTCATGTCGTGTACATAATTGGATTCATTGATGCCTGGGATGTCGAACTCCTCAAGGAGATTGCCGTTCAAATCATATTTGTAAAACATGGAAAGCACTGTCGATGACTTGCCCCATGCGGCGGTATAGATATACTCGCCGTCATAAACCACACCATGTTGACGGCCTGTTGATGTTGTGAACGATGTGACAAAGTCCCACATGTCCTTGGATTCTTGTGCGTTCATGGCAAATGGAGCGAGAAGCACAATGATTAAAGTGAAAAACAATGATTTCTTCATAGATTTATATGCTGAAAAATTTTTATTTTCCCATTGATTTTATCTGTTGTTCGAGTACTGCTATCTTAGCCTCGGCATCGGATTTTTTCTTGCGTTCCTTATCGACGACTGCGGCCGGCGCGCCGTTGACGAATTTCTCGTTGGAGAGCTTCGCCTCGACAGACTTCAGGAAACCTTGAGCGTATTTCAGCTCTTCCTCAAGTTTCTTAAGCTCGGCCTCAGTGTCAACGGAGTCGGTGACAGGAATGAAATATTCCTTCGAGCGCACAATGAATCCGAAAGCGTCATGCGGCTTCTCAGCTGTATAAGTTATTGATTTTACGTTGGTTAACTTCTCAATAACACAATCAAAGTCTTTCTTTGCGCCATCATTGCCTATAACGATTAGATCAATAGCCTCTTTGAAAGATATGTTCTTCTCGGCACGAATCTTACGGATGTTGTTGATGACTTCCATAGTGAAATCGAAAAGCTCAAGCACCTGATTGTCAACATCTTTCTGTTTCGGCTGTTGAGCTATGATGATGTCGTCGCCTTCTTTTCTTTCATCGAGGTTATGATAAATCTCCTCAGTGATAAACGGCATGAACGGATGCAGGAGCTTCATCAGGTTCTCGAAGAAAGTTACTGTGGCTCTGTAAGTCACGCCATCGACAGGCTGTCCCATCGGGGCTTTCACCATCTCGAGATACCACGAGCAGAAGTCGTCCCAAGTGAGCTTGTAGATACCCATCAAGGCATCGGAGAGACGGTATTTCTCGAAGTTGTCGTTCATCTCGGCCAGCACCTGGTTATAACGCGCGTCGAACCATTTCACAGCCATTTTTGCGGTGTCGGGCTGAGGTGCATTTTCATCGACATTCCATCCTTTCACGAGGCGGAGGGCGTTCCAAATCTTGTTGCAGAAGTTACGTCCCTGCTCACAAAGTGCCACGTCAAACAGGATGTCGTTTCCTGCCGGAGCCGAGAGCAACATACCCATACGCACGCCGTCGGCACCGTAGGTCTCGATAAGTTCTATCGGGTCGGGCGAGTTACCGAGAGATTTCGACATCTTACGTCCGAGTTTGTCGCGTACGATACCGGTGAAATACACTTTATGGAATGGCACCTTTCCTTCGTACTCCTCGCCTGCCATAATCATTCTGGCGACCCAGAAGAAGATGATGTCGGGAGCCGTGATGAGGTCGTTTGTCGGGTAGTAATATTTAAACTCTGCGTTGTTGGGGTCGAGGATGCCGTTGAACAGTGAGAGAGGCCAGAGCCAAGAGCTGAACCATGTGTCGAGGCAGTCGCCGTCACGACGCAAATCGTTGAGTGTCAGGTTGTTATTACCTGTCTTTTCTTTTGCAAGAGCGAGAGCTTCCTCGTCGGATTCAGCCACCACGTAGCCGCCTTCCGGCAGATAATATGCCGGAATCTGATGTCCCCACCACAGCTGGCGGCTGATGCACCAATCCTTGATGTTTTCGAGCCAATGGCGGTAGAGGTTGACATATTTCGCTGGATAGAACAATATCTCGCCGTCTTCCACGGGCTTGAGGGCTATCTTGGCGAGGTGTTCCATCTTGAGGAACCACTGCATAGAGAGCTTCGGCTCAATCGGGACGTTGGTACGCTCCGAATACCCCACCTTATTATTATAGTCTTCTATTTTCTCCAAGAGGTCGGCCTCTTTCAGGTCTATGACAATCTGTTTGCGGACGGCTTCACGGTCCATTCCCACATACATGCCGGCAGCTTCACTGATGGTGGCGTCGTCATTGAAGATATTGATACTCTGGAGGTTATGTTTCTCGCCGAGCATATAGTCGTTCACATCATGTGCCGGAGTCACCTTCAGACAGCCGGTTCCGAACTCAATGTCAACGTATTCGTCTTCTATGACCGGAATCACGCGATTCACCAACGGGACGATTACTTTTTTGCCTTTCAGGTGTTGGTTTTTCGGGTCGTTAGGGTTGATACACATTGCCGTGTCGCCCATGATGGTCTCAGGACGTGTCGTCGCCACCACTGCATAGCCGTCTTCGCCTTCTATTTTATATCTAAGGTAATAAAGCTTGCTATGTTCCTCTTTATAAACGACTTCCTCGTCGCTGAGTGCCGTGAGGGCTTTCGGGTCCCAGTTGACCATACGCACGCCTCGGTAGATGAGGCCTTTTTTATAAAGGTCGCAGAACACGTGGATGACGCTTTTTGAGCGTATCTCGTCCATGGTGAACGAGGTACGTTGCCAGTCGCAGGAGGCACCGAGTTTGCGAAGCTGTTTCAGTATGATGCCGCCGTGTTCGTGTGTCCAGTCCCAAGCGTGTTTCAGGAACTCCTCGCGTCCGATATCGGTCTTCTTGATACCCTGCTGAGCCAGCTTGTTCACCACTTTTGCCTCAGTAGCGATGGATGCATGGTCGGTGCCAGGCACCCAGCAAGCGTTCTTGCCCTGCATACGTGCACGACGTACCAGCACATCCTGGATGGTGTTGTTCAGCATGTGTCCCATGTGAAGCACTCCTGTGACATTCGGCGGCGGGATCACTATGGTATAAGGCTCACGCTCATCAGGTGTCGAATGAAAATAATTCTTCTCAATCCAGTGTTCGTACCATTTCTCTTCGGTGGTTTGCGGACTGTATTTACTTGACAATTCCATATTTTTCATTTTAAAGCGCAAAATTACGATTTTTCTTGTTTATGTTAAAAAATTTTTATTATTTTTGTACGATTTTTTGAATGAAAACGAGAAATAAATCTATGTATAATTAAAATTCAGTTTTATGACAGCATTATCTATTTTAAACTTATGGAACACCAATCGCACTTTAGTGATTTTGATTGGCATCCTCATCGTTGTCATCCCGTTTCTGATTTATTATCTGAATCAGGCGAAGAAATATCACCCTAAGGGATTGATAGCGGCTGCGTTGAGCAACATGGGCGAGCGTTTCGGCTACTACATCATGAACGCCATCCTGCTGTTGTTCTTGGTTTCAAAATTCGGTTTGCCGGACAAGACCGCGAGTATGATTTACTCGGTGTTTTATTTCGGAATTTACGTCTTGAGCTTGGTAGGCGGTATCATTGCCGACCGCACCCAGAACTATCCGAGGACCATCCAATGGGGCTTGATTATCATGGCTGCGGGTTATGTGGGATTAGCCATTCCGTTGTTCAGCAAAGACGCTAACGGCATCATCATGGACAGCGGCGGTGCTTGGTGGGGCATCTTGATCTTCACATGTTTCGCATTGCTTTGCATCGCCTTCGGTAACGGTCTGTTCAAAGGCAACCTGCAGGCTCTCGTCGGTAAATTGTACGACAAGTTCGAGGCCGATGCCGCCGAGAAAGGCCCTGAGGCTCTCGCCGAGGCGAAAGACCGTCGTGACAGCGGTTTCCAGATTTTCTACGTATTCATCAACATCGGCGGTGTGATTGCCCCGTTCGTGGCTCCAATGCTCCGCAACTGGTGGTTGAAGGCTCATGACTTCGTTTACAATGCCGACATGCCGGCACTCTGCCATCAATATCTCGCTAACGGCGAACAGACACAGAAGTTCACCGAGACGATGGCACACTCGTTAGTTGAGGGCGCGGCCACACCTACCGACCTCGTGACATTCAGCTCGAGCTATATCGACGTGTTCAACACCGGTGTTCACTATGCATTCATCGCCTCAGTGGTGGCAATGATTATTTCACTCGTGGTGTTCCTCTGCACAAAGAATAAATTCCCGCAGCCTGCGAAGAAAGAGAAAGTGGCTGTCGTGGAATACACTCCTGAGGAGAAACAGGCTATGGCGAAGGAAATCAAACAGCGTTTGTACGCTTTGTTCGCAGTTCTCGGCATCGCCATCTTCTTCTGGCTCTCGTTCCACCAGAACAGCCAGTCGCTGACGGTGTTTGCCCGTGACTTCATCATCACCGATTTCTTCCCACCTGAGATTTGGCAGGCTCTTAACCCGTTGTATGTCATCATTTTGACACCTATAGTGATGCTCGTCTTCGCTGCTTTGGCAAGAAAAGGCAAGGGAGTCTCTACACCACGCAAGATTGCCTACGGTATGGGCATCGCAGGCTTGGCCTACCTCTTCCTGATGGTGCTTTCCATCTCCTGCCACTATCCTTCAGGCGAAGAGTTCCGTGCCATGAACGAGACACAGATGGCTGCCGCAGGTCTTTCAAAATCAGGACCTTGGGTGCTTATCGTGACATATTTCTTCCTCACGGTTGCAGAGTTGTTCATCTCGCCTCTCGGACTGTCATTCGTATCGAAGGTGGCACCGCGTCACATGGTGGGATTGTGCCAGGGCTTGTGGCTCGGCGCAACAGCCATCGGCAACCTCTTCATCTTCGTAGGACCTCTCATGTACAACGCTTGGGACATCTGGATCTGCTGGGGCGTGTTCCTCGCAATCTGCGTAGTCTCAATGTCAGTGATGTTCGGCATGGTGAAATGGCTCGAACGCGTCACCGCATAATAAACGTTTGACCTTGAAAATGTTGGGACGCACGGTACGTGCGTCCCAACATTAAATAATTTGCAATTATGAAAAATTTGTCAAAAGAAGAATTTGAGATCTACTGCCTGTTCATCGCGGCAGATGCGGATTTCAATATCACAAAACAAGAACTTATCGCGATGGGTGCGCACACTGACCCGGAGCTGTTTGTGAAGGTTTACAACGGCTTCGAGGCCGACAGCGACATGGAGAGAATCGAGACAATACAAGAATGCAAGAAATTGTATATCAAAGACGAACTCGACCGTCAGAACCTGTTCGATAAGATGAAGAAGGTGTTTTTCGCTGACGGAAAGTTTGCAGCGGCCGAACAAAGTGTGTTCACGATGCTGAGGAAACTGATTTAAAAAGACTTAGGGGCATTGATGGCTTTTATGGCTTTAATGCGTTTAAGGTTGCCGCATTTCATTAATATTTTTTCCGAAATTTAGGACAATAGATTAAAAATACGGCCGGCTTCTTGTTCCAGTCGTATTTTATTGATTTCCAATCAGATATAGATTTACTCACAATTTTCTCGTCGTCCATGGTGATGTTGGATGCCACGCATAGCATGGTGTTCGGATGGCAGTTTCTCACTATGTCGTCAATCATCGCGTTGTTTCGGAACGGTGTCTCGATGAATATCTCTGTCTCGTCGTTGGCAAGCGACTGACGTTCAAGGGCTTTTATTTTCTGTGTGCGCTCAGGATTTTTTATGGGCAGGTATCCTTGGAAGCTGAATGTCTGTCCGTTGAATCCCGATGCCATAAGAGCGAGGATCATCGCATTAGGACCTGTGAGCGGCACCACCTGTATTCCTGTCTGATGGGCAAGCTCCACCACAAGGGCACCAGGGTCGGCGACACAAGGAGTGCCGGCCTCCGACATCAGACCGACGTCGTTGCCGTTAAGAGCTTCACCGAGGTATGTCATCAAATCGGGATTCTGCGGGTTGTGTTTGTCGAGTTCCACGAAAGTAAGCTCGTCGATAGGACAAGGCATATGCATCTTGCTGAGCATACGGCGCGCGGTGCGAGTGTTCTCTACGACGAAAAACCTCAAAGTCCGCACGACTTCGAGTGTGCCTTCAGGTATCACATGCTCTGCGGTAGTGGCCCCCAAAAGAGCCGGCAGAAGATATAGTTTTCCGAATTGCTGATTCATGGCTATTGCAATGCGCGTTCAATATTATCGGCTACTGCCTTGAACTGTTTGTCGGTATCCAAAAGGTTGGCGACGGTCTTAAGCGCATGAATAACAGTGGCATGGTCCTTGCCTCCGCATTGTTCCCCTATGGAGGTAAGCGGTGCCTTGGTGTATTTTTTAGAGAAATACATCGATAGTTGTCGCGCCTGCACTATGTTGCGCTTCCTTGACTTCGTAAAGAAATCGGCTTGTGAGGTACCCATCTCCTCGCACACCGTGTTTATAATATATGATATTGTTATCTCACGGTTAGCGTTGTTGACGAATCGCTCCACCATTTGTTTGGCGAGGCTTATGGTTATAGACTTTTTGTTGAGTGACGACTGTGCGATGAGCGAAATCAGGAATCCTTCCATCTCACGGACGTTGGTCTTGATGTTTTCCGCGATATAGTCAACCACTTCTTCAGGAAGCTCCACGCCCTCGTTATATGCCTTGCGTTTCAATATGTTACGGCGTGTCTCCACGTCTGGAAGCGACATCTCTGCCGAGAGTCCCCATTTGAAACGCGATATCAGTCGTTGCTCCATGTCTTTTATCTCCGCCGGCGGCTTGTCGGATGTGAACACCAGCTGCTTGCCGGTCTGCTGCAAATGGTTGAAGATATGGAACAGCGTGTCTTGAGTCTTCGGTTTGCCCGAAAGGAACTGTATGTCATCGATAATGAGTACGTCTATCATCTGATAGAAATGCACGAAGTCGTCGCGGCTGCTCTTCGAGCTGTTGTTGCGGCATGATGCTTGAAACTGCATCAGGAACTGTTCCGCGTTGACGTACAGGACGGTCAATTCAGGATGATATTTCTTGGTCTCAAGTCCGATAGCCTGGCAGATATGCGTCTTTCCCATGCCTGTCGGGCTGAACACGAACATTGGGTTGAAGGAGGTGCGGCCAGGGTTTTTCGCCACAGCGAGACCTGCCTCGTAAGCCACACGGTTGCACTCGCCAACGACGAAATTCTCCATGCAGTAGTTCTCGTTGAGGTTCGACTCGATGTTGATTTTCTTGATGCCGGGCAGCACAAAGGGGTTGGGAATCACCGTCTCAGGCCTGTCGAAGTCTATCTGAATCTGTTTCGGCGGATTCTTGGTGTTGGTGCGGTCAACCGACGGCTGTTTCACCACCACCGGGCGGTTGGAGTCGTTATCCATCATGATGCTGTATTCAAGTTTTCCTTCCGGACCGAGCACCTTGCGGATGGTGGCTTTTATGACTTTTATGAAATGTGTCTCAAGATATTCGTAAAAGAAATCGGAAGGCACCTGGATGGTAAGCAGACCGTTCCTGTAATCGACAGGTCTTATCGGCTCGAACCAAGTCGAGTAAGACCCGGCAGGAACGTTCTCACGAATCATCGCGAGACATTCATTCCATATTTCATACAAATCTCTGTTCACTTTTCTCTAATTCTATAAAAATCAATTGATTATGACGCTCGTCTTTTGTTCAAAACGATATTACAAATATCAACATAAAAAAGTGAATAAAAATATTTTTTTTATATTGATTTTTAATTTTTTTTGTTTTATATTACGAGGCTAAAGCCAAAATGGGGGTAAAAATCGTTGGAATATGTAGATTTTTAAACGGTTTTCAGGTATTTTACAGTCACTCCGAAAATACGCCTCAATTTTTCGGTAATTCTGTCGGAATCGCTTTGTCTGACTGATATTTCGAGATAGCAGCTCATTTCAAATTTTGGGTTCTGTTGCTCGATATTTTCGTCTTTAAGTATGCGCATCACCTCGTTGAGGAGCGGGTAGTCGAACTCGATGGAATATATCTCATCGATGGTTTTTTCAACAACGACGCAGTTGTCGAGAGCCTCGCGCGCCGATGTCTTGTATGCGTTGATAAGTCCAGGCACGCCCAGCAGCTGTCCGCCGAAGTAACGGGTCACGACCACGCAGACGTTGGTCACATCTTTCGAAAGTATCTGATTCAGAATAGGTTTGCCGGCGGTTCCTGAAGGCTCGCCATCGTCGCTCGAGCGGTAGCACGACTTGTCAGGACCAATCATAAAGGCGTAACAATGATGTTTGGCGTCGAAATATTTTTTTCTTATTTCAGCGACACGCTCCTTCACCTCCGCCTCCGAATGCACAGGAAACGCCTCGGCGATGAACTTGGAGCCTTTCTCCTTGTAAAGCCCCTCGCCTTTCGTGGTCACTATTTTATATGAATCCTCAAATAACAATGTTAAAATTTTTGCAAAGATAATGATTTTAGTTAAAAGATGAAAGATAAAAGATAAAAGAGTTTTACAAATGTGCTGTGCATTCTTTTAACTTTTAACCTTACTCCTTTAACTATTTTTGTATTTTTGCAACATGAAAATGTCATCAAATTCAGTACGGGATTGTCGCAGGCATTATGCGGGCGAGTTGGAGAAAATTTACGGCTCCAATGAAGCTAACGCATTGATAATGATTTTATTAGAGCATTACTTCAATATCAACAGAGTGAAGATAGCGATGAATCCCGATTTGAGATTAAGCGAGTCGGAGCTGCTGACGCTGCATTTCGCCGTGAAGGAACTGCTGAAAAACAAGCCTGTGCAATATGTCATCGGGGAGGCGGAATTTTGCGACATGAAGTTTTTTGTGGATGAAAATGTGTTGATTCCGAGGCCGGAAACCGAAGAATTAGTTAATCAGTTGGTCAGTTGGTCGGTTAGTCAGTTTGGAGTTAACCCACACCCGTCATTTCGACCGAAGCGAAGCGAAGTGGAGAAATCTCCGGCAAATATTTCCATCCTTGACATCGGCACCGGAAGCGGCTGCATCGCCGTCAGTGTTGCCAAGTTGTTGAAAAACAGCGCGGTGACTGCCGTTGACATTTCCGAAAAGGCGTTGGAGGTGGCAAAGAAGAATGCTCAAGCGAATGGTGTTGATGTCAGATTTATTTTGGATGACATTTTGAATCCCCAAAATTCCGAATTGATTGAAAATCAGTATGATATCATCGTGAGCAACCCGCCATACGTTTGCGAGAGCGAGAAAAGAGAGATGCGCGCCAACGTGCTTGAGCACGAGCCAGCGACGGCACTTTTCGTTTCGGACAACGACCCGTTGATTTTCTACAGAAAAATATTGGAATTTGCACAGAAAGCGTTGAGACCGAATGGCGAGGTTTGGTTTGAAATCAATGAAAGATTCGGGAAAGAGATGAGAGCTTTATGCCTTGAAAAAGGCCTCCAAAACGTTGAAATAATCAATGATTTCAGGGGAAGAGACAGGGTTGTGAGAGTGCAATCTTGACAGTCACATTTTTCAGTCCAAAAGCGTCAATTATTCGGGAAAAGCCAGATTCGTACAAATTTTCGATTGAATCGAAAATTTGTACGAAAAAAAACTTAGAAAATCGACTGTCGCGCCGGATTATCAAAGAATCATTGTCAAATGCAACATCAAGACGAAAAATATTTACAGAATCCAGCATGCTTTTTTCAAATTCAACAGTATTGACATTTGTGTCTTTTGATATGAATCGATTATAAACCGAATAACACAAACGGTATAAAAAATAAGATATCTGTGTCGTAATCAAATTTTAATCATTATTCCTATAATATAACTGCACTAAACTTTATTGTATAGTTATTTCACAATGTAAATATAGACATTTTATGATGTTTGGCAAGATGTTTTTCAAAATTAATAAAAAAAGACGCCATAAATGACGTCTCAACATCTATTATCCCATCACTTCGATGTAAAAGCTGAACGGCCGGAATCCGTCGTTGCAGCTTATCATGGCACTCATCGGGTTCTTCATCCAGCCGTCGTAGAAATTGCCTTCACCTTTCGACAAGGCCTCCACGAACTCCCGCATGGAATCCCATGCCGACGGGCACAGTCCCTCGGGGCATTTACCATCGATAGAGATCCACTGCTGACCTTCTTTTATGTCGCACGTATGTTCGATGGGATTCTCATATTTCGCCATCAGGTCATAATAAACCGTCTGCCTGACAGCGGTGATTTTTACTTTGTTCATATTAAAATACAATGTTTATACGTGTAGAGACGCACGACTGTGCGTCTCTACAGCATTCTGTCTTCTGTCTTCTGACTTCTGTCTTCTGAAAGAAGTTACACCATCAAAGCACCGACTAAGCCCAAAATCGCGTAAAATTCAGGAAGAGCGGCGTAAATCAGGGTGTTGGTGAACACATCGTGTCCCTGGCTGATGCCTACGATGCCGTTGGCGCAGACCTGTCCCTGACGGATGGCTGAAATCATACAGACGAGGCCCACGCAGAGACCCACGCCAAAGATGATGAGACCTTGCTCGGGGCTGGCTTTCATCTTGCTGAGTAGCATGAAGAAGGCCACGAAGCCGTAGATACCCTGGGTTGCCGGAAGAGCCGACAAAACCATGAAGTTACCTGATGCCTCAGGACGTTTCTTGAGACCACCCTCGGCGGCGTTGCCAGCCGTTGAGGTGCCGATTGAGCTTCCGATACCTGCAAGGGCTAATACCAAGCCCAAGCCGAGATAACCTAAGATTGTTGCTAACATAGTTTTATGATTTAAAATTTATAATTTAACATTTAACATTCAAGATTCTATTGTGTTTGAGATTTCTCCACTTCGCTTCGCTCCGGTCGAAATGACAAAGGGAAATATTTGCTCAGGTCTCCACTCCGCTTCGCTCCGGTCGAAATGACAAAGGAAACTATTTGCTCAGGTCTCCACTCCGCTTCGCTCCGGTCGAAATGACAAAGGGAAATATTCGCTCAGGTCTCCGCTTCGCTCCGCTCCGATTGAAAATGACGACATTGTCATGTTTTAACTTTTTAGCGGGTTATACTTTCTTCCAGACCCTTCATATCCTGAGTTTTTGAAAAACTCAAGGAAATTGAGTCGCAGCGGATGCACAAAAGCGCCTAAAACACACATCGCGACGTTCAGGGTGTGACCCACGACCACGATGAGAATGAAGGCTATCCAACCTGCACCGCCATCGCCGAGAGCCTGCAATCCGATGGCGTTGAACGCCTCGCCGAGCTTGGCACCTGCCAGTCCCAAAGCATACAGACGGAGGTAACTCAGCACGTCGCCGAGCAATCCCGTGGCGGTGTTGTAAGTATCCCACAAGCCGGAGCCGATGTTAATCAACGGGTTACGATGTATGTCGTTGAGGAAGAAGATTCCCAACGCCGACAGCACCCCTATCACTATGATAACCCATTTCGTCACGGTGGAGTCGAGCACACCGATGAGCGCGAGACCTCCCACTATGACGCCGCCCACAATGAGCAGCGTCCAGCCCCATGTGCCTAAAGAATTGGCGAAGCCGTTGACTTTCGTGGTCTGATACGTCTTCACCACCATCGCAAGACAGATGTGTACGATACCAACTATTATGGCTAAAACCATTGTGCCGTCGAAACCCGCTATCTGCGAAGGCAACATACATTTTTTCACTGCATCGGGAAGCCAGCTCCAAGTCAGCATATCTACCGAGAAGAACGTGTGGAACAACAATCCTATCACCGTGGTGGCGATGCCGAGCGTCACAACCAATGGCGAGATGTCGGGCATCATCTTCTTCAAACCGAAACCTAACAGCATGAGTATCAATCCGTAACCGGCATCACCCATACAGAAGGCGAAAAACAGCATGAAGAAGATGGAAATCCACACCGTAGGGTCGAACTCGTTGTATTTCGGGCGACCGTACATATCGGTCAACACCTCGAACATCGAGACGAACTTATTGTTTTTCAACTTGATGGGAGGATTGTCGTCGACTTTAGCTTTTTCAACCAAATAAAACACCATCTCTTTATCGAGCATCTCTTTGAGTGCCGTTTCGTTTTCCGTCGGGGCGAAACCCTCGAAAACGGTGATATAGTCGTCAGCGGCTTTAGTCCCAGAGACATTTGCCAAATGCAAATCAAGTTTCGAGAGCGTCTTGTCAAGTTCTTTCCGGATGTCTTTCTCATGACATTTCAGCTCTGACAGATGCTTCTCGTTTTTTTCCATCTCAAGTCCTAACT
This sequence comes from uncultured Bacteroidales bacterium, assembly GCA_937906455.1. Taxonomy (GTDB): domain Bacteria; phylum Bacteroidota; class Bacteroidia; order Bacteroidales; family F082; genus Limimorpha. Next base: position 16,084 of record CALCYT010000047.1, on the reverse strand, counting down.
CATTGATTTTCTTCTCTATAGAAGTAAAATCACCGTCAGGAGCCGGCATCTCCTTCAATGGGAAGGCATAGTCGTCGGAGTCGGAGAGCACCACGAAATAGGTATAGCCGTCAACCGTCGAAATCTCGCTCAGCGCGTAATCCGACTGCCAGGCGGGGTCAAGCAGCGATGCCTTGGTCTTGTAGAAATGCAGTTTCAGACCGTGTTCCTTGAGTTTTTCGACAGTTTTCATGTCGAACTGTCCCCAAGGCAGGCGTTCTTCGAGCTCCTTATTAAGCTGCGACATCTGTTCTTTTGTCGCATCAATCTCGCGTACTGTCTCGATGACGTTTTCCGCAAGGTCGCCGTAAGTCTTGTCGGCAAACTCGGCAGCCGTCACATTTTTTAGCAACGACAAGGCTTTACGGTATGAGCCGGCCTTTGACGACAGTTTCTCCGACTTCTCATCCACGGCCTTGGTGGAACGAGTGATATCGACCACGCCCACGCCCTGCAGTTTCTGGAGAAACGCCTCGTTGTCGCCGCTCAGCAGGATGAAATTATATTTAGTCATTTCAGTTACCATGCTCTGCCTCCTCTTCTTCAACGATGTGTTTGTTTTTCACGATTTTCTGCGAAGCCTTGGAGAGGTTCTCCTCGTCTTCCATGTATCGTTTTATCTTACGTATGGCTTCGTTATAGCCAGGAATCTGCACCTTTTCGTAAAGGTTGACTTTCTGTGTGGTCTTCTTCCGCTGGTAGTCTAAGATGTGGCTCACCTCGGTATAGACCTCCGACTCGATGCCGAGCTGTGCAAGGTTTTTCAGTATCTGCACGCCGTCGGCATACCACATCGGCTTAGTGAAGAGGTTGATATCCTTCACTTCGTAAAGCACCTCCTCCAAGGCCGGCACGGGCACGCCCGCAATCTTGACGGTCTTCAGCTTGACATCGGTCACCGAAATCAGTCCCGGCTCAAATTCATTCCAAAGCCGTGCCATGTACTCATACGACTTGAGCTCGGCCTCTAACTGTGCGACAAGCCTCTCCGAATGCTGCTTGGCTTTCTTCACCTCAAGACGCAGCGCGCTCTCCTTGCTCTTCAGCGTGGGCAGGGCACGGGTACGCGTCTTAAGCTGTTTGTTAAGCTCGTTCAGCGAGGTCTTGTTATATTGAAATTTGATGGCCATTTTATTCAGTTGTTCAGTTATTCAGTTGTTCAGTTGTTCAGTTGTAGGGCTGTCACACTGTGGCAGCCGTACCAGTTGTTCAGTTGTAGGGCTGTCACACTGTGGCAGCCGTACCAGTTGTTCAGTTGTCAATTTTCTTTGGCTTTCCAGTATTTCTGAATCAACGATTCTTTCAGACCCGTTTCAGCCTTGGTGAAATATTTTGCGAACAACTCCCAGCCGGTGTCGAGCATCTCCTCGATGGAGATATTGACGTCGATGGCTAAGAGTCTGGTAGCATATTCCTTGGCGTAGTCGAGGCAGCGTAGGTCGTAGTCGCTCAGGTCGAAGCCGTTTTCCAGCTTAGTCTTGGCGTTGGCGGCGTCGGCATAGAGGCGCACCGAGGTGTTCATCACCGCGCTGTGGTCCTCGCGGGTCTTCTTGTTTTGCACCAACTGTTTCAGTCGCGACAGCGAGCGGAACGGGTCAACGATGACCTTGCCGGAATCAGGGTCAGCACGGAGGAACAGCTGTCCTTCGGTGATGTAGCCTGTGTTGTCCGGGATGGCGTGTGTGATATCGCCGTCGTTCAATGTCGTCACCGCGATGATGGTGATGGAGCCGCCGTCGGGCAGCTGCACCGCCTTCTCATAAATCTTTGCCAAGTCGGAATAGAGCGAGCCGGGCATGGAGTCCTTGGAAGGAATCTGGTCCATGCGGTTCGAGACGATGCTCAGAGCGTCGGCATAAAGCGTCATGTCTGTGAGCAGCACCAAAACCTTTTCGTTCTTGTCAACGGCAAAATACTCCGCTGCCGTCAGTGCCATGTCGGGAATCAGCAGACGCTCGACAGGTGGCTGGTCGGTAGTGTTGACGAAGCTGATGATTTTATGCAGTGCGCCGGCACTCTCGAACTCATTTTTAAAGAAGAGATAGTCGTCGTTTGTCAGGCCCATGCCGCCGAGGATAATCTTATCGACATCGGCGCGGAGAGCCACCATGCTCATCACCTGGTTGTAAGGCTGGTCGGGGTCGGCGAAGAACGGGATCTTCTGTCCTGATACCAAGGTGTTGTTCAGGTCGATGCCCGCGATGCCTGTAGGGATGAGCTGTGAGGGCTGGCGACGCTTGAACGGGTTCACGGAAGGGCCGCCAATCTGGCGTTTCTCGCCTTCCACTGCCGGACCGCCGTCAATGGGCTCGCCGTAGGCGTTAAAGAAACGTCCGGCGAGGTCTTCGCTCACATTCAGTGATGGCGGTTCGCCGAAGAAGGTCACCTCGGCGTTGGTCGGGATGTCCTCGGTGCCGCCGAACACCTGCAAAGTGACGTTCTTATCCTTGATTTTCACGACCTGTGCCAGACGACCTGCCACGAGAGCCAGCTCGTCGTTTGCAACACCTTGAGCCTCAAGTGTCACCGTCGCCTTGGTGATGGCGGTAAGCTTAGTATATATGCGTTGAAAGGCTTTCTCACTCATGTTTAAGTTCCTCCTTTAACTGTCCAAGATATTTTTCAAATTGCTCTGATTTGTATTCCGAATAGTTCATCTGACGGCAGATGTTTATCAAGCCCTTGAAATACGTCGTACATTGCTCGAAGTTGTCGAACTTGAAGCTGCGGTCGCATATCTCGAGAACCAAATCGAGCATAAACTTCTGTCTGTCCAAAGGCGTTGAGCCGTCGATGTCGTCGAAAGCGTCTTGCTGAAGTATCACGAAATCAACGAGTTCCGACTTCCAATACTGTTCATGATATGACATTGGCACGCCGTCGTCGCCCAAGATGTTGATTTGCTCATAGGCGTCTTTACCTTTACGGATAATATATTTCGTCTTTGTGACCTTATCGACCCATCCTTTTTCGATTTTATTGTCGAGATATTCAATAATCTCAGGGTATTCGAGATATTTCGAATATGAATCGACGGGGTCAACGGCGGGATAACGTTTCTTGTCGGCGCGGTTCTGCGACAGTCCGTAGAAGCAACGTGCCGCCTTCTTCGTCGATTCGGTAACAGGCTCTTTGAGGTTACCGCCGGCGGGCGACACCGTTCCGATGAAGGTGATTGAGCCCGTGGCACCGTTGTTCAGCCTGACGAAGCCGGCGCGGGCATAGAAGTTGGAGATGATTGCAGAGAGGTCAACGGGGAATCCGTCCTGACCCGGCAGTTCTTCCAGGCGGTTACTCATCTCACGCAAGGCCTGCGCCCAACGCGAGGTGGAGTCGGCTAAAAGCAGCACCTTCATACCCATGGCGCGATAGTATTCGCCGAGTGTCATGGCGGTATAGACCGAAGCCTCACGCGCCGCGACGGGCATGTTCGACGTGTTGCAGATGATGATGGTACGCTCCATCAGGCTGCGCCCCGTGTGTTTGTCCTTCAGCTCGGGGAACTCAGTGAAAATCTCCACGACCTCATTAGCGCGCTCGCCGCAGGCCGCCATGATGATGATGTCGGCGTCGGCTTGCTCAGCGAGTGCATGCTGAAGCACCGTCTTGCCGCAGCCGAAAGGTCCCGGGATGAAGCCCGTGCCGCCCTCCGCGATGGGGTTGAGCGTGTCGATGCAGCGCACACCCGTCTCCATCACCTTGAAGGGACGCGGCTTCTCGACGTAGCCGCCAACAGCGACTTTCACAGGCCATTTCTGCATCATCGTGACGTTGACTTCCTCGCCGTCAGCATTAGTTAAAACTGCGATGGTGTCTGTGATTTTGTATTGTCCGGCTTCGGCCATCGATTTCACAGTGTAAGTGCCTCCAAAGGCAAACGGCACCATGATTTTGTGGGGCAGCCAGCCTTCCTTGACTTCGCCAAGCCAGTCGGCGGCAATGACTTGTTGTCCCGCCTTGGCGATGGGTGTGAAGTCCCATAACTTGTTCTCGTCCAACGGCTTGGTGTATTCACCTCTTTGCAAAAACACGCCTTCCATGGTGGCAAGATTATTCTGCAAGCCGTCGAAATTACTCGAGAGGAGACCAGGTCCGAGGGTAGCCTCAAGCATATAGCCTTGGAACTCCACCGGACATCCGATTGTCAGTCCTCGTGTGCTTTCATACACCTGCACCGAGGCTTTGTTCCCGTTCACCTTGATGACCTCCGCCATCAGCTTGACGCCCGCCAAGTCGATGTAGCAGATTTCATTCTGTGCCACAGGGCCGTCCACCTCGACAGTGACGAGGTTTGCAATGATTCCTGTAACTTTTCCTGTTGTTTTCATATCGTTTGATTTCAAATTTCATATAATAGCTCTAACAGAATCGATCTATTTATTCTCTCATTAAAACCATTCTTTTAGTATCAACAACTTTATTATCTATCAATAAAGTATATAAATACAAGCCATCATCCATATCATCTCCATTAATATTGACACTGCCCTGTCCTCTTTGCAATATCGTATAGGTTTTTATAAAAGACCCGTTCAAATCATTAAGAATAAGAATTACATTTTGGGCATCTTCTGGAATCTCAAAACTAATTTCAGTAACAGATTCAAAAGGATTAGGCACGTTGCCAAAAAGTTTTGCATTTCCATTAGAGTTTTCAGACTTAGGGTAAACCTGAGGGGATACACCTTCTCTATAAATAGTCAAGTTCAATTCATCAATTTGCTTTTTCAATTCAAGCATGTCCAACTGATATGAACTAACTAGCTTACTTAAAGATTCTATCTCATATTGTTGCTCTTTTATCGATTCAATTAGCAAAGCTGTCAAATCTGAATAGGAAATAGCCTTAGTCCCGTTGGGTATAGTTTTAACAATACCAGGAAACACTTGCTCAACTTCTTGTGCAATCAATCCTAATCTTCTTTCTTCACAATTTCCATCTTCAACATAACCCTTCGTCTTAGTACCTTTTTTTTCTTCTTTAAAATTATATTCATAACCCTTCAGTTGCATAAGTTTATTTAGAGGCGATTCTATCCTACATATATTTTCTTTCAGCGTACTGTCCGAACCAAAATAGCCCCCTCTCTCACACCACAAATAGCCAGAAGCATGCACGAAGAATCTATCGCGTCCTCCATAGTATAAATTATAAGCACACGAATTATAGGTCGGTACATATACCCTTAATCCAGGTGCCCAATCATTAGTATTCGCCGTAATACTTACCATTCCATGACTATTAATATTAAATTGTGCATAAAGGGACGAATACACATGTATGATAATTATTACAATAAAAAACGATTTCAACTTCATTTTTATCAATATTTAATTTAAATCTACAACCAATAATTAAACTTCATTTTATTCTACTTGTTTTACTTTATCACCGTTCACAACATGAATTACTCCTCCTCCTATGCCACCATTCCTTAGGTACAAATGCACCTTATTATTGCTAATAAACTCTCCAGCAGAATAATGAGATGAAAAACCAGAAAGTTTTCCATTCTCATTAACTTTCAGAACAACCGTATTATCTTCTGTATATTGAATGAGTATCCCATCCGGATCATCGCCTAAACCAATTACACCATCAAAACAAATGGTGTCATAGGCAAAGTACCCAATACTATCAGTGTTAACTTCACTGATTTCAACAATAAAGCTCCAATTTCCTGTATATTTACTTCTATAATCAAACATTTCTCTATTACAACTATAAAAAAAACAGGGAAAAGCCAACATTATCATTATTTTCATGCTGTATCTCATAGCTTTTAAAAGTTTAATTAATAACAAGCATCAACATCTACGAAAAAAGAAGATCCTATTGGAACCGTAAAACCACCTTCAATCTGAACGCTATGAGTAGCCCGTAAATAAATATTACTATTATTCGGAACAGAGTTTGAGCAACCAGCACCGCCAATCTGAATGTCTCGTTTGACACGATAATCAATCGAATTAAAATCAAAAACACATTCGGATATACTATTATTACAATCTTTTTTCAACTCATAAACTTTTACAAAGTCAATATACATCTTTGATGGTAACGTCGTTGATGCATTTGGCAGAGCTTGTGGGGTTATTGCAATATTCAGGATAATCCTAACAGGATCTACGATTCCATGATTGTTTGATATTCTAATAGGTTGTTCGTCAACATACCATACTATTTTACTAGGAGACCAAGCAACTGCGTAATTATGATAGGCATTTGCATAATTACCCATATTATGTTCTTGATAATTATTTGGTTCATTATTATAATCTGTATGGATGTTGGTTGTAACTATGTTTGAAGGCAATGTGCCAAGCATCTCGAAAATATCAATTTCGGCAGCATTTACGCCTGAAACCCCACTACCAATGAATGTCCAAAAAGCAGGCCATAAACCATAGCCATAAGGAACCTTGATTCTTGATTGAATCAATCCATACTGAACATTCTTGGAAGACAATGTCTCCACCCAACCCGATGTATATGAATACCATTCATTGTTACATGCCCAAGAATTTATATTTGTGCAATGATACGATTCCTCAGTTATACTCAACACTAGATTTCCATCCGAGATATAAACATTATTTGGTCGATTTGTATACACCTGAGGCTCACCATAATGATCAAAATTATTACGAACTGCCCATGTTGATAAATCAAGATAATTAAAATGATCTTCCCATAATAGTTCCCAATGAGGATCATTTAATACTGTCTGCCCTAAACAGACTATCATTTGAACGCTTATTAAGAAAAATAATAGAGGCCTTTTCATTTTACAATGATGTTTTTTTAAAACAATTGAGAAATTTGAATATCAAGAATTATGCATTATTTTCCCTCCTCCGCTCAAGTCCAAATGTTCATTCGTCCCGCGAATCTCCTTCACCAACTTGCGGAACATCTCCTCACCTTTCGCAGCGTCGAGTTCAGCCCAACGTTGAACGGTCTTGGCCTTCACTAAGAAAGCGAGGATGGCATTCATGTTAAAATAGTCCATGCGGGCGATGTCGCTTGCCTTCTCCCACTTCAGCTCATCCATCTTCTGCTCGCGCCTCACGAAGTCGCTGTCCTCCAGTATCGCCTTTATCTGGCTCTCCTCCTCGAAGTCGGCTTCAGGCATATCGACAAAGTAGGCGTCGCCTTGTTTGCCGAGACGTTTCGCGAGATATGCCACCTTCATGTTACGCAGCCTGCCGTCGAAGTCGAAGTACTCCCGTATGAAACGGCTCTCGCTTGCGGCGGCTTTGGCATAGAAATCCGCGCCAAGGGTGTCCTCGTCGAAGCCTTCCTCAAGAAGTGCGACCAGTTTCCGGTCGTCCTCCGAGAGAAGCTCGACTATCTGCTCCCTGACTGCTGGGTAGTCGAAGGCGCCGCCATCGTAGTTAACCGCTATCTCCGGCAGACTCGCGACGATATAGACGTAGTTCTCCATCAGCCGAACAGAATTTTCTTTGTCGCGGGACGCAGATAATTGGAAATCAGCTGGATGAACTCGTTGTCGGTGAACTGCAGCACGTAGCCGCCATCCTTAGGCGCGACCTTGAAGCCGCCGCCGAGCTTCTTATTGAAGCTCACGGTGACATTGGACTTAAACATTTTGCTGATCTCGTTTTTCACGAAGGGCTCCACCTCAGCCTTCATCGTCTCTGGCAGGATGAGGTCCAATGCCACCGGCGAGGCGTTCTCCGGATTAAACGCTTTCACTATGACTTTGATCAGCTCCTTCACGAAATCCGCTGACGACATCGAGACCTTGACGCCTTGCTCGGCGGCGTTCATCACCACCATCTTCTCAATCTCCTGCTTGGTGACGGCGATGCTCTGTGTGGCTGCCATCTTCACGTCGGCGTTGACCTTCGTCTTAAGCTCGTCGGCATCTTTATTCGCCTGATTTACAATGTGTTCCGCCTCAGCTTTAGCGTCATTGATGATTCTCTCAGCCTCTTTCTTGGCGTTCTCCACTATCTCCACGGCGTCGTGATTAGCTTTCTCGACACCTTGCTCGTAGATTTTCTTTGTCAGAATATCAAGTTTGTTTTCGTTATCCATAATCGTATGTTGTTAAATTATGCGTCAATGTTTGCGTATGTGGCGTTTTGCTCTATGAATTCGCGGCGCGGGCCCACCTCGTCGCCCATCAGCATGGAGAAGATATAGTCGGCTTCGGCTCCGTTCTCGATATGAATCTTACGCAACGTCCTGAACTCAGGGTTCATCGTCGTCATCCACAACTGTTCAGGGTTCATCTCACCGAGACCTTTGTAACGCTGCACGTGAGCGTCGCCACCCATTTCTTCGAGCAACGAGATTCGTTGTTCCTCCGTCCAGCAATATTTCTCTTTCTTGCCTTTCTTGACGAGATACAGTGGCGGCGTGGCGATATACACGTAGCCTTTCTCGATGAGTTCGGGCATATATCTGTAGAAGAACGTCAGAATAAGTGTCGAGATGTGGCTTCCATCGACATCGGCATCTGTCATGATGATGATTTTATGGTAGCGCAGCTTCTCGATATTCAACGCCTTGCTGTCTTCTTCCGTCCCTATGGTTACGCCGAGGGCGGTGTAGATGTTCCTAATCTCCTCACTCTCGAAGGCGCGGTGTTGCATGGCTTTCTCGACGTTCAGGATCTTACCTCTCAGAGGCAGTATAGCCTGGAACTTACGGTCGCGGCCTTGTTTTGCCGAGCCGCCTGCCGAGTCACCCTCCACGAGATAAAGCTCGGTGAGTTCAGGGTCACGTTCCGAGCAGTCGGCGAGTTTTCCGGGGAGTCCGCCTCCCGACAACGCTCCTTTTCTTTGAACCAGCTCACGTGCCTTACGTGCGGCATGACGCGCCTGTGCCGCCAAGACGACCTTATCGACAATCATCTTCGCTTCTTTCGGGTGCTCCTCAAGGTAGTTCGAGAGATGTTCACTCACGATCTTATCGACTATACCCATCACCTCGTTGTTGCCCAGCTTGGTCTTGGTCTGACCCTCGAACTGAGGCTCCGGCACCTTCACCGATATGATAGCTGTCAGGCCCTCGCGGAAGTCGTCGCCGTTGATTTCAAACTTCAGCTTCGCGAACATTCCTTCCTTGTCGGCGTATGCCTTCAAGGTACGTGTCAGGCCACGACGAAAGCCCGCGAGATGTGTGCCGCCCTCGTGGGTGTTGATGTTATTTACGTATGAATGCAGGTTCTCCGAATAAGAGGTATTGTATTCCAGAGCTATCTCCACCGGCACGTTGTCCGTCTCACCTTGTATGGCGATAGGCTCCGGAGTGAGTTTCTCACGATTCTCGTCAAGATAGTTGATGAAGTCGATGAGACCGTTAGCTGAATGGAACTCGTCGCTCTTGCCTTCCAGACCTGTCTCAGGGTCGATACGTTTGTCGGTCAAAGTGATTCTTATGCCTTTGTTAAGATATGCCAACTCGCGCATACGGGCGGCGAGGATGTCGTAGCTGTATTCGTTAGTGATGAAGATGCTGTCGTCGGGCGTGAATGTGATACGTGTGCCGTGGTCATGAGCCTCGCCCACCGTTTTCACTGGATAGAGCGGTTTACCGTATTCATATTCCTGCATGAAGACCTTGCCTTCGCGGTGCACCTCGGCTGTCAGGTGTTTCGACAATGCGTTGACACAGCTCACGCCCACGCCGTGCAGACCGCCCGACACCTTGTATGAGCCTTTGTCGAACTTGCCGCCGGCATGAAGCACCGTGAGGACGACTTCAAGAGCCGAGCGTTTCTCCTTCTCGTGCATGCCCGTCGGGATGCCACGTCCGTTATCGACAACGGAGATTGAGTTGCCTGGTAAAATCTCAATGTCAATGTTATCACAAAAACCGGCCATCGCCTCATCGATGGAGTTGTCAACCACCTCATAAACCAAGTGGTGCAGACCTCTCACGTTGACATCGCCGATGTACATGGCGGGACGTTTGCGTACCGCCTCCAAACCTTCAAGAACCTGAATGTTGTTGGCACCGTAGTTGCTCTCAGCATTCTGGATTTTTTCTTCTTCTGTCATTTTCCTTTTCGTATTTCTTTCTTAATTGTCATTTCAAAAATAAACTTCGCAAAGTTACTAATTTTCTTTGAATTAACAATGAAAAAAATGACAGATTTTTAGCTTTTTTTTCTTATTTTTTTGCCTTTTTTCCGAAAAAATCAAAAACGGTATTTTATACCTGCGAAAACCTCGAATCCTATGCTCGGATAGTTGTAGTAAAGCTGGTATTTCTGATGGAAAAGGTTGTGTATCTCGACGAAAGCCGCCAAGTCGTCCTTTATCTGATAATCCGCGCCAAGCTGCACATCGCACGCAGGCTTCAGTTCCTCAGCCTCGCCATCAAGATTCTTGGCCCAACGTTTGCCCAAAACCGTCATCGAGGCGTTGAACCGCCACGTCTCGTCAAGACGGTAATCGCCGCGCAATGTCATGGTGAACGAAGGCTTGTACCAGGGCTTGGAATAATTCAACGCAGCCGTCGCGGGCATCGTATATCGATTAATCGACAGCTCTGCCGCCATGTCGAGGTTTTCCAGGGCTTTCCAATGGATGTCGGCGAGGACGTTCACAACATTATAATTGTTGAACAGCAGATTGAATGCCTGTAGATGAAAAACGGTGGCGTCATCATCGAATATAACATAACAATCATCGTCAGGGATATAGAAAACGCTGTTTTTAACATTGCGGTAACGCACTCCGAGATGTGCATCCAAGTGATTGGTTATCTTTGCCTTGACGCCGCCTTGGAAGTCGATTTTCGTCTTCTCGTATCCAAACTCGCCCACGTTGGTGACCTCTGACACCACGAAAGGATTTTCCGTCACGACATCCGCGAAAGTGTTGATTTTCGAGCTTCCGCCGAACTTGGCGTAAAACTCAAGCATGTTGTCGAGCACAAACAGACTTCCTCTCACATCGGGGTAAAGACCCACATTGTCGCCGGTTTTGAAATCGAAACGCAGACCGGCGTGTATGTGGTAGAAATCGCCGCTGAAGATGAAATGCGGGCTTACCGACACGAGGAGCTGCGCTTGGTAGATGTTATTGTAATTCATCTCGAAATCGGAGGCTATGGTCTGCAAGTTATTGATGCCGTTGCCATTCAGCCAGTTGTCGGAATACGCCACGCATCCAGCCGCGTTGAGCTGGTGTTCGACGGTGCCGCCGGAAATCCACGTGGCGCGGTAATCGCCGCCTATCTCGGTATAGAAATCGCGGTAGCTTGAGCCGTTGGAAAGCCATTTGGCCCCCATATTTAACGTATGGATGTTGCGTCCGTTGGGGTTCTCGATGTCGTCGTAGGCGCGCAGATGGTACATGTCGTATCGGTAGTCGCCGAAAGCATGCAGCTGTCCGCTACGTAACTTGTTGACAGTCATCACGTTGACATCGTTATTCATGAACGACGACTTCTTGTACTCCTGGTTGTTGAGCCACGACGAATAATGTCTCACCCCAACGCCTATGCTCATCGCCTTCGACAGCTCGGAGTAATGACGATACAAGAAGAGCGGCGACAAGTTGGAGCTTATGCCCGCCTTCAGGAAGTTCTCCTTGTCATCGGCGATATAATCCTCTTTGTACGTCACGGCACTCATCATCTCGACATCCACGTTGTATATGTAGTTGAAATCCTTCGTCTCCGCCTTGTAATCAGGTATATAGAACTTGTTTTCCGGTGTCTCTGGTGTCTTCTGCAAACGTTCCGAGCGTTTTATCTGCGGTCGGTATGAGCCTTCCACCGTCACCTGCTCATTATGCGACTGCGCGTTTGCCATCAAGCTTGCGATAATGAGTAACACATTGATTATCAGTGCCTTATATTTCATTCTGTTTCCTCCTCATTATTAAGTTCGTCATTTTCAATTGCGGTCAGTTTTTGCTGTGCGAGGTCTTTCGGCTCGCCGCCGGGGTAGTTTTCAATGATGCTCCGCAATGTTGCTTTAGCTTGGAAGACATTGTCTTTGGCGACATACACATCGCTCAGCGTGATGAACGACATCGCCACATAATAGCTGTAGTTGCTGAAGTTGTCTGATATGTCGAACACCTTCTTCTCCGTCTCATCGAGTTTGCCCATCTTATAGTTAGCCAGCACCACGTGATAAGCCGCCTCCGCCCCTGTCTCGGTTCTGTCTTTGTTGGCGCAGGCCTCCAGCCATGTCACCGCCTCCACGAGGTTGTTTTTCCTATAGAGCGACATTCCGACGACATAATTGAGATGGTTCCTTGAGCTTTGTGAGAGCCCTTGCATTCCCGACAGCTCCTCGCCTCTCGCTATGGCGTCGTCATAGTCATCGAGTCTATATCCGCATTCCATCGCGCCTTCGAGAGCCTGTGCCTTCATCGTCTGGTTCTCCGTGATGTCGAGCAGCCGCTCATAACAGCCCTTGGCTTTTCGCAGGTCACCGGCGGCTTTTTCCATGCCGGCGAGCTTCAGCAGGGCGTTGTCGGTGTAGTCGTTGTCAGGTTGCGCGATGATATATTCGAGATAAGGCTTCGTCTCGCTGTCGCGGCCGAGTTTCTCCAACGACGTCATACCGTAGTAATTGACTTTCAAGAGATAAGCCCCTTGAGGGAATCTCTCCGCATATTGTTGTGCGGCTTTCAGGGCGTTTTCATATTGGCCTTGACGGAAGAAGTTCTCTGCGGTGGCGAACGACACCGAGTCTTGCTCCGTCACGCTCGTCGCTATGCCTTTCTCCTCAGTGTATCTGTAGAACTCGGTGGTGTTGTTTTCCTCCATATAGATGCTCCTCATGATGTTGAGCGCCTCGCGTGCCTCCGCGGTGTTCGGGTAGTTATCGACCACTTTCTTGAGGTTCGTCAGCGCGTTGTCGTATTGGTTTCCATTGTAATAGAGCATCCCTATCTTCATCTGACCTTGTCGGGCGTAAGCCGAGCGGGGACGTTCCCTCACTATCTTGTCAAACGAGGCTATCGCGGCGCGCTCGTCGCCACTGCTGAGATGTGCCATGCCTGTCTCGTAAATGGCTCTGTCGTAGAACGATGACGTGGCGTGGTTGCTTGTGAGACTCTCAAGGCATCTCACCTTGGCGTTCATGTCACCCATTGCACCGTAGCCCATGCCCTGCTGGAAGAGGGCATAGTCGGCGTTGGCGTCACCGAGCTTCATGGCGTTGCTGTACGCCACGATAGCCTTGTTGTAGCTGCGTTCCATGAAATAACAGTCGCCGATGCGCATCCAGGCGTCCGACTCAAAGTCCTTGTCGTCCTTCGCCATGTTGAAGAAATAGTTGAAATTCTTGATGGCGTTGTTGAATCCGCCTTTCATATAGGCGATATATCCGAGGTTGTAATATGCCATCGGCAGCATCTCCGACTGTCCCGATCCGCCGATTTTCAGGAAGGCGTTGTAATAGTTCTCGGCGTTGCCGTATTCTTTCTTCTGATAATAGCTGTCGGCGAGCCAGTAATATGCCTCCGCCCTCATCTTGGCGTCGCCCTGTTTGTTGTTGATGGTCTTGTTGAGATATGTCACCGCCTTGTCGTAATCCATGGCGTTATAGCTCTCGATGCCGATGTTGTATGTCAGCTGAGCGTAGATCTTCTGCATCTCGGCATCCATGTCGGGGAGACTTTCTATCGACTTGATAGCCTTGTCATAGTCTTTGCCGTTGAGATACAGATGTATTATCATCGTGCGGGCCTCGTCTTTTCTCGCCGAATCGGGATGTCTCGTGATAAAATCCTCGAGTAGTGACACCGCCTCGTTGAATGGGTCAACGCCGCTGATGAAGCTCAGTTTCGCGTAGTTGAACAGCGCGTCCTCGCTCATCTCATGGTTGAAATCGCTCTTATATGCCGTCAGGTAAGCGTTGCGCGCGAATTTCTCCTGTCCCGTCTTCATATAGCATTGCGCGAGATAATATGAGGCGTACTGCGCCAGCTCGTCGTTGTTGATTTTTTTCGTTACGTTCTGAAAATTAGCGACAGCGTCTTCAAAATCAAGCTGTTTCATCTTGCAGAATCCTATATGGAACTCCACCTCACGAGGGAAGGTCTTGCGTGTGTTCTCGCTCGCGATGTCGTAGTAGCGCAGTGCCTTGGCATAATCTTTCTGTTGGTACCACGACTCCGCCGTCACCAATGCCAGCTCCACTTTCCGCTGACCTTTCACGTTGTCGAGCACCACATCCGCATCGGTGGTGACGGAGGTGTATTTTCCTTCAATATAGTCGATTTGTGTCAGATACAGCGGTGTCACGTCTTTATATTTAGGCGAATCGGCTATCTTGTCAAGATGGTATCTCGCCTCGTCATATTTTCCATCTATATATTGGATATGGGCGTAGTAGTAACGCGCGTCGTCTTTATACGGGCTTTCCATCACGGCGGACTTATAGAAGAACGGTGCCGCCTTCTCGATGTCGTTGGTCTGATAATAAGCGAGTCCTCTCTTGAAATAATACTCGGCTCTGTCGTTGTCCGGCAGGCTTTCGTCGTCAACGGACTCATATTTCCTCAGCGCGTCGCGGTATTTCTTGTTTTTGAAAAGCATGTCGGCGTACAGCAGGTCGGCCTTCGCCGCGAATATGCTCGTCGGGTTCTCCTGCGAGAAAAACATGAGCTGCTGTTCTCCCGATCCAAGATATGACGAGCATGCCGCCTCATAAAACGCCGCCTCCACCATCTTTTGCGGGCTTTGTCCCGCCGACGCCGTCAGATATCGGTGAAACAGTTCGGCAGCGGCGCCGTAATTCTTGTTATCGAACAACATCTTCGCATCGGCGAACAACGACTCCGGCTCTAAGTCGCCGATTCTGTTCTGTGCTGACAATGAGACAGTTACGACAAACATCAATGATATTAATACAGTTATTTTTCTTATTTTGGGCATAAGACAAAATTTTTTGCGAATTTACAAAAAGAAAACGAAAAAAATGCTGTTTTATTATAAAAATTTTGCCTTTAGGCTACGGAGAGTCCAAAGGCAAAAGAAAGGCATAAGCGGGATTCTGTAATCCGCATGTGCGGATGATTGTCATTTCTCTAATCCTGACGTCGCCGTCAGGCTTCAGCGACCTACCCTCCCGGCTCGGGCGAGCGACCCTTCGGTGGGACGGATTCCCAACTGTCCCACGATGCCGGTGTATTTGGTCTTGCAGCCCATAAGGTTTACCTCCGTGACATGTCGCCATGCCAAGGCGTGAGCTCTTGCCTCGCGTTTTCACCCTTACCCTTCGACACGCTCAGGGCGGTAGTTTTCTGTGGCACTTGCTGTCGTTGTCTCCAACGCCTTCCCGTTAGGAAGTATGGTGCTCTGTGCTGTCCCGACTTTCCTCACGCAGACCATTTCGTCTGCCCGCGACAATCGCCTTTCATCCTGCAAAATTACAATATTTTTTAATACAATGACAAACTTCACACTTCAAACTTCAAACTTCGCACTGTTGAAATGGTTTTCCTCTCCCTGCGTGCTTCTGTCATTCCGAGCAGCAGCGCAGTGAGGAATCTCTGACTTGAATAATTGGGAGGGCGACTTTAAGAGCAACAGCGGCGGCAGCTTTAAGGGCAACAGCGGCGACTTTAAGGGCAGCAGCGGCTTTAAGGGCAGCAGCGGCAGCCTTAAAGCCGTTAAAGCCGTTAAGGGCATTAATGCCCTTAAGGTAGCCGCTATTAAAGGCTTTAATGGCGTTAGGAGCAGCAGCAGCGCAGTGAGGAATCTCTGACTTGAACAATTGGGAGGGCGACTTTAAGGGCAGCAGCGGCGGCTTTAAGGGCAGTAGCGGCGGCTTTAAGGGCATCAGCGGCAGCCTTAAAGCCGTTAAAGCCGTTAAGGGCATTAATGCCCTTAAGGCAGCCGCTATTAAGGGCGTTAAGGCATTAGCGCAGTGAGGAATCTCTGACTGAGCTACAAAAAAAAGCCGCCTCTACCGAGGCGGCTCCCACTTCTTAGAAGTGGTAACAAAAAAATCAAAAAACGTTTTATCTAATTTTACGCCCGACCGCCCGCCCACTGCGGCGACCGACGACACAAGCGCCCTGCTCTCTCGGGAAGGGC
>CALCYT010000046.1 GCA_937906455.1 uncultured Bacteroidales bacterium | reverse complement strand
ATAGGACTTAACCTGACACCTCACGGCACGAGCTGACGACAACCATGCAGCACCTCGCAGGACGCCCCGAAGGGAGTCTCCATCTCTGAATCCGCCGCCCTGCGTTCTAACCCGGGTAAGGTTCCTCGCGTATCATCGAATTAAACCACATGCTCCACCGCTTGTGCGGGCCCCCGTCAATTCCTTTGAGTTTCAGCCTTGCGACCGTACTCCCCAGGTGGGGCGCTTATCGCTTTCGCTTGGCCGCCGACACTATGCCGCCGACGACGAGCGCCCATCGTTTACGGCGTGGACTACCAGGGTATCTAATCCTGTTCGATCCCCACGCTTTCGTGCCTCAGCGTCAATGCAGGCCCGGCCAGCTGCCTTCGCTATCGGTGTTCTGTGGCATATCTATGCATTTCACCGCTACACGCCACATTCCGCCGGCCTCGACCGCATTCAAGAAAACCAGTATCAACGGCACTGCTGGGGTTGAGCCCCCGCCTTTCACCGCTGACTTAATCCCCCGCCTGCGCACCCTTTAAACCCAATAAATCCGGATAACGCTCGCACCCTCCGTATTACCGCGGCTGCTGGCACGGAGTTAGCCGGTGCTTATTCTCCGGGTACCTTCACACGCCCGCCTCGCGGACGCCGTTATCCCCCGGCAAAAGAGGTTTACGACCCGTAGGGCCTTACTCCCTCACGCGGCATGGCTGGTTCAGGGTTCCCCCCATTGACCAATATCCCTTACTGCTGCCTCCCGTAGGAGTCTGGTCCGTGTCTCAGTACCAGTGTGGGGGACCGTCCTCTCAGATCCCCTAGCCATCGTCGACTTGGTGGGCCGTTGCCCCGCCAACTATCTAATGGCACGCATGCCCGTCCGCCGTCACCGTAGTTTTGAAACGGATGAGATGCCTCATCCACTCCTCATGGGGGGTTAATCCGCATTTCTACGGGCTATCCCCCGACAGCGGGTGGGTTGCATACGCGTTACGCACCCGTGCGCCACTCTCACACCCCCGAAAGGGCGTTTACCGTTCGACTTGCATGTATTAGGCCTGCCGCTAGCGTTCATCCTGAGCCAGGATCAAACTCTTCATTGTATATTGCTGTACTTTATCATTCTCTGTTCTACCTGGCGGATTCACCTGTCTGTTGTTTCTCTTCGGAATTCTCAGGTTCCTTACCTTTCAGACTTTTCTTGTGTTGGCTCATTGCTTTCAAAGAACTCCGCAAGTAAGTTTCCTTAATTGCGGACTGCAAAGATACGGCGATTTTTATTTCTGTCAAGAAAAAAATGAAAAAAAATTAAAATATTTTTTGCGTGCTGATTATCAATATGTTGGCTGATAAAATCATTGTGAGTTGACCTAAATAAACTTTAAAAAACCATCTTTTTTAGACATTTTTAGAGAATTGTTTTGAAGATTTTTACGCCAAATCTCCAGAAATGAAAAAAATCTTTTTGTCGGTCATCTCCATTTTGATCATTCCGATGAGTATGAAATTAACCAAAATTCGTTCTGCGGCCTTTTTGCTCAAATGAGAAATCTCCATGAACTCCTCAAAGCTTATTTTGGCATGCTCGTTAAGATAACGTAAAAGCGTCATCTCCTCGTCAGTAAAGGTGATTCGGATGTTGTTTTTGTCCTTTTCGTGCTTCCATACCTTAATTAATATACTGTTTGCGACTATATTTTCATCTTTAACCCGCACATACACCTTATATATATTATTATGGTCGGGGGCTTTGTGCTTGTGATGCTTGCTTTTGGGTATAATAACTTCCAAAACTGTTTTTCCGTTTATATTCCATTCTTTTGCCGTGTATTCCACCTCGGGACGGCAGTACATCTGTGCCGCTGTCTGAATCATGTGCTTTTCCTCATCACTTCTGATGCCTGCAATCGAGCCGTTGTCCTTTACACCTATTAATAATCGTCCACCGTCGGTGTTGGCGAAGGCAACTATAGAACGCGCTATTTTCTTGCTGTCGGAGACTTCAAACTTGAAATCCAGCATCTGATGTTCGCCCTCAGCTATCAATTTCTGTATGTGCCCTGCCATATTCGTGATTTTTTGCAAAAATATAAAATTTTTCAAATCAGGAGGTTCTTGTCATGAAATTTTGGTGGGAGAGGGTAGTGGTCGGAAAAAAGGCGTTTTTAGCCCATTTAAGCGCATCTGTTTTGCAAAGGTGTCATTGTGTCAAACAGTCACGATAAAGGCTTAAAACCGATATTTACAAATATAAACGAACAAGATGAATGCAAATTGTTTAAATTTACAAATATAAAAACATTGCACATAAACAACTAATAGCCAATATGATACATAATTGTAAATCAAAAATTACCAAAGTAAATTTCTAATGTTAAAAATTACAAATATAAAATAAGGCAGATGTTAATAAATAATTTATGAAAATGCTGAAATTCAATTAAAAAGAAAATAAATATTATAAATTACTTTAAAAACAACGTGATTATTTTCAAAAATTAAAATACGATAAAAAATGTGTTTAGATAATTGATAATAAATTGTTTAAGAATATTTTAGTTTAAATTTATTCAAGATTTTGAACCAAAATTCAATGTTTACAAAAATAAAATGAAAAATTTTAACTTTTGTATTGTTTTTCTTTTTACTTTTGTAATCTCAAATATAGTGAAAAACAAAAATTTAAGAATGGATATACCATGGATAATATCAAGGACAGACTCGCCCATATCATCAGGGCAAAAAACCTCACCGCCTCACAGTTTGCGGAATTGATGGGAATACAACCGTCAAATGTGTCTCATTTGCTTAATGGCAGAAACAAACCAAGCCTCGATTTTCTGATTAAATTGAAGGAAGTTTTTCCGGAATATAGCTTTGATTGGATAATTATGGGCAAAAAACCGATTACAATCAATGACCCAAATCCAAAAACCGGCGAAAATAATGACAAAAGTATTGAAGATTTTGAGGATTTGAGAGTTATGGAATTTGATGATATTGATGAGAATATTCACGAAAATGAGATTGTTTATGACAAAAACAACAACGACGTCACAAAAACAGCACAAGAAAACCGTATGATTGAAAAAATTTTGTTGATATATGCCGACAAGACGTTCGAAATCATAAATCCTCGCTAATATAATATTGTATCCATATTAGAAAATAAAATTAAAAATGTGATGATAGTTGTGATATTAACAAAAAGTTGTATCTTTGTTGACTGAAAAATAATATAATAAGAATGTCTAAGTCTTTGTTTTTCAATAATTTCAAGGAATTTATAACCCAATATAAACGAGTTGTGGTGTTGTCACACGTCAATCCGGACGGCGATGCAGTGGGATCATCGTTGGCATTCTATTATTTTTTGCTGAAATTCGGCATTGACGTCAAAGTTATCATCCCGAATGACTTTCCGTCATTTTTGGCATGGATGCCGGGAATCGAAAACATATTGATATTTGATAAAAACGCTGAAAAAGGAGTAGAATATCTTAACAATGCTGATTTGATTTGTTATTTGGATTTCAATCATCCGTCACGTACAGGTCTGGTACACAACGATTTATGTCATTGTAAAAATACACCGAGATTGCTTATTGACCATCATCGGGACACTGATTATTCACAATTCGCGATGTATTTGTCGGAGGTTGAGACTTCGAGTACCTCTGAATTGGTGGCTGAACTGATTCAGTATCATGGGTTTGACACATATCTTGATGATAGTATCGCGACATGCCTTTTGGTCGGTATCATGACGGATACAGGCTCATTCGCCCATTCGATTTATCATCCAGAGACATTTGAAATCTGTGGAAAACTCATCTCGCCAAATGTGAATTATCAATTGATACACAGTAAGATATATAATAATTTCTCTGAAAACAGGCTTCGTCTCCTCGGTCACTGCATAAGCAACAGGATGACAACCCTACATGAGTATCACACCGCCTACATTTATCTTACCAAAAGTGATTTGGAAATATATAATTATCAAGTGGGGGACACTGAAGGCGTCGTTAATTTCCCGTTGATGATAGATGATATTAAAATGGCAGTACTAATCACTGAACGTCAAGGAGTTATAAGATTTTCATTCAGGTCGAAAGGATCTTTTTCCGTACATGAATTGGCGAGAGAGCATTTCAATGGCGGCGGGCATACTAACGCAGCCGGAGGAACGTTAGACTGTAGTATGGACAAGGCAATCGAAAAATTTTTAGCTGTCTTGCCACAATATAAAACGTTGTTGAATGAATAATGTCGAAGAAAATCACTGACATATTATTTGTGATAGGCTTAAGTCTCATGATTATCAGCTGTGTAGAAAAGAATGACAATAGGCAGCTAAGACTTGTGGACAAAAAACAGATGAAAGAGGAGTTAGAGCAAGTCAACAAGAATATCGTCAAAAAAGAGATAAAGGATATCGACGATTATATCAAAGAAAGAAATCTTGATATGGTCAAAACCGGGACCGGATTAAGGTATCGTATTGTGAATCAAGGGGAAAGAGAACTTATTCAACCGGGAAACATCGTTGTGCTGGATTATGAGGTGAGACTTTTGAACGGTGATTTGGTTTATTCTTCTGCCGAAAATGGGAAAAAGGTGTTTGTCGCAGGTCATGGTGGGGTTGAAAGCGGTCTGGAAGAGGCTGTTTTGTATCTACATAAAGGCGATGAGGCAGAAGTCATTATCCCTTCGTATTTAGCGCATGGCTTGATAGGTGACGGCGACAAAATACCTCCTTTGACACCAATAATATATAATATGAAAGTTATTGAAAATCAATCTAATAAATAAAAATTAAAAATTAAAAAAAATGAGAAAAGTATTAGTAATGGTGATGGCATTCGGTGTGATGCTATCAATGATGACAAGTTGCAACAAAGTGCCTAAAGGTTACAAGGCCACAAAAAACGGTCTTTATTATCGTTTTTATGAGCAAAACATCGGCGAATTGCCGCAAATCGGCGAATTGGTTGAAGTTACCTTCTCGTGTGTGGTTAACGACACCACGCCAATCATTCCGGTGACAAACAACATCTTGATGCTTAATGAGCCTGCCTTCTATTCGGATTTCATCGAAGGCGTGGCCATGATGCACAAAAACGACTCGGCGTCATTTATTGTGAATATCGACTCAACTTTCATGTATTTGTTCGCAATCAATAAACTTCCTGATGAATTCAAAAGCACAGATGTAATGAAGTTTAATATAAAAGTGAACGATTTCTATTCTGAGAGCGAATACATTAAAAAAATGATTGAGGCTGTGAAAAACAGATACCCTGACGAGACAGAGCGCGCATATGCCGAGATGCAACAATATTTTGCCAATAATCATATTACGGTGACGCCGACAGAAACGGGACTTTACTATGAAATGAAACAGGAAGGTAATGGAGAAATGCCAAAGAAAGGTGATAATGTGAAAGTCCACTACACAGGTAAGTTGTTGAATGGTATGGTGTTTGACTCTTCTATCGAACGTGGCGAACCTATTGAGGTGCCTATCGGAATGGGGTATGTTATCCCCGGATGGGATGAGGGCATCATGATGATGTCAAAACACGAGAAAGGCGTGCTTTATATCCCTTACTATCTCGGATATGGCGACAGAGGCGCAGGTGCTGACATCCCGCCGTTCGCAAATCTAATTTTTGAGGTAGAACTTGTTGATTTTTAATTTATTATGAAAAGGCTGCCATTATATCTGCTGATGATTGTGGGTTGCATGATTTTGGTGTCATGCGAAAAATCCGTGTTCAAAGGCTTCGACAAGACGAAAAACGGGGCATATATGAAATTCCATAGTGTCAACAAAGATGGAGATATGCCCCAAATGGGTGATGTAGTCATCATAAATCTCAAGCAGTGGATGGGCGACACACTCTTCTATTCGTCTGAGTTTGAAGAAGATGGCGTTGTTGACTTTGAGTTGACTGAGCCTGATTTCGTAGGCGATATGATGGCAGGTCTTTTTAATATGCACGTTGGTGATTCCGTAACGGTCGCGTATCTTATCGACTCCATGTGTATCAAGACTTTAGGAATGGATGCCGTGCCTGATTATCTGATACCGGGCACGCCATTGTATCTCGACATGAAGTTGGTGAGCATTATTAAGGCCGAAGAAGTGGCGGCACAACGTAAGATTGAGCTGGAGAGGCTGAAACAGCAGGATGAAGACCATTTGGCCATATATTATTCCGATGAGAAGAACAAAATCACCGAAGACGGACTTATTATATTGAGTGTCAAGGGAAAAGGACGCGGAGCAAATGATGGCGACATCCTCATGATTAATTTTAATCTGCTATCTCTTGATGGCGACACTCTCTTAGATTTATATCATAGAGAACCTGTGGCGATACAATGTGGCGATGATTATCTCGGAACAGGTTTCGCCGAAGCTTTGCATTATTTGCCTGAAGGCGGTGAGGGGCATTTCGTTATACCCTCATCTCTTGCTTACGACAGCGTAGGGCTTGAATACATTATTTTACCTTACACATCGTTATTGTTAAATGTAAACAGCAGCCGTTATTATACGCTTCAAGAATATGAAGATTATCAGCGGGAGCTTGCAGAAGCTGAAGAAGCCGAGAATCTCCAACGTTTGAAGGACGAGCCTGCCAGAATCGCGAAATTTGTCAGGGAGCATAATGTCAAAGTGGAGCCAAGTGAGACAGGCGTTTATTATTTGGAAATAGCCAAAGGTACCGGCGATGTGGCGGATAACGGCGATATAGTGTCAATACATTATAATCTTTATAATATTGACGACAAACTCATTGAGACGAGCTATGGCGACGCCCCAATGCGGTTTGTTTATGGTGTCGGAGAGATGGTGCCGGGCATTGAGGAGGCCTTGGGCAATATGAGAGTGGGAGGTAAGGCTACAATAATCGTCCCCTCGCCGATGGGATTTGGTGATGTGGCAATCGACAAAGAGCTGCCAGCCAATTCAACAGTTATTTTCGACTTGGAACTTATTGACGTTCAGAAGATTCGTTAGTTTCATAAAAGTTCTCCTTGTCGGCATGGAAACAATCGATGGCCGTTATTATCGCCATGCAACTCCACACCGGAATGGCTAATTTGTCGGTGTCGAGGAAGTTGTTAAGCGTGCCATGTATATAATACCCGAACAATGCCAATGTCGCAGCAAGGACAAGTATCTTGGATTCTTTGTTTTTCGCTCTTCTGTATGTCATAAGTCCGCAATACATGAAGACAATAACTATAGATACCACAAGCAAGGCACCCGGGATGCCTTGTTCCGACAGCGTCCCGATGTATTCGCTGTGGGCGTTACCCTTGTCACCGGTATTGGTGCTGATGATGGTCTTATTCTTTGATTCCTGGAAAGGAGCGTAAAAGAATTGGTAAGTGCCTGGTCCCCAACCTGTTAACGGTCTCTCCTTGAACATCCTGATGGCTGAGTTCCAGCGGTTTATGCGTTCGAGATTAGACGCGTCGGTGGAGATATTCGTCATCGATTGGATGTTTTCCGCTATATTTCCTGACGCATCCTGGTCGTTTTTCGACAAAGAGTCGAATATTTGCTGTTGGAAAGCGAAGAATAATCCGATTGCGACTACGGATATTATCGCGATATATTTGAATTTTATCCTGAAAAGCACGCAAATAAGCACTCCCAAGGCGGCGATAAGGCTAATCCAGGCAGCGCGGCAGAACGACAATATTATTGCTAAAACAAGAAGGCTTAATGTTAAAACAACGCCTAAACGCTTGCTAATCTTCATATTAGGCATGAAGAGATAAGTGGCGCATAACACAATGTAAACCGCCAATGCAGCTCCATAAGCAGTGTGGTCGTTGTAAAAAGGCGTCATCACCCAATGCGCGGTGTCACCATCGAAACCGTGTGTGGCGTGATTGATGACGGTATATATCACAACGATTACAAGTCCCGCGATATATAACCAGATGAATCTGTTGATATTCTTGGGGTTTTTGAACAGCATCGCGCACATGAAATACGCAGGGATGATGAACCAAAGCCGGGAAACGACGAATTTTATTGAGACCACGGGCATCTCGCTTGTTATAGTAGTGACAATCATCCAAAAAAGCATCAGATAAATCACAACGGAGATGGGATGACGCGCTATTTTCCTGTCAAATTTGAAGTTTTGGGCGAGTTTCGCGATGAACATGACGAGCAGACCGGCCAACAAAGGCTCTGCGGGCAACGATATTGCAAGACCGCCTGTAATAGTCTCAATATTTATTGAAAGAGGTGTGATAAATGCTGTCAGAAGGAGCACTTTATCTAAAGAAAACACGTACAACAGCAGTATGCCGACCACAGCGGGCATCGCAAAGGCAAGATATGTTTCTTTTTTGATTACAAAATAAAGACCGATGGCGACGAATAGCGCCGCGATAACATATAATGCCGCCGTGCCGAGGTGTTTCCGCATTATTTAAGAACCGTTTTCTTTTGTTCTATAAGATAAACGACAAGGATTGAGATGAAGCAGGCACACAATGCGCTCAAAGCCACGACAACCCAGCGGATAGGATAGGCTTTCTTGTCGGAAGGGAAAGGTGCTGAGACTATGTTGCCATATGAAAAGTTGTTTACATAATAGCGTTTCTCGCGCTCAAAGTCATATTTGGTCTTATGATAATTTTCATAAGCATAATCCATGAGGGTGTTTATCTGGTTGACTTCAGGACCGTATTTCCCGATGTTTTCCTTCATCTCATCAAGTTTTTTGCTGCTGCCGTTGTTGAGATAAGCCCTTGTGATCTCCCTTGACTGGCTGGTAACGTCAACAATGCCGTATTCGGTGCCGATTTCAGCAAGTCTGTTTTTCAATGAGTCGATAAACACTTCGTTGTCTTTCAGTGTTGACTCGAAGAAGTCGGCTTGTTCTTTTCTTTGCGCTGTCAATATGATTTTGAGCATTCTGCTGTATTGGTTGAAAATCTCGTATATCATCGCGCATGCCGTCTCAGGGTCACTGTCATAAACTTTTACTGTTACAGCGTCGTAGGGCGTTCTTGAGATGCTCACGTTGCTGCGATATTCGCCGATAAGGGCTGTTTTCCAATATTTGTAACCTTTATCAATCTTGTAGTGCTTAAGCAGATTGAATTTCTCGACTACCGAATCCATTATTTCCTGAGATTGCATGATTTGCAGCATTTGCTCGGTCACGGTCTCGTCGGAGTATGATTCAGTGTGAGTGGGGTAGATTGTAGCCTCTGATTTATACAAAGGTGTGATAAATCTTGATCCAGAGAAAACAGCTCCGCATATTGCCGCTGCCACGGTAATGATGGCAATATGCCATTTCCATTTGTAAATAACCTTAATCAAAGGTGTGTTGTCGAAATAATTGTTCATCTTGATGACATTTAAAGATAATACAAAATATTTGACAAAAGTATGGAAAATTTTTCAATTGAGCCTCAATTTTTTGAATTATTTCTTGATGTTTTTCGCCGAGAAATGAACAAGTTCTTTTATGTCGTTGTAATTCAGCATCTTAGTGATGAATGCGATTATCACGCATGCGGCTGTGGCAATCCCGAAGGCACTCGGCCAACTCAATGTCAATGTTGTTGACAGATAGGTTGTTATGCTAATCAGAGCCAAAAACGCCACAATCCGCAGCCAAAACACAGTGCCGAGCTTGAGGTTGAAAATCTTTTTCGCGATGAAAAACTGCAGTACACATGTGACAAATTGCACACACAGGCTGGTGAAAGCGGCGCCGACAGCTTTAAAATGAGGGATGAACAGTAAATTGAGAGCGATATTTATTATCACGCCGCAAGCCGCCACTATGTTAAGCTGTTTCATGTTTCCATTGGCTGTCAGCAATGTTCCAAAAATGTAAGTGACTGACACAGAGACGAAACTGCCCATCAGTATTACCAGTATGGTGGATGACTCATCGTTGTTTTGTCCCGGAAACATCAGATCCATGAAATTGCGGCTATAGAAGATACATAGCACCGCTATTATGCAAGTCATGGAAAGCATTATGCCAAAGGATTGTTTCACAAGGCCTTGCAAGTCTTCTTTCTCCTTTATTATAGCGGCGAAAAGTGGCAGCAGAATGACGGAGAAAAGGTAGGAGATATTGTTTCCGGCATCGAAGAGTCGCCATGCGCGGGCATAGATTCCGGCTTGCGTCGCGGCGATGTCGTCAGGCAGCAAACGCTCAATGAGAACAGGCTCCAGCCGGTTGTAGAAGCTCATCAGCAAGACCAAGAGAGCGTATGGGAGACTCTTCTTGATAATCATAATCACAAACGGGATGTTGAGCCTGATGGTAAGCTTTCCCGTGTGCCGCAACACAATTATCACAGCCACCGCCAGCGTTATGACGTAAGAGACCGTTTGCGAATAAATATACGTGTAAACGTTGAAATTTGCTTTCGGCATGAACCCTGACCATAGCAAGAAGCTGCAAATCAATATCATAAGCACTCGGTCGAGCACCGAAAGTATGCTGTCGGTCTTGAAAAGCAACAAAGCCGAGATATTTGAACGCACATATAATATAAAAGACAGCAAAACCTGGTTGAATCCAACTATTGCAAGAAGTTTCATCTGCTCTCCGCGATACCCTATCAGCCATCCGACCACGAAAATCACAAGGAAATATATTACTGTCAGAAAAATCTTTGCCTGTGAGATGCCGACGAAATGCTTTGACAGTAGCTGGTTGTTCTGCGCAATGTTGCGATTGTTGAAATTTGTCAGACCAAGGTCGAGCAATATATAAAATAGGTATGAAAACTGTGATATGGCGAGATACAGTCCGTATGAGGTGTCACCCACAATGTTCTGGACGGTGACGTCGATGCCCAAAATCCAGAACGGCTTTACCAGAAGGTTGACAAACAGTAAAAATACAATATTTTTAAAAAACTTCTTATTCATCTCCTTATTTCAACAGTCAAACGCAACTATATCGTTTTTATTGCAAAATAATAATCAAAAAATCACGTTACAAAAATAGTGTATTTTGATTAATTTTATATATTTGCAGTGTAATTTTTTTAAAATTGAAAAAATATTCGGACAAGGAAATAGCGGAAATCGAGAAATCATATAACGAGCTGATTCAGTCGGTGGGGGAGTCCATGACGTTGGAGGAGGTCGGTTATGTGAGGAAGGCGTACGAATTGTGCTGTTTGAAATATGACGGTAAACAGATGCATTCGGGGAGGCCAATGATGCTTCATGTGCTTGAAGTGGCGAAGATTTCCTGTTCCGAAATGGGAATGCACAGCAAGACGGTCGTCTGTGCCTTGCTCCACAACATCACACAAGTAACAGATGTGACATTTGACGAGATAAAAGAACAGTTTGGTGAGAGAGTGGCACTGATACTCAAGGGGTTGGTAAAAGTCAGGTCGTTGAATATGACGCAAATCTCAACCCAACCCGACACATTCAGAAAGCTGTTTCTCTCGATGATTGACGACATCAGGGTGGTGATGTTGATTATAGCCCATTGTCTCTCGGATTGCCGTCATCAAGAGGACATTGACATGGAGGGCGGTGTCGATAAATTCTTTGAAATCACAAAATATCTGATAATTCCGATAGTTCATCGTTTAGGTCTTTATAATATCAAAAAAGACATGGAAGAGGCGGTGATGATTCATGAAAACCCCAAGGAGTTTGCGGAAATCAAAGAGAAAATCACCATGTCGCACGTGAAGCAGGAGGAGAAGATGGCGAATTTTCTTTTGCCGATACGTCAGGAACTGAGTCGTGAGGGCTTTGATTACACAATAAAATGGCGCACTAAGTCGATTCCGTCTATTTTTGCCAAGATGAAAGCTCAAAACGTGTCTTTTGAGCAGGTTTACGACCTCTTCGCGGTACGAATCATAATAAACAACTCAAGGATAAAGGACGAGAAATCCGATTGCTGGAAAGTGTATTCCATCGTGACAAACCTGTATCAGCCTAATCCTCAACGACTTAGAGATTGGATTACAAAACCGAAAGCTTCAGGATACGAGTCATTGCATACGACGGTGAAAAATGGAGTGGACTGGGTTGAGGTGCAAATCAGGACATCCCGAATGGATGAGATTGCGGAGACAGGCAACGCTTCACACTGGTCATATAAAAGCAGTGGCGACAAGCATCAATCGCCCGATGCATGGCTTAACCAGATAAGAAATATCTTGGAAGATACTAACCAATTGTATTTCAATTCGTTAGATGATAAAAGAGCAGCGAAGGGCAAGTCCGACAAGATATATGTCATAACACCTCAAGGCGAGGTGAAACAGCTTCCGCTCGGCTCCACAGTATTAGATTTTGCTTTCGAGGTGCACAGCCAGGTGGGATGTCATTGCATAGGAGCGCGCGTAAACGGCAAAATGCAGCCTATCCGTTATGTTTTGAATAATGGCGACCGTGTTGAGATTCAAATAAGCAAGAAACAGACACCTAAAGCCGACTGGTTGAATTATGTCAATACGGAAAAGGCGAAATCGAGAATAAGAAGGTTTCTGAAGGACGAGGAGATGAAAGAGGCAGAGCTGGGAAGCTCCATTTTCCATAGAAAACTGAAAAACTGGAAAATATCATTTAATGATAAGATTTTCAATGAGTTGTTAAAGAGATACGATTGTGAGTCGGGAATAGAGTTTTACAATAAAATTGCCACCGAGCAGGTAGATTTTGCAGATCTCAAGGCATATATCTTGTCGCAGACCGAAGAGAAGGATAGTAGGCCGGAGCATGCTGATGAGGAGGTCAGAAAAGACAAACCTATTGATAATGAGGCGGATGCAATGACTATCGGGTCAAATATCAATGGTTTTGCGTTCAAAATGGCAAAGTGTTGCAACCCGATTCCGGGGGATAATGTGTGCGGCTTCGTCAATGTGGGAGGTGGAATCACAATACACCGAATAACCTGCAAAAACGCCATCGCCATGAAAAAACGGTATCCTTATCGTCTCGTGGATGTCAAATGGCAGGGTGACGTGCCTTCACGAGCCATCATCAAAGTTGTCGCCAAAGATAGCTTCGGAGTGCTGAGCGACATCACGGAAGTGATGAAACAAATGGAAATCAACATCATAGATGCGTCAATGGGGACAAGAAACGGTCTTTATGAGGGACGTTTTGTGGTGAATATGACGAGTGTTAATTACTTAGAGCAGCTCATACGCCGCCTGCGTTTGTTGGATAATGTCACTGAAGTACAGCGAATCGACTGACAATCAGCTATTTAGTCATTATATCGATGATTTCAGTGTCGGTTTCTTTCATGCCGATGCTGCCCACTAATCCCACATTATTGATAGTATCCTCAATATCGCATCCCACTATGCCGTCGCCGGCCTCGAACTGCTGTCCGTTTTTGTACATATAATATCCCAAAATGCCCGATTCCACCGCTGCCGCTATTTTTGCGGCACATGATGCTTTGGCGCCGTCGCAAATGATACCCGACACTGTCACGACCGCATTGGTGAGGGTGTGTTCAATCACTTCGAGGCTCTCGCCGAGCAGATAGGCTATGCCGCATGCCGCGGCGCATCCTGCGCTGACAGCTCCACAATATGCGGAGAGACGTCCAATGCGTGTCTTCTGATGTATGGCGGTGAGGTTCGACACCACAAGCGCGCGATACAATCTGTCGTCACTGATGTTGTATTCCTCAGCGTAGGCAATAACAGGCATCGATACCGTAAGTCCTTGATTACCACTGCCCGAGTTGATGATGACAGGCAGTTCGCAGCCGTTCATGCGGGCATCGGAACCTGCCGCCGCGCGAGCCTTCGCCTTCACTTTGATGTCATCACCATAATATTTCAACAAGGTTGAACCTATGTTGGCACCCCAATTGTTTTTCAAACCCTCATCAGAAATGGCTTTGTTGTATTTGATTTGGCGTTCTATTATTTTTTTAATATCTTGAATGTCAACGCTGTCGGCGAAATCAACAATGCCGGCGACGCTTAAACAGCTCCTATCGGTCAGCTCTTTGGCGGGCTTGGTGATGGTAGCACTTTGGAAAATTACCTCATCGTCTTTTTGGATATGAACGATGTTGGTGTGGAAGCCGCAAATCCTCACGTCGGCATGATGCTCACCGCTATATTCGACGATTGTGACATCCAGCTGTTCCTGGCAATTCACGTGTTGCACTGTGATAGGGGTGGAGACGAGGTATTTTTCGGTCTCCTTCTTTTGTTCAGGAGTGACATTCGCGATGACTTCAAGAGCTTTGTCGGGATTACCGGCGACGATGCCGACGGCGACAGCGGCTTTTATTCCCTTCATTCCGTTGGTGTTAGGCACAATTACGCTCTTCACATTCTTGATGATATTGCCACTTGCGAGTACTTCAACTCTGTCGGGTCGCGCTCCGAGAACCTGATGCGCTTTAGCTGCGGCGTATGCTAAGCAAATTGGCTCGGTACATCCCATCGCAGGTACCAACTCTTCCTCTAAGATGTTGATATACAATTGATAACGTGAATCAGACGTGTTCATATCATTGTTGTTTAATTATCTTTGGTTATCTCCATCGAGACAATCTGCACATTGCCGTTTTCCGGATAAATCTCAATCCAATTGTTGTCTTCGCTAAACCATTTGTATTGCGAGCCGATATGGACGATGATGTCATTGTCGGATTTTACTGGCACTCTCACCGTGATGCTGCCGTTTTCTTTGGCGTTGCTGCCGTAAGTGATAAACATTATGACAGGTTTTTCGCCGAGGCTGTTCGCTCTTATCGTGATAAAATTGCTGCGACGCACTGCTATGTCAATCGGTTGAAATTCAATGCGTTTAGTCTCATTAATATTGATTGTGACCGCATTCGGGACAAGTTCCACGAGTTTGTTGGTGGCCAACATCTCTCTGATTTGCCTGATTTTTTCGGAAGGGTATGGGTTGCCGGTGTTGACGTTGATTGCCTTGGTGTAGAACTCGATTGCTTTTTCGTAATTTTTACTGTTGAATTGTGTGTCGCCTTGTGTGACATAATTGTTGTATTCGCCTTCAAGGGCGGCTGAGAGTTCTTGTTCTTTACGATGTTCCTTCTGATACATAATCATGTCCTCGGCATTTTTCTTCTTTGCGTTGGCTTCAGCGTTGTTTGGCTTGAGTTCCAATGCTTTAACATAATAGGAGAGGGCTGACGCATAGTCATTTTGGCTTTCTGCGCTTTCACCTTTATTAATATAGTTGGCGAAATCGCGGTCTAATTTTGCTTTGTCGCTCTGAATCTTTTTGTACTCGGTGCTATTGGTGATTTCGTCGATTCTGTTTATCATGCCCAAGGCGTAAGAATCGTCGGGAACTACCGATAGGGCTGCGTTATAAGCCTCTTTCGCCATTGCATACGACCTGTCTTCATACAAGGCATCGGCTTCTGTTATTTTTGCGTCATAATTGTCGGATATGTTTTTTTGTGTCTGAAGCTCGGAAATAATTCCTTGAAGCTCTTTGTCTTGAGGGAACAGCTGTAGTGCTTGCTCGTATGATGAAATGGCTTCGGTATATTTTTTTCTTAAAGTAAATTCTCGACCTTGAGATTTAAATCTTTCAAACTCAGATACTTTGGTGTCATATGCTTCTTTTTTGTTTTTGGCATCTTGATATTTAGCCTTTGTTGCCGAGTTGTTTGGATAAACTTTTAAGGCCGATTCGTATTGCACCACGGCTTCGGCAAATTTCTCTGCTTGCAAGAGTCTGTCGCCCAATGCGACCATCTCGTTGAATGCGTCAAGCCTTTCTTTCTCGTCTTTTAAAATGCTTGTTATTTCCGATTTCTTGCCAAGCGCATATTCGTCCTTCGGAAAAATCTTCAAGGCTTTGTTGTATTCCTCCAAGGCTTTTTCCAATTCATTGTTAGAGTAGAGTTGGTCTGCATTGTCGATAAATTCGAAAAACTGTTCTTCTTTTTGGCTTTCCTCGCGTATTTTCTGCAAAGTGTTGTTCAGTTTGTTTTTCGCCGAAGTGTTGTCGGGCTTTAGTCGCAGGGCCTCTTGATAATATGTTTTGGCTTTTATGTACTCCTTATTGGCGTATTCCTTATCGCCTGATACCACCAATGACTGAAAAGAAGGGGTGTTGTCTTGGGCATAGACGCAAGTTGTTGATGCACAAATTATAAGCACTAATAAAAATATGTATCTTGTTAAATTCCGCATTGTCTGATAACTTTATGGGATAACGTTTGTAATTCTCAAATATTGCTTTCGATTTTACCGTCTTTTATTGTCAGTTTTCTGTCGGCCATTTCAGCGAGTTCCGGATTGTGTGTGACAATGACGAATGTCTGTCCCGTTTGTTCCCTAAGCTTGAAAAACAGTTCATGCAGCTCTTTGGCGTTTTGCGAGTCGAGGTTGCCTGACGGCTCGTCGGCCAAGATGACTGCCGGCTCGTTGATAAGTGCTCGTGCCACTGCCACACGCTGTTGCTCGCCTCCCGACAGCATTGAAGGCTTGTGATTTGCCCTGTCCGTAAGATTAAGATAATCAAGTAGATATTTGGCTTTACTTAAAGCTTTACTTTTAGATTCTCCGGCGATGAAGGCAGGGATGCAGATATTTTCTATCGCGGTGAATTCCGGAAGCAGATGATGGAATTGAAACACAAAACCTATGTTTTTGTTTCTGAAAGAGGCGAGTGTTTTTTGATTCATGTTGTCAACGTTGCTGCCATTGATGACAACGGTGCCTTTGTCAGCTTTTTCAAGTGTCCCTATAATTTGCAGCAAGGTGGTCTTGCCGGCGCCCGATGCTCCCACTATGGTGACTATTTCACCTTTATCTATATGAATGTCAATGCCTTTGATGACATCTACATTGCCAAACGATTTATATATTTTGTTAACTTCTATCATGTCTCGTCTTTTTTGCCGTTTGTCTGCAATTTTGCTCTTGTGAAAGGTTTGTTTCTATCGAATAGGTATCTGAAAGTGATGTGGGTTTTGTAAAGACTTGCTCCGGCTCGTTCCGCAATTTTCAGCATTGGAGGGTTGAAGTCGCCTATCCAATTGAGTTGTAGCTCTTTATATTTGAATTTTTTCTTTATCGCCTGTGCTTCCAGTGAGCAAACAAGTCCTGATTCGAGACCTTTTTTACGATGTTCCGGCACCACGCCGAACACGAGTGATATTGCGCGGTCGCATATCCTTGATATCTTAACTCTCCAAAACACACGTAAGGCGTTGAATCCCATGTCGTTGCCATTCAAACCCTTATAAATCTGATTCAGGTCGATCATCATAAGGAAAAAACCGACAGGCTCACCTTTATAGTAGGCGAAGTGCATCAGGCGCGGGTCGATTATGGGTTTCAGGCTGTTGAGAAGTGCTATGGCGTGCTGTCTTGTGAGTTTTGCGGTGCCAGGTATTGAGCCCCATGATTTGTTGTAAATCGTAAGAAAATCATCGGCATAACGGTCGATTTTGCGTTTGTCGAGGATTTCAAACGAATAGTCGGGGTTGTTGTAGATGCGCGCCGCCTTTTCGTGCAGAATCGGGTCAAAGCCTCCGGGCGTCAGGTCACGATGGAAGGTGAACTGCTTGAAATAATCCTTAAAACCATAATTCTCAAAGAGTTGCTGATAGTAAGGGTAGTTGTACGGCATGTTGTATATCGGGTCGGTGAATCCATCGACGAGGCATCCCCAAAAATAATCGCGGTCGCCGAAGTTTATCGGGCCGTCCATCGCCTCGAAGCCGCGTGCCTCAAGCCATTTCTTGGCTGCATTGAAGAGGGTGTCGGCGGCATCTTGGTCGTTGATGCAGTCGAAAAAGCCGCAGCCGCCCGTCTTCTGGCCGTTTTCCTCGTTCTCATAGACTCTCGACGTCTTTTCGTCGTAGAAGACAGCGATTCTCCCTACGATTGCGCCATCTTCGTCGGTAAGATAATATCTGGTTGCGTCGCCATGTCTGAAAAGTTTGTTCTGCTCCCTGTCGAAAACCTTTTCGATTTCGCGGTTAAGCGGTCTGACATAATGCTTGTCGTTTTTATACAGTTTTGACGGAAACGCCAGCCATTGCTTGACTTCCCGTTTTGTCGAGACTTCGTGTGTTGTGAATTTTGACATCAAATACTATTTTCTAATGGGCTTTCCCGAAATTTGACCCAAATCTGTTTCCAATAATAATTTTTGCAAAAATAACAAAAAATATGTAATTTTGTAGTTAAAATTTAAAAAAATGCAAAAGATTGATATTCAGACGAAATACGATAAGTTTATCGATTATTTTGAGGAGACCATGCCGTTGGCAGAGTCGGAATTGGTGTTTTTGAGTCCGTACCAGCTTGTGGTGGCGGTCATTTTGTCGGCGCAATGCACTGACAAACGCGTCAACATGACCACGCCGGCCTTTTTTGAGCGTTTCCCTGATGCCGCATCATTGGCTGAGGCCTCACAAGATGATGTGTATCAATTGATTAAATCTATTTCTTATCCTAACAACAAGGCTCGCAATCTTATTGGAATGGCTAAGGCTCTGATGACCGATTTTAACGGTGTGGTGCCTGACAATATTGATGATTTGCAGAAATTGCCCGGAGTGGGGCGTAAGACAGCCAATGTCGTAGCCGCCGTGGCATTTGATAAACCCGCCATGCCCGTTGATACTCATGTCTTTAGAGTCTCGGCGAGAATAGGTTTGACAAAAAACGCAAAAACACCGTTGGAGACCGAGAAACAGCTTGTGGCGCATATCCCGCAAGAGTTGCTTTCGAAGGCGCATCACTGGCTGATTTTGCACGGCAGGTACGTCTGCGTGGCGCGCAAACCAAAATGTGATGAGTGTGGCATTAAAGAAATTTGCGATTTTTTTCAAAAAAAAGACAAAAAAGCTTGCTAATCAAAAAAAAATATTTATATTTGTAGCGTTGCAGTTTGATTAAAAACTCGTCAAAATTGAGCGGCAACATTTATTTATTTGGGATAAAAAATTTATTAAGTTATTGATTTTAAAACAGTTTAGAAAATGGCAAAGAATATTGAGGAAGATGTCGAAAAAGTGAGACAAGAGAAACTTAAGGCTTTGGAAGCCACATTGGGAAACATTGAGAAATCGTTCGGAAAAGGTAGCATAATGCGTCTTGGTGACAATCATCAGGAGAAAATCGATTCAATATCAACGGGTTCGATAGGTCTGGACTATGCGTTGGGTATAGGGGGAATGCCTCGCGGCAGAATTATCGAGGTTTTCGGGCCTGAAAGCTCCGGCAAGACGACACTGGCGTTGCACGTTATCGCTGAAGCCCAGAAACAAGGCGGTATTGGCGCGTTTATCGATGCTGAGCACGCCTTTGACCGTTTCTATGCGAAGAAACTTGGCGTTGACATAGAGAATTTGTTAGTGTCGCAGCCCGACAACGGCGAACAGGCACTCGAAATAGCAGAAAACCTTATCCGCTCAGGTGCCATCGATGTAATCGTAATTGACTCTGTGGCTGCATTGACACCCAAGAGCGAGATAGAAGGCGAGATGGGCGACAGCAAAATGGGACTCCAAGCCCGACTTATGTCGCAGGCGATGCGCAAACTGACCGCGACAATAAGCAAGACATCGACAGTGTGTATCTTTATCAACCAGCTGCGTGAGAAAATAGGCATCATGTTCGGGAATCCGGAGACGACAACAGGTGGAAACGCCTTGAAATTCTATAGCTCCGTACGTCTCGACATACGTAAGGTGAGCCAGATAAAAGACGGCGAGAATATCATGGGCAACCGCGTCAAAGTGAAAGTGGTGAAAAACAAAGTGGCACCGCCATTCAAAAAAGCCGAGTTCGACATCCTTTACGGCGAGGGAATCTCGCGCATAGGCGAGATTATCGACATAGGTGTGGAACTCAACATCATCAAAAAGAGCGGCTCATGGTTCAGCTATAACGAGACAAAACTCGGACAAGGCAGGGACGCTCTCAAGAAATTGCTTGAGGAAAACCCTGAGTTGTGCGACGAGCTGACACAGAAAATCACTGAGGCTCTGAGAGATACGGATCAGGATTTATAATACAAACGACAAACATGAAGAGATTTTTTCTGGCATTGGCCTACGCCTTGATGCTCGCGGGTTGCACCGATAGCGTTGATGACAATACAACGAAAGAAAGCAAAACCAAAGCTGAAACGGCTGAGCTGAATGCTGACACACTTGATGTGAACGGATATATCAACAGGGCAAGATTGTATCTCGCTAATCAGCAGGTGGGCAACGCGATTCGTGACATCAACAGCGCATTGTCAATCGACGGCAAGAACGTTGACGCATTGCTTGTCCTCGCCGACATCTATTACGCTTTGGGAGACTTGGATAATATAATGCTGACGCTGAACAAGGCTACAGAAATAGCCCCTCTTGATTCCCGTCCGGTCATAAAGCTCGCTGAGCTGAGTTTTCTGCAAGGTAACTCGAATATGGCTAACGCCTATCTTGATAAAGCCCTGGAACTCAACAGTATAAATCCGCAAGCATATTATATGCGTGGCATCATCTGCATGTCGAAAAACGACACGGTTCAGGCTTTGAGACAATTTATGAAGGCGAGGAACCAAGACGATTCGTTTATCGACCCGGTGCTGCAAATAGCGAATATTTATGCGGCGCAGCGTAATCCTATGGCACGTGATTTCTACGCCCTTGCGATACAGATGGAGCCTGACAATTGGAGCTCATATTATGATTTGGCACTGTATCTGCAAGACAACGGTAATCCCGTGAAAGCTTTAGAGATTTATGACACCTTGGAGGTGAAAATGCCGGGAAATTATCAGATATCGTTTAATAAAGGATATGTAAATCTTGTATATCTGTTTGAATATGACCGTGCCATTGATAATTTTGACAAAGCGTTGGAAATCAACCCGAAATCAGTTGACGCATTGTTGAATAAAGGTGTGGCATACGAACAGAAAGGCGACTACAGGACAGCAAAAAGCATCTATCTCCGGATATTGCAGGACAATCCCAATTATCAGCTGGCGATAGATGCTTTGCATAGAATAGGTGAGTAAAGCTCACCTATTCTGCCTTTTTCGTTTCTTCTTGTGAGTCGGTAAACAACTTGGCGAGTTGTGTGAGGTTGTCATCAAGTTCCTGCTGGACGCCGTCCAACTCCTTGATGTTCTCAAGAGGCTCGTTCATACTGAAATAGAACTTTATCTTAGGCTCTGTGCCTGAAGGTCTTACGCTTACTTTGATGCCGTCTTCAGTGAAAAACTGTAGCACATCCGACTTCGGCAGATTGATGATTGTCTCAACACCAAAGTTGATGTCCTTGCTCACGCCGAGCTTATAGTCTCTAATCTCGATGATTTTGGAGCCGAGAATGGTCTTGGGCGGGTTCATCCTGAATTCAAGCATAATCTGTTTGATTTCCTCAATGCCACGGATGCCTTTTTTCGTCAGTGATACAAGCTTCTCCCTATACACGCCGAACTCTTTGTATATGTCCTTCAGAAGCTGGTACAATGTTTTTCCTTGTTCCGCAGCCCATGCCGTCGCCTCAGCGAGCATGAAGCAAGTGATGATGGCGTCTTTGTCACGCACGAAATCGCCCACTAAGAATCCGTAGCTCTCCTCGCCGCCACAAATGAACTGTTCCTCCGGCTTGTGTAAGATCTTGTCGGCTATGTATTTGAAGCCCGTCAGCACATCGTAAGTCTTGACATTGAATTGGTCGGCGATTTTTGTCAATAAATCGCTGGTTACTATTGTCTTGACGATAAATTCCTTGCCTGTAAGCTTGCCGAGTTCTTCCCAACGTGTCAAGATGTAATAAGTTAAAATGCTTGCGGTTTGGTTGCCGTTGAGAAGTATGAAATCGCCGTTGTCGTCTTTTACTGCGAGACCAACGCGGTCGGCGTCAGGGTCGGTGGCGAGTACTATGTCGGCATTCATAGCTTTGGCTTTTTCAATTGCCATGTTCATGGCCGCCTTCTCTTCCGGGTTCGGAGAAACTACTGTAGGGAAGTTTCCGTCTGTAACCATTTGTTCCTCAACAGGATAGAAATTTTTGAATCCAGCCTTGGCGAAGAGTTTTGGCATAACCTGACCTCCGGTGCCGTGAATGGGCGTGTAAACGAATGACAGATTCTTGTGCTTTTTTATCAATTTTGGCGACAAGGACAGTTTCATGACTTTTTTGAGATAGATCTCATCGAAACTGTCGTCGAGCATTTCTATTAGTTTCGAGTTTTTCTTGCGTTTCACCATCGAGAAGTCAGTGATTTTCTGCACTTCAGCGATAATGTTTTTGTCGTGAGGCGCAACAACTTGTCCGCCGTCCTCCCAGTAAACCTTATAGCCGTTGTATTCTTTAGGGTTGTGGGATGCTGTCACCACGATTCCTGACTGGCATTTCAGCTCTCTGATTGCAAAAGATAGTTCTGGTGTTGGACGTAATGCGCTGAATAAGAACACCTTGATGCCGTTGGCCGACATCACGTTGGCCGTTATCTGAGCGAACTCCTTGCTGTTGTTGCGGCAGTCGTATGCAATGGCGACTTTAGGATGAGGCATGTCGGGGAACATCATTTTTATGTAGTTGGCGAGACCTTGAGTGGCCATCGCCACTGTGTAGATGTTCATTCTGTTTGTCCCGACACCCATAATTCCTCTTAGTCCACCGGTCCCGAATTCGAGAATGCGGTAAAAACTTTCGGTTAGTTCGTTAGGGTCGTTGTCAATCAGATACTGTACCCTTTCTCTTGTTCCCTTATCGTATTGGCTTGATAACCAAGACTTTGCCTTTGCGATAATCTCTGGTGAAGCTTTTTCCATAATGCTATTTTTTAGTTAATATATTTGTTTATTTGCTTTTTGTTATCAACTGCAAATTTATATAAAAAATTGATACCCACCGACTCTTTAAATTGAAGAATTGATTTTTGTTTGTTATCTATTGTGAATTTTATGTTGTCATCGTATATCAAATGGATGTTGATGACGGTGGCAAGACTCTTGCTTATGTTGAATTTTATGCCGGTTTCCCAGTCAACATCAATATTCCAGCGATTGGCTGGGTTGGCATCCATGTAGTTATTGTACAGGTTGAGATTTGAGAAAACATTGATATGTTCGCCAAAATCTTGTTTGTATTTGATTAGTATGTTGAATCCGAGCTCGCCGAGAAACTTTTTACCGGGAATCCAGATGCTGTCGCCTTCCACTATGTTCCAATATCCCGCCTCAACACCGAAAGAACCTTTGTCAGCTAAGTTCTGGTCGTTGACAAAGGTCAGTTTTCCGGCCGACGGGCTTATGAAAATACTGACGATGTTTTTGATGTTATATGTGTAACCTATTGATATTGTGAGATATGCAGGGGCAAAAAATCTGGAGATAGGGATGGAGTCATTGGGATATGAATAACCGTTTGTGAACTGTGTCTTCAGCATCG
This sequence comes from uncultured Bacteroidales bacterium, assembly GCA_937906455.1. Lineage (GTDB taxonomy): Bacteria > Bacteroidota > Bacteroidia > Bacteroidales > F082 > Limimorpha. The sequence continues at coordinate 127,237 of CALCYT010000046.1, read as the reverse complement.
TTATGGATGTGAATGTCAGGTTGCGGTTGTTGTTGTGTGTCATCGTCATGGCTAATTCCAAACGGTCTTCTGTCTTCTCATGACGTTTGTCGTTAGTATAACCTTGCGTTCCATACACAAACAGTCCGTTGGTGACATAATTGAACAGCTTGCGGTTAAATGTGTACTTGAAACTCGCTATTGCCTTGCCGCTGATGTTGCTTTCACCGCCAGCCGCCCAATGTGTTATACCTAACTGATTGATAGTCAGTCCAATGCTGCCGTCTAAAGAGTGCCAATTGACTTGTCCTTTCGAGCCGTTGGCGGGATTTCCTTCCACGTCTTGCAGATGCTCAGGGTATATTGTGTCAATTCTGATTACCGTTTCTGTGCGGATGATGGTGTCAATAATGTATGTGGTGTCGATTTTTGTTACCGTGTCAATTCTAATTGTATATGCCGGACCGCCAATAATAGTGTCTTGCGACAGACATTTGTTTGTCATAAAAAATAAAACAAACAGAATACCTATCGTTAAGATATTGATACTCTTTAATTTAGCTTTCAATCCAAGCATTTTGGCAAATAAAAAAACAATACTCGTTTTTCGGGTGCAAATATATGAAATTATTACTTATATTTGCAAAAAATATTGTATGAATGCAATAAAAATTTATTTAGAGAGAACATCTGATGATTTGTTCATGCAAAGCAAGTGGTGGGGAAATCCTGATTTGCCCCAAAACTTTGACGTTCCCGATGATTTGACGTTCATTTGCCAAATCAGATGTGATGAAATTGTTGATTTAGACACTGATAACTTGCTGCCTCATGATGGAATGCTTTATTTCTTTGCCGCAATAGATTATTATTTCGGTAATTTTGACTCATATCATCCCGCTGATTTTTATTGGCATTCTGATGATATCAAGGTTTTTTATGTGGAAGATATTGAAAACCAACAATTTGAACAGGTGGTTTTCGTTGATGACGATGATAATCCTGTTGCATTGAGGGAAAGGAAAATCACATTTTCAAAAGCGGATACCATGTGTGATGGAAATAAATTGTTAGGCGAGCCTTATAATAGGGAATGGGAGGATTGGGACGAACCATACGCCGGCTGGGTGGAGCTTTTGCAAATCGATTCTGATGATTATGATGATTGCACGCTTAATTTTATTGATTGGGGAATGTTGCATGTTTTGATAAATCGTAATGATTTGGTTAACAGAGATTTTACTAAAGTTACTTCAAGTATTTGTTCAACATAATATTTATGAAAAAGAGCTATTACGATGAGTATGAGGAAAGTGATTTTGAGGTCGAAATTCCAGATGATTTATACCGAAGAGCATACGAGGAAAACGATTATGATGCCTTATATGAGATAGGCATAATATTGGAGACTGAGACTGACATATCACTCGCTGTTGTCGCCGACATTATGGAAGAGGCCTATGCTAACGGTGATGGCAGTTCGGATGCGTATGAATGGCTGATGGATTATCGTCATCCTGACGGTGGCTATGACGCTTGGTCTTAGTTTAGCTTCTTTGCCAGAACCTTTGCGGTATAGCTTTCACTACATTTTGTCAGATTTTCCGGAGTGCCAGCAAACACTATGTGTCCGCCCTTGTCGCCGCCTTCGGGTCCGAGGTCAATGACCCAGTCTGCCGTCTTTATCACATCGGGGTCGTGTTCGATAACAATGAGCGAATGCCCGTTGTTTATCAATGCCTCAAATGCTTTCAAGAGCTTGTTGACATCATGGAAATGAAGTCCGGTGGTGGGCTCGTCGAAAATAAACAATGTGGGTCTTTCACTTGTGCCGTTGACTAAGAATGAGGCTAATTTGATACGTTGCGCCTCGCCGCCAGAAAGGGTTGAAGAAGGTTGTCCCATTTTGAGATAGCCGAGTCCCACGTCGTGTAATGGCTTGAGTTTCATGACGATACGCTCTGTTATGTTTTTAAACTCATTGGGTTGGCTGAAAAACTCCAAAGCCTCGTCTATGCTCATTTCGAGGATGTCGTAAATGTTTTTGTCGAGGAATTTTATCTCAAGAGCCTCCTCTTTGTAGCGTTTTCCATGGCATACGTCACATTCGAGGAAGACATCGGCCATAAACTGCATCTCGACTTTGAGTATGCCTTCGCCCTCGCAGTTGTCGCATCTGCCTCCGGGGACGTTAAAAGAGAAATATCCCGCTTTGTTGCCGCGCATTTTAGCGAGTTTTTGTTCCGCGAAAAGGTTTCTTATGTCATCGAATGCCTTGACGTAAGTCACAGGATTTGAGCGTGTTGACTTCCCAATGGGGTTTTGGTCGATCAATTCCACCGATTGTATCGCTTGGATGCTACCTTTTATCGAGCCAAACGAGCCGGTTTTGTCGGCGGTGCCTCCAAAATGTTTTCTCAGTGAAGTGTAGATGATGTTGTTGACCAGCGATGATTTTCCGGAGCCGCTGACTCCCGTCACCACAGTGAGTACGTTCAACGGTATTATAACATTGATATTCTTGAGGTTATGTTCAAGACAGCCGACAAATTCTATGGCGTTATGCCATTTGCGGCGATGTTTTGGCAGCGGAATCTCCATTTTTCCGGTGAGATACTGTGCTGTAAGCGATTGTCCGTCTTGTTCCATGGTGCTGATGTCACCTTGAAAAACCAGCGCGCCGCCGAATCTGCCGGCATACGGACCTATATCGATTATCTGGTCGGCGGCGCGGATGATCTCCTCGTCATGCTCGACAACAATCACAGTGTTCCCGATGTCGCGAAGTCGTTTTAAAACCTTTATAAGTTGTTGAGTGTCACGTGAATGCAAGCCTATGCTCGGCTCATCTAAAATGTACGTTGAGCCGACGAGACTGCTGCCTAACGATGTCGCCAAATTGATTCTTTGCGCCTCGCCGCCTGAAAGGGTGTTTGACGCGCGGTTCAAGGTCAGATAACCTAAACCTACCTCCATCAGAAATCCGATGCGGTTCTTGATTTCGATTAAGAGTCTCTCGGCGATGGAACCTTCTGATTCTGAGAGTTTTAATGTGTCAAAGAACACTTGCAACTCACTGATTGGCATAGTCGCTATCTCGGTGATGCTTTTGTTGTTGATTTTCACATAGTTAGCCTCATTTCTCAGTCGTTTTCCGTGGCATTCCGGACAAATTGTCTTGCCTCGGTAACGTGCCAGCATCACTCGATATTGAATCTTATATGATTGGTTTTCAACGTCTTTGAAAAAGTCATTGATGCCCATGAAGTATTTGTTGCCCTTCCAAAGCACTTCTTTTTGTTCCTCTGTAAGCTCAAAATACGGCTTGTGTACAGGGAAGTCGAAATAATGGGCTTTTCTGATGAGTTCGTCGCGGAAATAGCTCATTTTCTCGCCTCGCCAGCAGGCAATGGCGTTATCATAGATTGAGAGCGACTTGTCGGGGACTACCAAATCCTCGTCAATGCCGATGACGGTGCCGAAACCCTCGCATGTCTTGCAGGCTCCGTAAGGGTTGTTGAAAGAGAATAGGTGTGTCGTGGGCGGCTCGAATGTCATCCCGTCGGCATCAAAACGCGATGAAAATGTAAATTCTTCATTGTCAACAAGAATGATGCAATTGTCCCTGCCTTCATAAAAGGCGGTCTGCACCGAATCCGACAATTGTCCAATCAATTCCGAGGAGTGCTCGCCGACCTTCAGGCGGTCAACCATTATGCGGATATTTTGGGGCTTGTTTTTGCCATTCCCTTTTAAATAATCCTCGATTCTGACAACCTTGTCATTGACAATCAATCTGTTAAAGCCTTGCTGAAGCAATATCCCGAGATGTTCTTGAAGCGTTCTGCCCTCCGGTATATCAATAGGTGCGAGGATGTAAACCGCTTTGCCTTTTTTGCTGAGGATGAAATCAACCACATCGCCAACCTGGTGACGTTTCACCTCTTTGCCCGACAATGGCGAATATGTGTGACCGATACGAGCGTACAACAGTTTGAGATATTCGTATATCTCGGTGGTGGTTCCTACGGTTGAACGCGGGTTGCTCGTCATGGTGCGCTGTTGTATGGCGATGGCAGGCGAGAGCCCTGTAATCAAATCGACGTCAGGTTTGCTTAGTCGGCCCATGAACTGACGGGCATAGGCACTGAGACTTTCCACATAACGGCGTTGCCCCTCGGCATAAATAGTGTCGAACGCCAAAGATGACTTCCCTGAACCCGACAGGCCGGTTATCACGACAAGTTTGTTCTTTGGAATGCTTAAGCTAATGTTTTTCAAGTTGTTAACTCTCGCTCCGTGAATCTCTATTTTCTCTAATTTGTCCATTGCCAACTATAATACCTCAAAAAAATTGCACGAAATTACAAAAAAATTTCGCATCATATTAAAAAATGTTTTATATTTGCAAAAAATTTAGACATAAATATTGTTCAACCAATAAAAATAGGAGAGACGCTATCGACGATTTTTACCCTTTTTGAAATTGTATAACCTTAAAAAAGGGGGACTTATGTCTGAAATATTAAACGATAAGGAATTAGTGCTGCGTTATCAGAATGGTGATGTGGCGAGTTTCGAGTTATTGGTTGACCGTTACCAGAACAAAGTTTTTTCGTACATTGCGATGCTTGTCAAGGATAAGCAGCTCGCTGACGATATTTTTCAAGACACTTTTTTGAAGATTATCAGAACGATAAAGGCCGGAGCGTACAAAGAAGAAGGCAAATTCATACAGTTCGCGATGCGTATCGCGCACAATCTTATTATCGACCATTTCCGCAAAGCCAAGCGTCTGCCTATGGTTGATGCCACCAAGGAAGACTACGATATGCTTGACAACGCGAGGTTTATGGACCCGTCGATAGAAGAGCAAATCATCACAGAGCAGATTCATAACGATGTGCGCAAAATGATTGAGTTCCTCCCCGAAGAGCAACGCGAAGTCCTCACCATGAGAATGTATGCCGACATGTCGTTCAAGGAGATTGCCGATTCGACGAATGTGAGCATCAACACCGCTTTGGGACGCATGCGCTATGCCCTGATAAATCTCCGCAAGATGGCTAAAGAGAAACATTTACAGCTAACGATAAAATAATTGTTAAAATTTATTAACATTTTTTTTTACAGGTGTAAAATAAACGTATGTTAACAGGCGTTATGATTTCAAAAATAAACGAAATCATTTGCCTATGGGTTTAAATTCTACACTGTTATTTGAAGATGAAGTCAAAGAGGTGGTGTGCGAGATGTGCGCCGAGATGCAGCCAAGCCGTAAGGTGCTGAACACCATTCTCCAATATGCCGCCACATACGAGTGTGTCGGCACGAGAATCGGGACGGTTGACATTATGCTTAACTGATGAGCAGGGGCTTTATCAAAGAAGGCGACCAGGAAGAGATTCCGATGGTGCCGCCAAGGGCTTATCTGCCGAAAGGCATGCCCAACTATGTGACGCGCGAAGGCTTGGAAGCTCTGAATAAAGAGCGTGAAGACCTTGAGAATGAACGTGTTGCGTCAAGTGGAAACTACATAATGAGCAATTTCATCGATGCGAAGATGAAGTTGCTCATTGAACGTATTAATACCGCCGTGGAAGTGGACATGACCAAAGCCAACAGGGAAATCGTGAGTTTCGGGGCATGGGTGCAATACAACGGCAGAACCGTGCGGATAGTAGGTGTTGACGAGGCCGATTTTTCCAAGGGGATGATAGCGTTCATCTCGCCGGTGGCAAAGTCTTTAGTCGGGAAAAAGGTAGGCGACAAGTTCGAGATCAAAGTCCCGAAAGGCACTGAAACGGTTGAGATTCAGGGTATTTGGTATGAGTGTCCGCCATCATTTCGACGGGACGACAATAACCTTTCGTCATTTCGACAGGAGCCGGGCGGAGTGGAGAAATCTTCAACACATTTCGCACAATCAAAAGAGATTCCACGCAAATCCAAGGCGGAAATAGAGAACAATGTCAGTTCGGCCAAGGCTGAGCGAAGTGTAGAAATCACTGACATTCCAAGTGTTTTCATTCCTGAGGAAGACATCATGGAATTTCTTCCTGTTGTGAATGAGAGAGGGCTGATAGTTGGTCGGGCGTTGCATATGGAACTGCACCAAGGGAATAAGATTTTGCATCCATCGGTGCATCTGCACGTCATTAATAATAAAGGAGAGGTGACGCGGAGATACTGGTGGCATATGTCTTTTGGTGAGACACCCGAGAAAACGCTGAAACGTAAAATGTCGGAAACGTTAGGACTAACAGGCGTTAAACCGAAATTCAAGAAACAATATATTCGTGAGACGAATAGCGAGAAAGAACTCGTTTACGTTTATCTTTTGCATTCGGAGGAGGAATTGCTGAAGATGCCGGAGGAAAAAGATTATTTGAATGTCTTTGCGAGAGATTAGAGAAAATCGAGCTTAGAACAAGATTATTGAACGTATAAAAAGGATGTCGTTGAAGGCGTCCTTTTGTTTTTAAAATATTTATTAATAATGTTTGTGTTATTCAAAAATTATCCGTAAATTTGCAGCAAATTTTCATTAATTAGTTTTAAGTTAAAAATCAATCAAATTAAAATATAAACAGTTATGAATAAGCAGATTACATTAGAGCAGGCCGTTGAGAAGGTTCATGACGGCATGACAATTATGTTCGGCGGATTCCTCGGAGTGGGAAGCGCAGTGCAAATCATCGACGCCATTGTCGAGAAAGGTGTTAAAAACTTGACAATCATCGCCAACGACACCGCTTACGACAACATTGCGCATGGCAAACTCGTTGCCAATCATCAGGTTAAGAAAGCCATAGTGTCGCACACAGGTACCAATAAAGAGACGGCGGCTCAGAAAAACGCCGGCACTCTTGAGGTTGAATACGTGCCACAAGGTACACTGGCGGAGCGCATCAGAGCCTACGGCGCAGGTCTTGGCGGAGTGCTCACCCCGACAGGTCTCGGCACCATCATGCAAGATGGCAAAGATATCGTGAAAGTTGATGGCAAAGACTACCTCCTCGAGAAACCTCTCAAGGCCGACATAGCGTTCTTGCGCGCCAACATCGTCGATGAGTTCGGCAACATGGTGTTCCTTGGAACAACCAACAACTTCAACCCTTTGATGGCTACAGCGGCCGACTATGTCGTCGTTGAGGCTGAGAAACTCGTGAAAGTCGGAGAGATCGCTCCTGAACATGTTCACGCTTCGGGAATTTATGTAGATGCTATTTATGTTGAGAAGTAAGAAGTTAGAAGACAGAAGTAAGAAGATTTAAGATATGGAGAAAGAATATAGATCGTTATTGAGATTGAGAATGAGTGCAAAAGATGCTCATTACGGCGGCAATTTGGTTGACGGTGCACATATGGTGCATCTCTTCGGTGATGTCGCCACGGAATTGTTAATTCAGACAGACGGTGACGAAGGCTTGTTCTGTGCATACGACAATATCGAGTTTTTGGCTCCTGTCTATGCCGGCGATTTCATTGAGGCTGAAGGCTGGGTCACCAAGATAGGCAACACCTCACGTAAGATGGAGTTTGTGGCCCGTAAGGTCATCGTCCCGCGTCCCGACATCAGCGACTCGGCTGCCGATGTGCTGGCTGAGCCTATCATAGTGGCACGCGCAAGCGGAACATGCGTGGTGAAGAAAGAATGTCAGAGAATTCAGAGATAAGAAGCAAGAATATGGATAAATTGATTATTACAGCTGCTATCTGCGGTGCAGAAGTAACTAAAGAACAGAATCCGAATGTTCCTTACACCGTTGAGGAAATAGTACGCGAGGCAAAGTCGGCCGTCGATGCCGGCGCCGCCATAGTACACCTCCACGTCCGTTGGGACGACGGCACTCCCACACAGGATCGCGGTCGTTTCCAAGAATGCGAAGAGGCTATCCTGAAAGTATGCCCTGATGTCATCTTGATACCATCGACAGGCGGTGCCGTGGGAATGACTCCCGACGAGCGTTTACAGTCAACAGACACTGACCCGCTGCCCGAGATGGCGACACTTGACTGCGGCACGTGCAACTTCGGCGATGAGATTTTCGACAACACCATGCCGACGATGCGCGCCTTCGGCAAACGCATGATGGAACGTGGCATCAAGCCAGAATACGAATGTTTCGAGATGGGACACCTTGACACCATCCTCAACATGGCTCGCAAGGGCGAAGTGCCTGGCGCACCGATGCAATTCAACTTTGTGCTCGGCGTTCCTGGCTGCACACCTGCGACAGTGCCTAACCTCTGCTGGCTCGTCAACGGCATCCCGGCCGGCTCCACATGGACGGTGACGGGTGTCGGTCGCCATGCTTTCCCGATGGCAGCGGCAGCAATAGCCATGGGCGGCAACGTGCGCGTGGGCTTCGAGGACAACCTCTATCTGTCGAAAGGCGTTCTCGCAAAATCAAACGGCGAACTCGTGGAGAAGGTCGTGAGATTGGCGAAAGAACTCGGCCGCCCGATTGCGACATCAGATGAAGCTCGCGAAATCTTGGGGCTTAAGAAGAGATAGTTCTCTTTTTGTCATTTCGACCGACCGCAGGGAGTGGAGAAATCTCCCTCAATGAAAGAAGATTTCCGATTCCGCTTCGCTGCACCCGAAATGACGTGAATTAATCAGAAAACAAAGTTAAAGTTATTAAATAACAAATTAAAATTAAAAGAATTATGCAGAAACACGGAAACAAATACGGTACACACCGCGTGATTGAACCCAAAGGCGTTCTACCACAACCAGCTAACAAACTCGACAACAACATGGACGAAATCTGGGACAACGAGATTTTGATTGACGTCCAGACTTTGAATATCGACTCGGCCTCATTCACCGACATCCACAACTACGCCAAGCAGCAGGCTGGTCCTGGCGCATCAGAGGATAAGATTATGGAAGAGGTGAAGAAAGAGATGTTCCTCAATGTGGAGCTTCAAGGCAAGCACCGCAACCGCAGGACAGGCTCTGGTGGCATGCTCCTCGGCAAAGTAGAGAAGATTGGTGACGCCTTGAAAGGCAAGATCGACCTGAAGGAAGGCGACCGCATCGCCACATTGGTGTCGTTGTCACTGACACCTCTCCGCATCGATGAGATTTTAGCCATCCGCCCAGATGTTGACCAGGTTGACATCAAAGGTAAGGCTATCCTTTTCGAGAGCGGCATTTACGCAAAGATTCCGAACGACATGCCTGAGAAGCTCGCATTGTCGGCATTGGACGTCGCCGGTGCTCCGGCGCAGACAGCAAAACTCTGCCAATACGGACAGACCGTCGTCATCCTCGGTGCTGGCGGCAAGTCGGGTATGCTCTGCGCATACGAGGCGAAGAAACGCGTCGGCGTGACAGGTAAGGTCATCGGCATCGCCAACAGCCCTAAGTCAACACAGCGCATCAAAGACCTCGGCTTCTGCGACATCGTGGAAAGCGCGGCAGGCATGACACCGGTTCAGGTTTATGAACTCGTCGAGAGACTTACAAACGGCAAGATGGCCGATGTCACCATCAACTGCGTCAACGTGCCGGATCAGGAGATGACAGCTGTACTCTGCACAAAGGACGACGGCGTCGTCTATTTCTTCTCAATGGCGACAAGCTTCACAAAGGCTTCATTGGGTGCTGAAGGTATCGGCTCAGACGTGAATATGATTATGGGTAACGGCTACACCAAAGGTCACGCCGAGTTCACCTTGCAGGAACTCCGTGAGAGTCCGAAACTCCGTAAGATTTTTGAAGAACTTTATGCTTAATCAGAAGACAGGAGACAGTAGTCAGAATTCTGGCTTCTGTCTTCAGACTTCTAAATTCTTAAAAAAATGGGAGAATCAAGAAGAAAAACAATGTTTCCGGGAGTCACTGACGAGCAGTGGAACGACTGGAAATGGCAGGTTAAGAACCGCATTGAGACACTTGAGGAGTTGAAGAAATATGTGGTGTTGACCTCGGCTGAGGAGGAAGGTGTGAAGAAGACCCTTTCGACTTTGCGAATGGCCATCACGCCTTATTATCTGAGTCTCATCAACCCTGACGACCCGAACGACCCGGTGCGTCGCCAGTGCATCCCAACGGCTGCTGAGACACATATCGCGCGCGCCGACTTGCTTGACCCCTTGCATGAGGACGAGGACTCGCCAGTGCCAGGACTGACACATCGTTATCCAGACAGAGTGTTGTTCCTCATCACCGACATGTGCTCGATGTACTGCCGTCATTGCACACGCCGTCGTTTTGCAGGTCAGAAGGACGACGAGTCACCGGCAGATCGTATTGAGAAGGCATTGGAATACATAGAGAAGACAGAATGTGTCCGCGACGTGTTGCTGTCAGGCGGCGACGCCTTGATGGTAAGCGACAAGAAGTTGGAATATATCATCGGTCGTCTCCGTCAGATTAAACATGTGGAGATTGTTCGTCTTGGCACACGTACACCGGTGGTATGTCCGCAGCGTATCACTCCGGAGCTTTGCGACATGTTGAAGAAATACCATCCAGTTTGGATCAACACACATTTCAACCATCCGAATGAGGTGACACCTGAGTCATTTGCGGCATGTGAGAGACTCGCCAACGCCGGCATTCCGCTTGGCAACCAGAGCGTGTTGCTCCGTGGCGTCAACGACTGCGTTTATGTGATGAGAAACCTCGTACACGACCTCGTGAAGATGCGCGTGAGACCTTATTATATATATCAGTGCGACCTCTCGATGGGATTGGAGCATTTCAGAACCCCAGTGTCGAAAGGTATAGAGATTATCGAAGGTCTCCGAGGCCACACATCTGGCTTCTGCGTCCCGACATTTGTCGTCGATGCTCCAGGTGGCGGCGGCAAGACACCAGTCATGCCACAGTACGTCATCTCACAGTCGCCAGGCAGAGTGGTGCTGCGTAACTTTGAGGGTGTCATCACCACCTACACCGAACCGGCCGAATATCATAGCGAATGCAACTGCCCTGAATGTCAGGCACTTAAGAAGAGACTTGAGGCTGAGAGAGTGGAAGATGTTGACAGAAACAAACCTGTTGACGGCGTCATCACATTGCTGGAAGGCGAGAAGATGAACATCGAACCGGCTCATCTCTATCGTCATGAGAGACAAAAGAATAACAAATAAATAGCAGTATGAGCGAGAAATATTATCGTACCCCGGGGTGGAAAATCATATTGATTTTCTTCTTGGTAATGTATCTGCTGAACGTGGTCATGATGTTTGTGTATCAACAAAATTTCGCCTTGACGAACATATTGATATGGGCAATAATAGAGGCGGCTGTCACGACTGTGTTGTTTGTGGTCTTTTTCTGGCTTTTCTCAAAACGGAAAGAAGAGAAGTCGGAGATGAAAGAACGTGATAAAAGAGGCGATATTATTGATGCTCAATAAGTTATGCCTTTTATTGAGGAACTTATAAAATACAAAAGCTGTTCCATCGTGGGGCTGGCGAAAAACACGGGTAAGACCGTGAGTCTGAATTATGTTTTAGACCGTCTGCCCCTCGACAAGATGCGTATTGCGGTAAGTTCAATAGGCATCGACGGTGAGACGACGGATCAGGTGACGCGGACGGCGAAACCGGAGATAACACTGCGGGAAGGCACTTTTTTTGCGACAAGCGAGAAACATTATCTGCAAAGAAAACTCGTCTCGGAGCTTGTGGAGGTGAGTGACGAGAACACCTCATTGGGCAGGATAGTGACGGCTAAAGCTTTGTCAAGTGGCAAGATTCTGCTTTCGGGGCCTTCGTCGAACCTCGGTTTGAGACGATGGAAAAAGTCGATTGAGAAATATAACATCGACTTGATTCTTATTGACGGGGCACTTTCGCGCATGAGTCTCGCGTCGCCGGCAACGAGCGAATCGATGATTCTCTCAACAGGAGCCGCATATTCAGCCAATATCAACACTTTGGTGCAGAAGACAGCCTTCGTCGTTGATTTGATAAATCTCGATTTGACATCAGAAGATAACATATTGAGATTCAATGATATAAATAACGGCGTTTGGGCTGTTGACGATGAGGACCAACTTCATGACTTGCAAGTGACGTCGTCGTTATCGACTAACATCAACACAGAAGGCATTGGGCATTGCAAGACACTGTATCTGAGTGGCGCGCTCACCGACACTTTCCTGAATCACATTCGCGGAAAGCGTGTGTTTAAAGGGACGGAGATAGTGGTGACTGATTTTACGAAGATTTTCCTTACACCTATATTATATAAGGGGTTTGTGAACGGCGGAGGTAAGATCACTGTTATGATGAAGAGCAAGCTCATCGCTGTGACGGTGAACCCGACGGCACCCAACGGCATGGTTCTCGACTCGGAAAAATTATGTAAAACAATGTCGGAAGCGATACAATTTCCGGTTTATGACTTGAAAAAATGCGACTGAAAGAACTAATAGAACAACCTTGCGGTCTGAAGTACATGCTCGACAACCTCGACGTACATTCGGGCTATTCAAGACGTGTGCTTCTCGACACCGAGATGCCGAAAGACATATTGTCGATTGAGAATAACTATAAGATTCTCAAGGAGTTCTATGATGTCGTTAAAGAACAAAAGAACCAGAGCCAGATTAACAGCCTGCAGTTTAAGCTTTGCAATCTGAAAGAGATTCAAGGCACTATAAACCATCTGAAAAACAAGTATGTTTTGGATGACATCGAGCTTTTCGAGGTGAAACATTTGGCGATGTTATCGATTGACATTCAGCAGATTATGAATAAATTGCAGCTGGATGACATGATATTTATCCCCAATTTAGAAGAGGTGGTGAGCATTCTCGACCCTGACGGAATGAAGATTGCGAGTTTTTACATCTACGATTCTTATTCCGAGAAGTTGAGCGAGCTTCGCCGCAAGATGAAGGTGAAAGAAGACTTTGATGAGGCGTTGTTCAACGAGGCGAGTGGGATAGAGGATGAGATTCGCGCCAAGATTTCGATGCAGCTCTCGAAATATGCCGATGAGCTTGAGGCAGCACAGAAGTCGTTGTCGTTCATAGACTTAAATCTTGCGAAAGCGTATCAGATGATAAAATACAACCTCTGCTTCCCGAACATTGCCGATGATGGTGTGACGGAATATGAGGGGATGTTTCATCCGGAGGTGAAAGATGCTCTTGAGCAGAGAAACCGTGCTTTCCAGCCGGTGGATATAGCTTTTTGGAACAAGCCTACTTTGATTACGGGTGCCAATATGGGAGGTAAGACGGTGGTTTTGAAGACGTTGACGCTTTGCCAATATTTGTTCCAATTTGGATTTGGCATTCCGGCAAAAAAAGCCAAAGTTGATGTGAAAGATGAAATCTATTTCTGCATTGGCGATGAGCAGTCGATAGAGAAGGGACTGTCGTCGTTTGCAGCGGAGATGAAAAATATTGATGCTGTGATAAAGGCATCTCGTGGAAAACGGAAAATCTTAGCGTTGATTGACGAGCCGGCAAGGACAACGAACCCGAAGGAAGGGACGGCGTTAGTTTCGGCTTTGGTGAAGGTTCTTGAGGTAGAGAATGTGAGCTTGGTCATGACGACGCATTACGACATAGAGCCGACAGATTCCCGGAGACTTCGTGTCAAAGGTTTTGAAGACGGTAAAATGAACTATGAGCTTGTTGAAGTCAAGGATGGAGAAGTTCCTCACGAGGCTTTGAATATAGCTGAGAGCTTAGGGATTGACGGAGAGTGGATTGCCGAGGCGAGGGAGATTTTAATTATGTCGAAATCGACACAATTAGAAACCCTATCGAAAACGATAGGTTTAGACCCAAAGGGGGCAAATTCGACCCCTTTGAAGGAGAAAGGAGTGGAAGGCTGATGGCAAAGATTATTGTTCAAAATACTGATATTCGTGTTGTTACGGTCAATGGACAGGATTTCATTTCTTTGACGGATATTGCAAATGTCAAAGAAAGTGGGAGTAGAGCGGCTGATGTAATTAAGAATTGGATTAGAAATAGATATACTATTGAATTCCTGGGTACATGGGAGATGATCCATAATCCGAATTTTAAAGTGGTCGAATTTGACCACTTTAGAAAACAGGCAGGACTTCCTAGTTTCGTAATGAGCGTATCAGAGTGGATTGAAAACACGGATGCAGTAGGTATTATTGTTAAGCAAGGGAGATATGGTGGTACTTATGCATTCCGAGATATTGCATTTGAATTCTGCTCAGCTATCAGTGTAGCATTTAAACTATATCTTATCGAGGACTTTCAGCGTCTCAAGCAAGAAGAGCAAAAGCAACTCGGTTGGTCGGTGAAGAGGGAACTGGCGAAGATTAACTACCATATCCATACGGATGCCATTAAGGAGAACCTTGTCCCGGAAGAACTTGACCAATACCACCGTTCATTGATTTACGCCAATGAAGCCGACGTGCTGAACGTGGCTTTGTTTGGCATGACGGCTAAGGAATGGCGCGATGCCAACCCAGACTTGAAGGGCAACATCCGCGACTATGCGAACATCAACCAACTGATTTGTCTCTCGAACATGGAAAACCTGAACGCAGTCTTTATTAATAAAGGTATGCCGCAATGCGACAGACTGATTGAACTGAACAAAATCGCCATTCAGCAGATGAAGGTCTTAGAAGGCGTGGAAGAAAGGAAACTAATAAAATAAATATCAATCATTTAATCAACATAACTAGAAATATGGAAAGTAAATTAGGACTTGATTTTACGAAAGTAGAGTATGCAAGAGGGTTAGCGAAACAGATTGCCGACCAGGTGCAGGAGTTTGTTGAACAGTACACCACCGTCGCCGTGGAGCGTACTTTGAGCCGTTTGATGGGCATCGACGGCGTGGATGAGAACCAGGTGCCGCTGCCGAATGTGGTGGTTGACACATTGAAAGAAAAAGGCGTGTTGAGTGAGGGCGTGCTGTTCTTCATAGCTAATGCGATGATGCAGACTGGCTTGAAGCCGCAGCAGATTGCTGAGCAGGTGGCTGCCGGCAAGCTCGACATCACCAAGGTGGTGACACGCGACGCCAAGAAGATTGCGGAGACGCTGCAGCCCGTGATTGATGAGAATGTCAATAAAATCAGGGCACGTCATGACCGTCGTGACCATTATCTGAACACCATAGGCGAGGGTCCGAAGCCATACCTTTATATTATTGTGGCTACAGGCAACATCTACGAGGACGTGGTGCAGGCACAAGCCGGCGCCCGTCAGGGCGCCGACGTAATAGCGGTAATTAGAACTACCGGTCAGTCGTTGCTCGACTATGTGCCTTACGGCGCCACAACAGAGGGGTTCGGAGGCACCTTCGCCACACAGGAGAACTTCCGCATCATGCGTAAGGCGTTGGATGAGGTGGGCGAGGAGCTCGGCCGTTACATCCGTCTGTGTAACTATTGCTCGGGACTCTGCATGCCTGAAATAGCTGTCATGGGAGCTTTTGAGGGCTTGGATGTGATGCTGAACGACGCTCTTTACGGAATCTTGTTCCGCGACATCAACATGCAGCGTACCTTGATTGACCAGTACATGAGCCGTATCATCAACGGATTCGCCGGCGTCATCATCAACACTGGTGAGGACAACTACCTGACAACCGCCGACGCTGTGGAGGCGGCACATACCGTCTTGGCTTCCGACCTTATCAACGAACAGCTCGCGTTCTCGGCAGGATTGAAAGAAGAGCAGATGGGCTTAGGTCATGCCTTTGAGATGGACCCGATGCTTGAAAACGGTTTCCTGCTTGAACTTGCACAGGCTCAGATGACACGTGAGATATTCCCGAAAGCTACGTTGAAATATATGCCGCCCACAAAATTCATGACAGGCAATATCTTCCGTGGCCACATCCAAGACGCCTTGTTTAACATGATCGGTATCTGGACACATCAGGGAATACAGCTGCTTGGAATGCCGACGGAGGCCATCCACACACCTTTTATGAGCGACCGTTATCTCTCAATAGAGAACGCAAAATACATCTTCAACAACATGCACAGCATAGGCGAGGAGATGGAGTTCCGCGAGGGCGGCATCTGCCGTGAGCGTGCTAAGTTAGTGTTAAACAACACTATAGCGTTGCTTGAGGAAATCGTCAAAGAAGGCTTGTTCACTGCACTCGAAAAAGGAATCTTCGGTGATGTGAAACGTCCGAAGAACGGCGGTAAGGGGCTCGAAGGTGTCACCCAAAAAGGTGAGAATTACTACAACCCATTCGTGGAGATAATGAAAGGTAAGAGATAGTTAGTTTAAAGATAAAAGAGTAAAGATAAGAGAGTAAAGAGAGTTGACAATGAAGTTTAGAACCACATTAATATTAATAGGTGTAATGGCAATGTTATCCGCATGCGATTCACGTTATAAGATTAAGGAGTATCCGAAAGCTGAGCGCGACGAGAGCGTCGTGGACGATTATTTTGGAACCAAGGTCGCAGACCCTTACCGTTGGCTTGAAAACGACACTTCGGCAGCCACTAACGCTTGGGTTGAGGCGCAGAGGGCTCTCACCGACGAATATCTAACCCATATCCCGTTGAGAGAGACGCTCAAGGAGCGCTTGACACAAATCGCTGATTATGAGAAGTATGGCGTTCCATCAAAGCGTTTTGGGAAGTATTTTTATAGCAAAAACGACGGATTGCAGAACCAAAGCGTTTATTATTTTCAGGATGCTGACGGCGGCGAGCCGGAGGTCCTTCTTGACCCGAACAAGCTCTCTGACGACGGAACGGTATCCCTTGGCGGGATGAGTCTCTCGCACGACGGCAAGTATCTCGCTTATACTATCCAGCGCAGCGGTTCCGATTGGGTTGAGATTTATGTGAAGGACGTGGCGACGAAAGAACTGCTCCCAGACCATATTGAATGGGCTAAGTTCACCGGCGCGAGCTGGTACAGAGACGGCTTCTTCTACGCTGCTTACGACAAGCCGGTGGCGGGCAAGGAGTTCTCCAACGTCAACGAGAATCATAAGATTTACTATCACAAGCTCGGCGACTCTCAGGATAATGATAAGCTTTTCTATGAGAACCCGGCACAACCGCGCTATTTCCATGGCGTGAGTACCGATGAAGAGGAACGTTATGTGTTTCTCTACGAGAGCGGACAAGGCGCAGGCTCTACTTTGTGGATTCGCGACATGAACGACCCGAAAGGTGAGTTCGTCCAGATAGCTTTTGACATGGACTACAACTATTCGCCAATCGACATCATTGATGGCAAGATGTATGTGATGACAAACTATGACGCTCCGAAAGGTAAGCTCTGTGTGGTGAGTCTCAATGACTTAGGAAAATCTTCTATTGAAAACTGGGAGACATTGATTCCAGAAAACGAGAACGTGATGGTGTCGGCACAGATGGGAGCGGGTAAGCTTATCGTGACATACGACAAAGATGCCTCCAACCACGCGTATGTTTATGACCTTGACGGCACTCTGAAGCATGAGATACAGCTTCCGACGCTCGGTTCGATAGGTGTTGTGAGCCGTTATGAGGAGCCGGAGATTTTCTATGCTTTCACCTCGTTCACATTCCCGACAACGATTTACAAATATGATATTGAGTCGAACACTTCAGAGGTGTTTCGTGCCCCTAAAGTCGACTTCAACCCTGAAGACTACACCACTGAGCAGGTGTTCTTCACCAGCAAAGACGGCACCAAGGTTCCGATGTTCGTCACATATAAGAAAGGCATGAAGAAGAACGGCAAGAACCCGACATTGCTTTATGGCTACGGCGGATTCAACATCACTCTTAATCCTGGCTTCTCTGTCATGCGTATCCCGTTCTTAGAAAGAGGCGGTATCTATGTGATGGCCAACCTCCGCGGCGGCAACGAATATGGCGAGGAGTGGCATCTTGCAGGTACCAAGCTTCAAAAACAGAATGTGTTTGACGACTTTATTGCCGCCGCGGAGTATCTCATTGAGAATAAATACACTTCACCCGATTACCTTGCCATCAACGGTGGATCTAACGGAGGCTTGTTGGTCGGCGCTGTCGTCAACCAGCGTCCGGAGCTGTTCCGTGTTGCGGTGCCACAGGTGGGAGTGATGGACATGCTGCGTTATCATCTGTTCACGATCGGCTGGAACTGGGCTTCAGATTACGGCACCAGTGAAGACAGCGAGGAGATGTTCAAGGCGTTGTATGCCTATTCGCCATTGCATACCATCAAGAGCGGCAAGGATGTGCATTACCCTGCCATCATGGTGACGACGGCTGACCACGACGACCGTGTAGTGCCTGCTCACTCATTTAAATATGCCGCCACATTGCAATATGCGGAGACAGGTGACGAGCCGAAAATTATACGTATCGACAGCAAAGCCGGTCACGGAGGAGGCAAACCGATGGCGAAAGTCATTGAGGAACAATCGGATATCTATTCGTTCATCCTTTATAATATGGGTGTTGACAAGTAAATTGTTCTGATACTTGCATCGAACATGTACTCATCGTTAGTTGGTCAGTTTCTTATGTGCGTGAGCCTCAACAACGTTGATGACATAATCACCTAACTTCTCGCATTCGCAGATGATGTCCATATATTGGATGCCGGCCTGGTAGTTGTACATGTGCTCGTTGATGTCGGTGATATTCGCCTCTTTGAGTTGTGTGCGGTAGTTGTTGATTTCATTTTCAATATTCAGCGACTCGTTTAAATCGATAGTGCCTTGGTCATCTTCCAGCACAGCCTGCATATGGGTCAGAGCTTTCTCACAAAGCTCAAACATATAACGGATATGTTCTTTCTGCACATCAGTGAAATGCTCGTTTTTAGTGTGTTTCTGGTTGATAGTGCGCGCAAGGTTGTAACAGCTGTCGCCTATACTCTCAAGCTCCCCGACTTCACGGAGCATATAACGGATTTGTGTCTTACTTTCAGGACTCAAGTGTCCTTCTGTCACTTTGTTGAGATAATTTGCTATCCCAACTTCCATGTTGTCAGAAATGCCTTCATATTTCTCGATTCGTGAGTAAAGTTTGTTGAAATCCTCGTCGTTTTTAGTGTCGAATAAAAGTGTCGGAATGAAGCTGAACATCTTATTGGTGCGTGTTGAGAAGAGGCATATCTCCTTTTGTGCTTGCAGTATGGAAAGCTCGGCTGTTGACAGCAGGCCTCCTGTGATGAATTTCAGCTTTGAGTCCTCTTCTTCCTCTGATGACTTCGGTTTGATTACACGGCATACGAAGCGTTCGATATATGGGATGAATCCTATTTGCAAGAGGGTGTTTGTCACATTGAAGGTGGAGTGGAACGTGGCCAGCACCACCGATATCTTCGCTAAGTTTTCCATATAGCCGGGGTCTTCAGGCAGCATATATCTGTCGAAGCCCACGAATCCGCAAACGAGATTGACAAAAGGCTGCAACAGAAGCAAAGCCCATGTCACGCCTATCACATTGATACTCAGGTGTGCGAAAGCGGCGCGTCGTGCCTGAGTGTTGGCACCTATTGCCACGATATTGGCCGTTATTGTCGTTCCGATGTTCTCACCAAGCACCAGCATGATGCCCTGGTCGATATGCAACACCCCGGTAGAGCATAAAATCATGGTGATTGCCATGATTGCGGCACTCGACTGCACGCACAGCGTCAGTATGGTTCCCATGAACAGGAAGAAACATGAGTTCCAGAAGTTAGGCTCATTGAAACGTTGGAAGAACGAGCTTATGGCAGCATTGGCGGCAGGGTCTTGCACTAAGGCGAAGCCTGTCTCCTTCAGCGTCCCTAAGCCTAAGAATAGAAACGCCACACCAAAGATGAAATCTCCTATGATACGATGTTTCTTCAAGTAAATCAATATGATACCTATAAGAAATGCAAGATAAACAAAGTCGGTGATGTTAAACGAGAATCCAAGCGACATTATCCAAGCGGTGACGGTCGTGCCTATGTGAGCTCCCATGATAACGGAAATGGCTTGCGCCAAGGTTAGCAATCCCGCATTGACAAACGACACGGTCATAAGGGTGGTGGCTGTTGACGACTGTACGGCTGCTGTGACAAACATACCTGTCAGCATGCCGGTGAAACGGTTCGTTGTCATGGTGCCTAACACGTGACGCAGTTGTGGACCAGCCATTTTCTGCAACGAGTCACTCATCGACTTCATTCCGAACATGAGGAGCGCCAAGCAACCTAAAAGCTTCACAAAAATGTAAATACTCATAATAAAAAATACTTCTGAATTAAAAATTTTATAATTGCAAAAATATAAATGTTTTTTGTTTTTTACAAGATTTTTTTCAAGAATTTCTTCCTTTTGCGCTGCTTCCTCTCCTCAAGAGTGCTAAAACTTTTGTTATATCGTGGAATCTCAATGCAGTGTTCATAATTGTCATAGTTGGTCTCGACAATCTTAAGTGCCTCATAAACAAGCTCTTTGTCTTGTTTCATGAGCTTGTATAATTTGTCGGCCATCCAATATTTCAAGATAACGCTCTCGTTCAAGCCAAGTATCTTGGCTACTTTTAAGGCTTCATGACGTTCAAATTCCGCCAGTCCGTTCTCTTTCCTGCTGTATGTCGCGTCTGAAACAAATAACGCGCTTGCCAATTTTGTCTGAGGTATGCCAGAGTACATCCTTGTACGTTTTAGGGTCTCACTTAGCATATTATTTTGTATGAAGGTCTAAAATGTTGTTTATCAATTCACTAAAATCATAGAAATAAGCTGAGACGCAAGTGGTGTCGTCTTGCGTCTCGTCAGAATAATACCTGTCGGCTATCCCGACAATTTGGTGACCTATCTCATGTCTGATTATGTAATCTTCTGATTGTGAGCGCATTGCAACAGTGGAGTAGTTGTTATACAGACTGCCTCCTATATTGTTTGTATCATTAATCAGGATTACGGCATAGTCATATGGCGACTGTGTTGCATATTCCCGAAATTTCCATTCATCGATAGCGAGAGCGTATTTGTTGTGACCGAAGGTGTTGCGGTCTATAAGAATGCACTTGTCGCTCATTGATGAAGGCACTTGTACGGCATGCACATTGAAATCGTTTTTTCTCCGTTTGAAAAGCTCGGTCTCAATGAAAATTTCGTAAAAATGCTGTGCGTCTTTGTCGAAGCGATTGGTTTCCTTTGAGGTGTAGCCGTCGCCAAGTATCATTATGTCAACTTTTTCTTTTGGGTCGCCACTGTCAAGTAGGCGTATTATTCTGTTGTTGTGATTCTTTGTCGGTTCAATTGCCGCCCTTGTGTTCCGATTGATGTCATATTCCCAGATTGGAAGTATAACATCTTGGGAATCAATCTTATACATTGTCAGTGTGGCATTGTTTTTAGGATATGGGACACGTATCGATTCCTTGAAAACTTTTGTTTTTGTCTTCGCTTCGTCAGTCATACGCCATTCGCTGAAATATGTGCTGATGCAGTCGGAGTAGAGCAGCTCGTCGGTCTCAACGTCTCTCAGTTCGTAATAATATGCCCCCAAACGGTAAGGGTTGACGGTGTTTTTAGTGCGTCCGTTCCACAGGCCGTCGTCGTAAACCTTGTCGAGACTTAATTTCTCACTATTGGCATTACCTGTATGTATAAGATTGAATCTCAATGTCTTGTCGATGAAATGCTTCTCAAAATCATTTTTGTCATTCCTTGTACAAGAAATGAACGTTATGATTATCAGTAAGAAAGCAATTCGTCTCATATCATTTGTCTATTGTCGCCAGAAATTCCTCGTTGGAAATCGTCTTGGATATTCTGTCTTTAAGAAACTCCATCGCCTCCACGGGTGTCATGTCGGCGAAGTGGTTACGCAGTGCCCATACGCGTGCCAAGGTACGCTCGTCAACGAGCAGGTCATCGCGGCGGGTGCCGGATGCCACGATGTCTATGGCAGGGTAGATGCGTTTGTTCGACAGACGGCGGTCGAGCTGCAGCTCCATGTTGCCGGTGCCTTTGAATTCCTCGAAGATGACCTCATCCATCTTGGAGCCGGTGTCAATCAGTGCTGTGGCGAGGATTGTCAGCGAGCCGCCTCCCTCGATGTTACGCGCGGCGCCGAAGAAACGTTTCGGCTTCTGCAAGGCGTTAGCCTCCACACCGCCCGAAAGCACTTTGCCAGATGCCGGCGACACGGTATTGTATGCTCTTGCCAAACGCGTGATGGAGTCAAGCAATATCACCACATCATGTCCGCATTCAGTGAGACGTTTGGCTTTCTCCAGCACTATGTTGGCTATCTTAACGTGTTTGTCGGCAGGCTCGTCGAATGTCGATGAAATCACCTCGGCCTTCACGCTGCGTGCCATGTCGGTTACCTCTTCGGGACGCTCGTCGATAAGTAATATGATCAGGTAAACTTCCGGGTGGTTCGCCGCGATAGCGTTGGCTACTTCTTTGAGCAACACCGTCTTACCTGTCTTGGGCTGTGCCACTATCAAACCGCGCTGACCTTTGCCGATTGGGGCGAAGAGGTCCATGATACGTGTCGATACCGTGCCTCCCTGATGCCCTGTGATTTTGAACTTCTCATCAGGGAACAGAGGGGTGAGGAAGTCAAACGGAATGCGGTCGCGCACCTCGTCGGGGTTGCGTCCGTTGATTTTGTCAACTTTCACCAACGGGAAATATTTCTCTCCGTTCTTTGGCGGACGAATCATGCCGAGTATGGTGTCGCCTGTCTTTAACCCGAACAGCTTTATCTGTGACTGTGAGACGTAAATGTCGTCAGGCGAGTTGAGGTAGTTGTAGTCGGCCGAGCGCAGGAACCCGTAGCCGTCGGGCATTATTTCGAGCACGCCCTCAGCCTGCACCACGCCGTCAAATTCGCTGATAAGCTCTTCGTGTTTCGGAGATGTCTGCGGCTGGCTCTTCTCAGGCTGCGGCGGTCTCGTCTCGTAAACAGTCTCTCTCTCCTCAACCGTCGGGACATCAGTCTCCGTAGGCGTATATTCCTGAATCTCAGGCTCTTCCTCGTTGTTCTCGTTGAGAATCTCGTTGGCTACGTCCACCACCGCCGGTTTCGGTTTCGGATATGACACGTGGCGGGTCATCAGGCTCTCTTCATCGTTGTTGTTAAATGTCGTCTTAATCACATCCTGACGTTTGCCTATCCTTGGGCGTCGTCCGCGTTTCGGGGCTTCTGCCACAGCAGGCTCCTCTGTATTTGTAATGGGTGTAACAATCTCATTGTCAACAGGTTTCTCTGGTTCTGTAGCAGGTTCCTCCACAATAACCTTTTTCTTCCTCCCCGGTCGGCCTTTGGGTTTCTCGGTGGCGGCAGGTGCCTCTGGAGTCACCGATTGTTGCTCAATAATGCTGTACACAAGATTTTCCTTTGGGACACTGACATTATCCACGCCAAGTTTCAACGCAATCTCTTTAAGTTCAGCGATGGATTTGTCATTTAACTCAAAAATATCGTACATAAAATAAATTGTTTGTTTGAATTTTCAAGAAATTTTGTTTGAATATAAGAATGGTCTTTCGTCTATTTGACGTTGCAAAGATACGATTTTTTTTAATACGACAAAAATTTTTATTAATTTTGCAAAAATTTTCAGATATGATACAGAGACGACAAACAGTTTTCATGCTTTTGACCGCCATTCTGAGCGGTTTGCTGTTTTTTATGCCCTTAGCTTCCATCAGCGAGGCTCCCGTGAAATTCACAATATGGGGATGGAATACCATAACTAACTCACAGTCATACACTTGGATTCTTGTGGTTTTGGTGGCACTGATGACGCTCCTCCCGGTTTACACCTTATTAATATATAAGAAACGCGAGCTTCAGGTGAAGCTCTGCCGCTTGGAGATGCTTCTTAACATTGTCTTTGTCGGATTAGTGTTCCTGTTTTATGACAACAATGCTTTAGCAGCCATGCAAGCTGTTGAATATGAAGGAGATACCGTTACTTTGTCCGGCTCGGTAGGGATGATTTTACCATGTGTGAACCTCCTTCTCGAATATTTTGCCATCCGCGGCGTAAAAAAAGACATTGAGCTAATAAAATCCATCGACAGACTGAGATAGCCATCCCCGTCGTCATACCCATCATCACCCACAAAGACTAACGTCTAACGTCTATTCATCTCATAAAGTTCCATATTTTTGACCTCACTCCCGTCGATTTGGAACCGCAACATGGTGATTATCTTATGGAAGCCTGAATTTCCAGCCGCCCCAGGGTTGATATGGAGCAAGTTGAACGTATGGTCGTTCATCACCTTCAGGATATGTGAGTGCCCGCTGATGAAGATGTTAGGTTTCTCTTTGATTATCAGTTCTTTGATGCCTGGTTCATAATGGTTGGGGTAGCCTCCGATGTGAGTCATCATCACTTTCACGTTTTCTATCGTGAAGATCTGGATTTTAGGGAACATCAGACGTACTTTTTGGTCGTCGATATTGCCGTAAACAGCCCGTAATGGCTTGAATGACGACAACATGTCGGCGACATCGGCTCCGCCGATGTCGCCGACATGCCATATCTCGTCGCAGTCTTTGAAAAAATCAAAGACCTTAGGATTAAGCCATCCGTGCGTGTCTGACAATAATCCTATCTTCTTCATTATCACGGAATCTTGTATGAGATGCCGATGCTCAACACTTCCTTGAACTGACGGAATGTGGTGCCTTCAACTGAGCTTAAAGGCTTGATGTCCTCGTCATATACTAAACGCGCGGTGAGGTTGCAGCTCAACCAGTCGTTGACTTTCATAATCAGAGCGTTGTCCCAGTCGAAGTCAACAGAGCAGGTGTATTTCTCATTAAGAGCGTTCAAATCCGATGATTTATGCAGATAATCGTAGAATGCAATGAGTTTTGAGTTGAATGTCACATTCTTGAATATCTCGTAATTGAACTCTGCTGTAAGCTGTGCACCAAACTCCCAACGGACTTTCTTGCCGTGTTTCACAAGTGTTCCGGTCTCGTCATATTCAGCGGCATCCACACCGAAAGCACCGGCGTCAGCGAGTTTCTCGTCGTTGACGATGGTCATACGTCCCGTGACAGGGGCGAGGTTGACTTTGAAATGCTCGTTCAGCACCCACTGGGCACCAACACCAAGTGTGATGTAGGCCGGGACCATGAAACCGGAAATGCGGTTGGTGCTGTCAGTCGCATAATTGTAACCGTTGGTGAACTGGCTCTGGAATGTCAGGTTGGCTGTCACAAACAACTGGTTGTCAATCACATTGTAACCATACAACGAGCTTAAGAAAATACGGTCGTCAGTCTTGATGGGGTCTTTGTCAAGGTCGTAGTAGCTGTAGCCAAGCTGGAGGTCGATGCCGTTGTCCCATTTGTGGTTGCCATTGACATAGTTGATGTTATACTTGGCGAGACCGAGGAAGTTGATGTTATCCTGTCCGCCCGGAGCCCAGTTGTCGAAATGACTCTGTGCCATGTTAAAACCGACGTTTCCGCCATGTGTCCAAGGTGACTCTACGCCACCGTCCTGCGCGATCGCCACATTCACCGAAAGCAGCATCGCAATCAAAGGTAAAAATACTCTTTTCATATTATAACTTTTTATTGGTTGATAATCAATCTCTAATGGCTAATAGCTAATGGCTAATGGCTAATGGCTAATTGCTAATAGCTAATGGCTAATAACTATTCCCTTCATAATAATTCCTCTCTCCAATCCGGAAAGTGATATCCTGTGTCGTCCGTGTTCTCACGAGGCTGTCGTTTTTAACGCCCGGAATCCATACCAGATTCTGTATCAAGCGGATAGCTTCGTTGTCGCATCCTCCGCCGACGCTGTTTTCCACTATGATATTCGACGCCCTGCCGTCAGTCTCAATCACAAAACTCAGTTGCACGGTGCCTTGAATCTCAAACTGTTTTGCCTGGTCAGGAAACTGCAGGTTTGTGCGCAGATACGCCGCCATAGTCACCTGAGGATTGGCGAAATAAGGCTTTGGTGCTTGATGTAACTCCTTGACACTGAATATGTTATTGCTTTTCTGAGCAGGAAACTTCTGCTCCGGCAGCATCAGACGCGGGTTTTTCTCTTCTGATTTCTTATAACTTTTCGGCGAAAAATCAACGGTGTAGTAATCGGTGTAAGATGTCGGTTTCCCGTCTTTGACGGCTGGATTCCACTCAATCATCCTCACCAAACGGATGGCTTCCGCCGCACATTGCTCGTCAAAAGCACTCTCAACCCTGTGATTAGTGGCGATGCCGTCTTTGTCAACATCATAATACACAGTGATTTTACCGCCTTTCTTATCAAGAGCCTCTTCAGGATATATGAGATGGTTCTGGATGATTTTTTTTGTCAGCGAGAACCCTGACTTGGGCTCCGGCGCTTTTGTCTGAGCATTTAAATCATATCCTATAAAACTGATTATCAATATGATAAAAACTGATACAAATCTTATCCTTTTCATGTCTGACTTCAATTATCTTGAAAAACACACTGCAAATTTACAAAAAAAATCAACGATTAACAAAAAAAATGTAATTTTGTTCCGTCATTTCATGTGATTTTTGGTAATCTCAGGCATTGACGGCAAGCTTGAAAAGACTTATGTCATTAAGTTTCAATGACAATGACATTTAAAATTTGTTAACAATGGAGCATTACAATAAAAAGGAAGATTCCAACATGGTTTTCGGCATCCATCCTGTCGAGGAAGTCATCAAGGCGGGGAAGGAGTTAGAGAAGGTTTTTGTGCAGTCGGGGCTGCGCTCTCCGCAGATTTCGGATATAGTGAAACACGCTCGCGAACACGAGGTGCCGGTGCAGTTTGTCCCCATTGAGAAGCTGAACCGCCTCACACGCAAAAATCATCAGGGAATAGTCGTTTTTGTTTGCCCGATATCGTATCAGACGATCGAAAACATCATTCCGATGGTTTATGATGAAGGCCGTATGCCGTTTGTCGTGATACTGGATAGAGTCACCGATGTCCGCAACTTCGGTGCCATCGCGCGCACATGCTATGCTGCCGGCGTCGATGCTATTGTCATCCCGTCGCGTGGCAGTGCTTTGATAAACGGCGATGCCATGAAGACTTCCGCCGGTGCTCTGTCATTAATTAATGTATGCCGTGTGGAAAACATCAAAGACACCATAGATTTCCTGAAGGCGAGTGGTTTGAAAGTGATAGCTTTTTCTGAGAAAGGCAAGCAGACTATCTGGCAAGCCGACCTGACGGGGCCTGTCGCCATCATGATGGGGTCGGAAGAGGACGGCATCAGCGAGGCTTATCTCAAACGCGTTGACAATCATCTTGTTATCCCTATGCCCGGTGACATTGACTCGCTGAACGTCAGCGTCGCAACAGGCATCGTCACATTCGAAGTCGTCAGACAACGCCTCTCTAATGGCTAATGGCTAATGGCTAAAAAAAACGCCTCGTAAGAGGCGTTTTTTTAATCTTCTTTCTTCTTAAGAACTTCCTTGATACGGGCTTTCTTGCCGCGGAGACCTCTGAGGTAGTAGATTCTCGCTCTGCGGACGGAACCGTATTTATTGACCTCTATGCTGTCAATCATCGGGTCGGCAATAGGGAATATTCTTTCAACACCTATGTTGTTGGAAATCTTTCTCACTGTGAAAGTGGCACTCTTGCCCTGACCTGCGCGTTGTAACACAACACCCTGGAATTTCTGCAAACGTTCCTTGTTTCCCTCAACAATTTTATAAGTAACGGTGATTGTGTCACCTGACTTGAACTGTGGAAAATCTTTGACTTGTACTTGATCTTCAACAAATTGGATTAACGCGTTTTTCATTTCTGTTGTATTTTTATCTTATTTTTCTATTCTCTAAAAAAGCATGCAAAATTACAAAAATTTTGAATACCTCCAACATTTTTATTAATTTTTTTTCTTCTCTTGCTTTTCATCACAAATTCTTCATTCTTCCTTCTTTCTTCTTCCTTCTATTTTCGCGTACATCTCCGGTCTGCGTTCCTTCGTTCTCTCCAATGCCTGCTGGTATTTCCATTCGTTTATCAGCCGGTCGTTTCCCGACAGTAGGATTTCCGGCACAGTCCATCCCTTGTATTCGCGAGGGCGTGTATAGACAGGCGGCGACACCATCCCGTCCTGAAACGAGTCGGAGAGTGCCGACGTCTCATCGCTCAGAGCGCCAGGAATAAGACGCACAAGGCTGTCGGTAAGCACCGCCGCCGCAAGCTCGCCGCCCGACAAGACGTAATCGCCTATGGAGATCTCTTTTGTGATGAGATGCTCGCGTATCCTCTCGTCGATGCCTTTGTAATGTCCGCAAAGCATGATGAGATTTTGGTTCAGAGACAGTTGATTAACAATTGGTTGCGTTAACAGGTCGCCGTCAGGACTCATGTAAATCACCTCGTCGTAATCTCTTTCCGATTTCAACTTGGTGATGCAGTTGTCAACAGGCTCAATCATTATCACCATGCCTGCGCCGGCCGAGAAGGGGTAGTCATCGACGCGACGATGCTTGTCGGTGCTGTAATCGCGCAGGTTGTGAAGGCGGATGTCAACCAAACCTTTGTTGATGGCTCGTTTCACTATGGATTCCGTCAACGGACCTTCGAACATCTCCGGAAATATTGTGATGATATCTATTCTCATGACGTAACTTTTGCGCTGCAAAATTACAAAATTTTCTCATAATATTAATATAAGGTGTGCAAAAACATCATAATTTGATGATAATCAGATTGATAAAAATTTTTTAAAAAAATGTTGTGTGTATTTAAAAAATATGTAATTTTGCAGCGTTTTAAAAACGACCCCAACAGCCCAGGTGGTGAAATTGGTAGACACGCTACTTTGAGGGGGTAGTGACGATTGCGTCGTGCAAGTTCGACTCTTGTCCTGGGCACCAGAAGGAATCCAAGAAATTCCACCCAAGCCCATGTGGTGAAATTGGTAAACACGCTACATTCAGGGTGTAGTGAGCGGACGCTCTTGGAAGTTCGAGTCTTCTCATGGGCACCAAATATAACTAAAGAATCGGCCGTATGACCGATTCTTTTTTCTTATGCCTTGTCTTTCGCGTTTCGTTCTTTCACTATCTCTTCCTGCTTGTCATGAGGCATGGGCGAGTAGTTGTTGAATTCCATGGAGTAGTTGGCTCTTCCGGATGTTATGTTTCTCAGTGCGGTGGCATATCCGAACATCTCCATCAGGGGGACGAAGGCGTCGAGTTTCTGCGAGCCTTTGCGGAAACGACGCATCGCCTCTATACGCCCGCGGCGTTTGTTGAGGTCGCCTGTGACATTGCCGATATAATCGTCGGGAGTGTTCACCTCCACTTTCATCATCGGTTCGAGAAGCACGGGATTTGCCTTCATGAACGCCTGTTTGAAGCACATCTGGGCGCAGAGCTGGAACGCCATGTCGCTTGAATCGACGGGGTGCGAGCTGCCGTCCACGAGGACGCATCTCACATCCACCACGGGATATCCGGCGAAAGGACCTTTGTTCATCGCCGCTTGCAGACCTTTCTCCACCGAGGGTATGAACTCCTTCGGGATGACGCCGCCCTTGGTGATGTCGATGAACTCGAAGCCCTTGCCTTGGTTAGGCTCGAAACGTATCACCGTGTGCGCGAACTGTCCCTTGCCGCCTGTCTGCTTCACGAAACGGTAGTTGCACTCGAAAGGTGCGGTGATGGTCTCGCGGAACGACACCGATGGTGCGCCGACAGTGACAGGCACCTTGAACTCGTCTTTCAGACGGTCCACGATTATCTCAAGATGAAGTTCTCCCATGCCCGCGATGATGGTCTCTTCCGTCTCCTCATCGAAATGTGCGCGGAACGATGGGTCTTCGTTGCAAAGCTTCGCCAATGCCTCGCCGAGCTTGTTGCGGTTTTTCTTGTCTTCGAGGTTCACTTTCATCTCAATGACCGCCGGCGGGATATGTATGTTTTCCAGTAGGAGAGGGGTGTTCTCGTCGCAGAGGGTGTCGCCTGTGCGGGTGATTTTCATCCCCACGAGTGCCACTATCTCGCCGGCTCCGGCCTCCTGTATCTCCTCGCGTTCCTTCGCCTTGATGCGGAAAATGCGTCCGATGCGTTCCGTTTTGCCTTTGTTGGTGTTGTAAACGCTCATTCCGTTTGTGAGCTTGCCGCTGAACACGCGGATGAAGGTCTGCTGTCCTACATACGGGTCGTTGATGAGCTTGAACGCCAGAGCCGCCAACGGCTCGCTCTCCACGGGGTTGCGCTGGCAGGTCTTCTCCTCATCGTAAGGATCATGAGCTATGATGACACCGAGGTCCTTGGGTGACGGCAAATAATCGACGATGGCGTCGAGAAGCAGCTGTATGCCTTTGTTTTTGTATGCCGAGCCGCAAAGCACAGGCACCATCATCAGCTTGATGGTCGCCTTGCGGATGGCTTCTTTCAGCATGTCGAGCGGGATGTCTTCCTCCGACAGATAAAGCTCCGCGATGTCGTCGTCAATGTCGGCCACATGTTCTATGAGGTTCTGACGAGCCACCTGTGCCTGTTCCATCATATTTTCAGGGATAGGTCCCACGATACGTTCTTTCTCCTTGAAAATCACGGAGTTCATATTCACGAGGTCTATCATGCCCTCGAAAGTGTTTTCCACGCCTATCGGCAGATGCAACGGCACCGCGTTGGCACCGAGATATTTGTTCATCTGGTTTACCACCTCGTTGAAGTCAGCACCTGTGCGGTCCATTTTGTTGACGAAGGCAAGACGTGGCACACGGTATTTGTCGGCTTGGTTCCACACTGTCTCGCTCTGCGGCTGCACGCCTCCCACGGCGCAGAACACCGCCACCATGCCGTCGATGACACGTAGAGAGCGTTCCACCTCGACAGTGAAATCGACGTGACCGGGGGTGTCGATGAGGTTTATCTGATAGTCGTTCCAATGCGCGGTGATGGCTGCCGACGCTATGGTGATGCCGCGTTCTTGTTCCTGTTTCATGAAGTCCATGGTGGCCTGTCCGTCATGCGTCTCGCCAAGCTTGCGGTTGACACCCGTGAAGAACAATATTCGTTCCGATACCGTGGTCTTTCCTGCATCGATATGCGCCGCAATACCGATATTTCTGAGTTTTGATATATTCTGACTCATTATAATAAATTGATTATCAATAAATTAAGAAAAAATTACACTAAAAAATTTCGAGGTGCAAAGATATGAAAAAAATCACTTTCCCACGCAAAATCTTCCAAAGATATTGTTTAAGACTTCGCTGTTCGTAACCTCGCCGGTGATGCTGCCGATGTGATACAGTGCTTGTCGCAAGTCCTCGGCTAACAAATCGGCGGATAAGCTGTCCATGCCGTCCATGACTTTTTCGAGACTCTTGGCGGCGTTTGTAAGAGCTTCATAATGACGGATATTGGTCACCAAAATGTCGTTTGCCCCAACTTTTAATGCTATGGTATGATAATGGATGTTTCTCTTCAAATCCTCAACATCATCGGTTTTTTTCGCCGAGATTATATAATATGTCATCAGGTTGCGGATGTCGTGCAAATCGTGTCCCGTGACGCTGTACTGATACTCATCGGTCATGTAACCGCCATGAGATTCAATGTTGTCCTCCACCGTTTGTTTGATTTCCCATTGCATGTCGTCAATGATGGAATAATACTTCGGGATGTCAATCAGGTCGCTTTTGTTGATAATGAGTAAAAGCTTCTGTTTCAATATGTTGACGTGTGATATTATCTCTCTTGCCGAGGCGAAGATCTGATTCAGCGGTTTTGTCCCGTCAATCATGCCTATCACTATGTCGGCTTCGGCGATTTTCTGGAAAGTGCGCTCGATGCCAATCTTTTCGATTGTTTCCGCTGTCTCGCGGATGCCTGCCGTGTCGATAAAGCGGTACAAGGTGCCTTTAATGTTGAATGTCTCCTCTATGGTGTCGCGTGTGGTGCCTTCTATTTCGCTCACTATGGCGCGTTCCTCGCCTAAAATAGCGTTCAAAAGCGTACTTTTTCCGGTGTTCGTCTCCCCGACGATAGCCACCGGGATGCCATGTTTTATGGCGTTTCCCAATCTGAAAGTGTCGGTCAGCTTGCCGATATGCTTCAAGATGGTGTCGAGAAGCCCTTTCAGCTTGCTGCGGTCGGCAAACTCCAAGTCTTCCTCCGAGAAGTCGAGTTCGAGTTCCAAAAGCGATGTCAAGTCAACAAGTTGTGTCCGCAGTTCTTTCAGCTCGTTTGAGAAGCCGCCTTTCATCTGGTTCACTGCAATCCTGTGTTCAGCCTCGTTTTGCGATGCTATCAGGTCGGCCACTGCCTCGGCCTGCGCTAAGTCTATTTTTCCGTTGATGAACGCGCGTTTCGAGAACTCTCCCGGCTCGGCGAGACGGCATCCTCTGACGCACAGAAGCTCCAAAATCTTTTGTTGCACGAAATAAGAGCCGTGACAGCTGATTTCCACCGAGTCCTCGCCGGTGTAGGAGTGAGGCGACTTGAAAAATGTCACCAAGGCGTCGTCAACCATCGGTTTGTCGTCGGGCATAGGGTCAAAAATCTCGCCATAATAAGCTTTATTGATAGTTATATCATTGATTTCCAATAATTTACCATTTCTTCTGAAAATATTCGTCGCCACCCAGTGGCTCTTCGGGCCTGAAAGCCTGATTACCGCTATGGCACTTGTTCCTAAGGCTGTCGCAACAGCGCAGATTGTGTCGTATTTGCTCATATCAGTCAATGTTTAAAAAGGGTTCAACCTGTTCCGCCTTGATACGTTTCGCTATGATTTTTTTCTTGCTGTCGAGAAGATAAATCATCGGCGTGGTTTGGATGTCGTATATCGACAGCAGATTTTTGATGTCAGTAGAGTTTACCTCCACCGGAAAGATTACCATCTCCGGATGCCGCGCCCTGATTTCTTCCAAGGCACGTCCCTCCTGGGCGCATTTGTGACAGGTTTTATCGTAAAAAACCACCGCAACGTATTCAGCATCAATGGAATATAAGTTTCCTATCGCAGGTAGCTTAGCACCTATTTTTAAGCTCTCAAGATAATTAGCGCGGTCAGCCATCATGTTCAACAGACTTTCCGGAATGTTTTCCATCTCAAATTTCAGGAAATAATCGTCAACGAGATGAATGTAAACATCGTCTAAATTCATGTGTTTCGGCGAGTAATATTTATGGTAGAGATACCATATAAGATAGTCGCGCACTTCTTCGCAATCGCCGGTCTTTGCTATTAGTTTGTCAATTTCGTCATTGATTTTTTGCGCATCGGCCGGAAGTATGTCAAAATATGTGGTCAACTTATTGTCTATCAACGGATATGTTAGGATTCTCGCATCGTCCAAAGGAAAATCTTGCCAATAATCATTCAACGAATTACGCCTCAAGGATGCAATCACTGTATTGATAAACGCACCTTTCTTCTTGATTTTCAATGATTCTGTAAATTTGTTGAAATCTGTTTTCAGAGAATCGTTTTTTTTGACATTTTCATATAAATTATCATTTTCGCCATTCAGAATGGCAATATTTGCCTCGTGTTGTCTCACTTTTGCCATCAGTTTGAAGTAAATTTCGGTTTCTTTGGCATTACCTTTTATCTTGACGGAGTTTAAATCTTCCAAATCATTGAATGTTAATGAGAAATGTTGTTTTTTGCCGACCAAAATCTCCACTAAAGGAAAGTTGTTGATGCTTGTCAGAAGATAGATTCCTTCGGGCAGTTTCTTCTTGTAATGAATCTGAAACACTCCCTGATTCTGCTTCAAAGTATCGACAATGAATGTCTTCGCGCCTCTGTATCTATAAAGAATAATTGTGCTATCTTGTTGATTTTCAAAGGAAACCTTGATATCGGTCTGCGCTGTCAACACATTCGCTGAGAGCAACAAAAACAATGATAGCAATATTCTCTTCATGTCTGAAAATTTTTGCAAAAATAATGAAAAAAGTGTTATGTGTCAAAATATTTTGTATCTTTGCGGTTACAAAAAACTGAGAAAAATGAGGCCTTTGTCAAAATTAAAAGTCCCGTTGCTATTCTTGTTATTCATTGAATTTCAGATAGTTGTCTCCTTTGCTGCAAAGGCGCAGGAGAGCGGGGAGACGCGTGTGGCGTTCTGGAATTTCGAAAATTTTTTCGATCCCTTTGTGGATTCCACGCGGATGTATAACGAATTTACTGAAAACGGCAGTCAGCATTGGACAAAATCGCGCTTTTACAGGAAGCGAAACAATATGTACAAGGCTATTCTTGCATTTTCTGAGGACGAACCGATAGCGGTGCTTGGAATCGCTGAGGTTGAGAATGCCTATGTGCTTAATATGCTTTTCAACCAAACGCCTCTCAAAACGCACAACTATCGGATAATACATTATGAAGGTGATGACAAACGTGGCATAGATGTGGCGATGGCTTATTGTATAGATAAGCTGCAACTTATTAGTACTGAGACGGTAAAAGTTAAAAATCCAGATAATAAGCATTACAGGACACGCGACATTCTCTACGCTAAGTTTTTCGACAGGCGTGGTGACACTATACATTGTTTCGTCAATCACTGGCCTTCGCGCTACGGTGGTGAGCGTGAGACAATAAAACTGCGCGCTCTTGCGGCTAACACATTGAAACACAAGGTTGATTCACTTGTTTTTCTGCATCAGACAATTCCGAAAATCATAATAATGGGTGATTTTAACGACACGCCTGATGACCCGAGCATTTGCGAGGTGTTATCTGCCAAATCGCCAGAAAAATATGATGAAAACGCTGTTTTGGTGAATCTTTTCACCGATGGGCGGCGACTCGGCTTTGATGGGACTCTGAAACATCAGTACAATTGGCAGATCTTTGACCAAATCATTGTCTCTAAATCATTGATTGACAATGATATGGGGTTGTCGTACAAGCCTAATAGCGCAACAATTGTCCATAATGACTTTCTCTTTGAGAAAGACGAGTCATTTGGTGGTGTGAAACTGTTTAGAACGTATGTAGGTCCGAAATATTTTGGCGGCTACAGTGACCACCTGCCGGTGTATATCGACTTGATATTCAAGTGATTATCCTCTTTTGCAGATGTTCTTGAAGTCACAGAAACCGCATGCTTTGGTATCGTCGGTTTGTGTGAAGGGGATGTCTTTGTTGAAAAGCTCTGACAAGAAGTCATCGAAATACTTGGTACAGGTGTCTTCAAACGCCTGGCTTAACTCATGTAACTCATTGATTTCCAAGTTGTATATACCATGACTAAGCTTTTGGAAGCCTACTATGCCAGGACGAATCACATCGGGCGTGACCCCGGGATGATTGTGCAAATAAAGGTATTTGTACATTAGCAACTGTATGGATTTTTCGGCCATTGAGGTGATTCCAACCACTTTGTCGTTGATTCTCACGTCGTAAGGGTTCACTTTGCCGGTTTTGTAATCAATAACTCGTATTTCGCCGGATACGTTGTCGATGCGGTCGGCAAAGCCATGCAATACAACCTTATGTCCTTGACATTCAACCTCTTTCTCAAGCTCGACTTCAGTGGCAATAATCGTGAATCGCTTGACTTCTTCTAAGAATTTGCGTTCATATCTGACAAAGTTAGAAAGCATGCTGTCAATGACGGTTTTGTTCAGATAATTGAACCCCGTGTCTGGTAATCCGTTTGTAAAACCATTGTCAACCAATGATTTGTGATAACATTCCTTGAAATGCTTTTTATACATTTCATCAAACAATCGGAGCGAAATCTCTTCATTGCCGAATAACTTGTAAAAATAATCCAAAGTGGCATGGATAATGCTTCCAACAACATTGACTTTTATCTCTTCATCTAAGGACTTGTCTTCAATACGCTCAATGTTTTTCCAATAGTATTGCAGCGGACATCTGACATAGCAGCCGATTGAAGTGGGAGAGAGTTTCTTTATTTTTTGCAGTGTCTCGTCTGTTTTAATCACTTCAATGTTACTCTGTTTCTCATTGATTGTAGGTGATTTATACTGATAATGCTCAAGTTTTACTTTAACATTGTTTTCCGCATATTCATACTCCAATTGACGGATGAAACGGCTTGGCTCGCCCATGCCCGACAGATCGGCTATGTTGTTGTAATACAAGTTGATACGTTTTGCATTTTGCAGAAGACGATAGAAATGATAGGCATAAACGGCTTGCTGCTGGTCGTATGTCGGCAAACCGTAAGCTTTGCGTAAGTCAAACGGAATCAAGCTGTTATTGTTTTTGTTTTGAGGTAAAACGCCTTCGTTGACGCTTAAAAAATGTATGGTATCGAAGTCAAGGTTGCGTGTTTCGAGAAGTCCCATCACCTGCAAACCGTCGGCATCACCTTGTAAATTGATAGGCATTTGACTTGCGACTTGAGAATAAAGCATTTGTAAATCAATGATTTGGATGTAATCATGATATTTGTTGAGCAACAACTCAAGTCTGTTGGCAATCCTCCCCGCCACACTGATTTGATTCTTGATGAAATTGTCGTTCTTGCCAAGTTTATCCATTGAAACAAGCAGAATCTCCTTCAGAGAATCAACGCATTCTGTCGCGTTTTTCCATTTCTTTGTCACAACATTAAGAAAATTAAAGAGTTGTTTGTTCTCCTCAAAATATTGCAAATCAGATTTTTTGAAATAATAAACTGAATTGTCGGCTAAGCCGATAAGCCAGGCACTGAGTTTTTCGTATTCTAAGCCTTTGAAAATCAATTTGATAAAGTCAGAATTACAGAAGCGTAAAAACGTCCACAGATAAAACTTGTTAACATCGTCAGTCAGGGTGTTTTGATACCTAAACCATTGATCTACAAAGTGATAAACAATTGTCTTGTCAAACGGATAGCCCATTGTGACTTGAATATTGCCTTTGGATTCCGGGATGGCGTTCAGAACAGGAATCAAAAGAGATTCGTCGGCAAGCACAATGACCTCATTATCTTTTTGATTATCAGTACTTTGACTTAATTGAAGTTGAAGAGCGTTAGTTTGTACCGCGTCGCCGGAAACGCTAATTATCTTGATGTTTTTTTCTATGGAATTAAAGTTATCATCGATAAAATTCTTTGCAATGTTCGGATGTTTTTTAAAAAATTTTCTTGCGAAATAACCGGCCTCTTGTCGTTCATCCTCAAAATAATATCTGTCTAAGTCCCACAAAATCACTGCATTACCGTTTTCAACCATTCTCACTATGATGTTTTCCTCCGTTTTTGTCAATGCGTTAAATCCGGCGAAAATTATTTTTCTACCCTGAGAGCACCTCATCAAGTTGTCATCATCATAATGAGCTATCTTATTGGTAATCAATCCATAATAACCTTGACCGTTTTTTTGTAGCGTTTCATGGAGGTTATTATAATAGGTGAGAAGTGATGAGAAAAACCTTAAATAATTGGATTCCAAGCTGTTTTCGAGGCTCGGATTCCACTCTTCTAACACTTTTGCGTCATGCAGATGCGCGAACAATTTGGCGGCGTCCACGTCATATTGGTCGATTTCGTCGAAATCCTTCGCCATTTGAGCGGCATATGGGAAAAATTCTTGATTGAGTTTGATAATCTCAAAGATAACTTCAATATTATCAATGAGTTGCAGACCACTCCATTCCTCCATTGCCTGTTGGATTGAGAGGATTTGCGGCACCCAAAAGTTGGTTTTTATGCTTTTTGAAAGCTCATTTCTGAGTTGCAACGCGGCGCGTTTGTTTGGGAAAACAATGGTGATGTTTTCCTTTGTCAAGTCGTAATGTCTTGTAATATAATCACTTATCTTCTCAATGAAAGCCATTGTTCAGCATTTTTCAGTTGTTCTATGGTTCCTAAATCAAACCAATAGTCAGGATGTATCAGTTCTGATTTAACCCTATGATTTTCAGCTATTTTCTGATAAAGCTCAAAGATATAACAAGGGTTTTTGTCAAAATCTTTGAAAAATTGTGGTTTAAAAATATGTATTCCGCTGAATGACAATAATTTACAATCGTTTGGCAATGTGCATCCGCCATCGAAGCACTCATTTTCAACATTAAATCTGCCAAGGAAATTATCGTGATTGTCGAAAACGAGTTTGCGTTTGCTTTGGCGTTCCTGTGTAAGTAGCCAAGCGGCATCGTCGCTATGTAGGAAATCGTTGTAAAGTCCTTGTAAATCAACATTTGTGAGTACATCCACGTTATGTACAAGCACTGCCTCGCTTTGTGAAAATAGTGGCAGAGCCTGCAATATGGCGCCACCGGTGTCCATCAGAAGTGTCCGCTCGTCTGATATTTCGATAAGTGTGCCGTCATTTCTACCGGAGTGAAGCTTGGTGGTGAAATCTTCCAAAAACCCCATAATCTGTTCTCCGAAATGATGAATATTGACCACAATATGGTTAAAACCCTGTCTGATAAGCTCTTCAAGTATCACTTCAAGTAATGGCTTTTTATTTATTGATACTAAAGCCTTTGGAGTGTTTCTTGTCAGCTCTTTCAAACGAGTTCCGAGACCTGCCGCGAGTATAAATGCCGTTCTCTTATCTTGCTTCATAGGCATGGCTTGTATGTTGTGTCAAATGATTGATTTCAACATTGACCATAGGATAGTTGGCGTGAATCATCTCGCCGATTTTCTGTGCGAAAAACACCGAGCGATGCTGTCCTCCGGTGCAACCGAAGTTGATTTGAAGATTTTTGAAACCTCTTTCAAGGTAGTTGTCAATTGATTGAAATACAAGCAGTTGTACATTTTGCAAGAAGAAATGCGTATCAGGCTTGTCGTTCATAAACTCTTGAACTTCAGGGTCTTCACCTGTCTTTTGCTTAAATTCGGAATAGCGACCTGGATTAGGCAAGGCTCTGCAATCGAAGACGAACCCGCCACCGTTGCCGCTTTTGTCGAAAGGGATACCTCCGATTTTGTATGAGAAGCTATTTACAGTAACTGTAAGTCGTTCAGGCTCAATAATTTCATATTTTGGAAGCAAGATACTGAATTGACGTATCACCGTTTGCAATTCAGGCAACTCAAACGGCAATGTCCATTTTTCGTTTATGAGAATCAGCTCGCGAATAGCGTATGGAATGCTTTGCAGAAAATGTAACTTCTTCTGTATCAGACCTCTAAAGCCGTATGCGCCGAGCACTTGAAGCAGTCGGAGCAACACAAAGGCCGGAAAATATTTGTCAAAAGACTCTGTCGTGGCACGGTTAAAATTATTTTCGGAACATACTTTTGCTAACCGATGTTTGTAATAATCAACCAAATCGTCACGCAATTTCTGAGGCATCCGCGCCTTGACCTGATACAGAAGCGAGACTACGTCGTATTGAAGCGGGCCTTTTCTACCACCTTGATAATCAATAAAATAAGGCTCATTATTGACAATCATAATATTTCTCGACTGGAAATCACGATACATGAAGAAATCGGATGGCGTCTCAAGAATATATTGTGTAATACGTTGAAAATCAGAATCTAAACGAGTCTCGTTACATGAAATCTCCTCATGTTCCCTCAAAAAACAATACTTAAAATAATTTAAATCGTCCATGATTGACATTGCGTCGAAGGCGGCTGTCGGAAATGCCTTAGAATAATCCAAGTCTTGATGTCCAATTATTTGAAAGTCAATGAGTTTATCAAGAGATTTTTTATACAATGCAATTGTTTCATCGTCATATTTGCCATTTTTAAGGCAATTTTCAACATGGTTGAACATAGAGACGTCGCCCAAATCGGTTTGGATGTAGATTTCTTTTGATGGTGAGATTGCGAAAATCTCGGGAACGGGCAGGCCGCATTCACGAAAATGCTTGGAAAAACTGAAGAAAGCCTCGTTTTCCTCGATGTTGAGATTATATGCGCCAATCAAATAACGATGGTCTGTTTTTATGCGAAAATATCGTCTTGATGAGCCTGAACCCGGCATGGCGTTGATTTCCAATGCCTTTTCCCCAAGTTCTGCTACTAACTCCGCTATTGTTTTCCTGATTTCTTCCAAAGCCTGCATGACCCAAATTTTAGCTTACAAACTTACAAATTTTTTTTAAAATATTTTAAAATCACAAGAAATTTATTATTTTTGCAGCGAGATTTAGCTCCAATATCGTGTTTTGTGAGAGCAAAACGCTGATAACAATTTAATTAAATTATTTATTATCAAACATTTATCTAAAATGAACGCTACCGAACTCAAGACAATTGAGAAACTAAACAAGCCGACAATTTTGCCCGGCTCTGTCAGAATCAATGTGAAAATTGATGTGAATGAAGAAGAATCAACGCTTCCGAAAGAAGAAATAATTCCTCAAAACGAGGAGATTCCGAAGGATGCTGAGCTTGATTTGAACAACGACAATGAAAATGAAAATGAAGAGGAAGAAGAGTCGGAATTTGACTTTTCTAACCTCAACAAGCTGCAACTTGTCGAGCTGTTGGAAGAGACAGTCCAAGACGGTGATGTGGCCAAAATCAAGGACAAAGTCGCTGCAATAAAATCGAACTTCTTGAGAATCAACAAGGAAGACCGTGACCGTGAGATGGAACAGTTTATCCTTGACGGTGGCGACAAAGATAGCTACGAGCATAAGGACGACCCGCTTGAGATGCGTTTCAAGGCCGCTTTTGACATCTACAAGGTCAACAAGGAGAAATACAAGGAAGAACTTGAGAGACAAAAGGCCGAAAATCTGAGGAAAAAGCTTGAGATTATTGAGGAATTGAAAGTGTTGATTTATTCTGAGGAGACCTTGAAGAAGACGTATGACGACTTCCGCGCGCTTCAGGACAGATGGAAAGAGATAGGTCAGGTGCCGGCCAACGAGGTGTCGAACATCTGGAACACCTACCATTTCCTGATTGAGAAATTCTACGATAAGGTTAAGATTAACAGAGAGTTACGTGACCTTGACCTTAAAAAGAATCTTGAAGCCAAGATTGAGCTTTGCGAAAAGGCCGAGCTTCTGCTTCTCGAGAAGTCATTGACAAAAGCCTTCAAGCTACTTCAGAAATATCACGATGAGTGGAAGGAGATCGGGCCTGTGCCGCAAGACAAGAAAGACGAGATCTGGGAGCGTTTCAAGAACACCACCGACAAGGTTAACCAGATTCGCCGCGAGCATTACGCCAAGCTTGAAGAAGAGCAAAAAGCGAATTACGAGGCTAAAGAAGCCATCTGCGTGAAGATGGAAGAGATTGTGAATGAGCCTGTTAACAGCATCAACGCATATCAGAAGAAGTCGAACGACGTTAATGAGCTGTTCAAGATGTGGAAGGGTATCGGTCCGGTGCAGAAGAAACAGAGCGAGGAGATCTGGAACCGTTTCAAAGGCTCGATGAACACGTTCTTCGAGGCGAAGAAGGAGTTCTTCAGCAAACTCAAGGTGCAGCAGATGGAAAACTATAACAAGAAGCTGCAAATATGCGTGGAGGTTGAGAATCTCGTGGATTCCACCGAATGGCGGAAGACGACCGACCGCATCAAGAAGTTGCAGGAGGAGTGGAAGACCATCGGTCCGGTGCCTAAGCGTCACTCCGACAAGATTTGGAAGCGTTTCCGTGGTGCCTGCGATGCCTTCTTCGGCAAGAAATCAGAGCATTTCTCAGGTGTGAAAGGTGAGGAGGACGCCAACCTCAAGGCAAAGCAAGAACTCATCGAACGCATCAAGGCTTACGAGCTGAAGAAAGACCGTAACGAGAACATGGAGGCCATTCGCGGGTTCCAGAGAGAATGGATGGCGATAGGTCACGTCCCGATGAAGATGAAAGACGCTGTCCAGAACGAGTACCGTAGCCTCATCGACGGCTTGTTCGACAAGATGCGCACCAACGATAACGAATTGACTGCCAATGAGTACCGTACCATGATTTCCGGATTCAAGGAAGACCCTGATGCGCGCGACAAAGTAAGGAGAGAATACATCAACTTGCAGAACAAGATTCAGAAGTTGCGCGATGAGATCGTCACGTTGGAAAACAACATCGGTTTCTTTGCGAGGAGCAAGCAGTCGGAGATTCTGAAGGCTGAATATGAGAAGAAAATCGAGAAACTCAAGAATGACGTGAAGGTTCTTGAAGCTAAGATGAAGATTCTCAACGAACAATAAGAAACAAGAAATACCCCGTCGGGAGAACGCTTGCGTTCTCCCGACGGGGTTTAATATATGAAATCGAACACCTTTGGAACGGCATTTTGTCTGACGACATTCGGAGAGTCGCATGGTCCGGCGATAGGTGGCGTCATTGATGGCTGCCCTGCCGGGATAACGATAGATATGTCGTTGGTTGACAATGAGTTGGCGCGTAGGAAACCAGGAATAGACGCATATATGTCACAACGACATGAGCCGGATGAGGTGGAGTTCCTCTCAGGATTGTTTGAAGGTAAGACGACAGGCACCCCAATAGCCTTTATCATACGCAACAAAGACGCTAAAACATCTGATTATGATAATATTAAGGATGTCTTCCGTCCCTCGCATGCCGATTTCACATATCAAGAAAAGTATG
Organism: uncultured Bacteroidales bacterium; assembly: GCA_937906455.1. Classification (GTDB taxonomy): domain Bacteria; phylum Bacteroidota; class Bacteroidia; order Bacteroidales; family F082; genus Limimorpha. Next base: position 84,889 of record CALCYT010000046.1, on the reverse strand, counting down.
GCATAAGAGATTATGCCGGAGGTGGACGCGGCTCTGCAAGGACTTTGTTGCCTTGTGTGGTTGCCGGCGCTGTCGCCAAACAGATTCTTGCCTCTCAAGGTGTTGAGATTCAATCGGATGTGATTCGGATAGGTGAGGAGAGAAGAGACAAAGACACGGTGGGCGCAATCGTTCAAGGAACCATAAAAAACGTCCCTTTAGGACTCGGAGAGCCGGCATTCATGAAATTTCACGCGGTGCTGGCTCATGCCATGATGAGTATCAACGCGGCCAAAGGCTTTGAGATTGGCGAGGGATTCAATGCAGCGGGTATGCGCGGCAGCGAATGTAACGATGAGTTTTACTTTGACGGCGAACGGATTAGAACTCGGACCAATCATTCCGGCGGAGTACAAGGCGGAATCACTAATGGCGAAGATGTCGTATTTAGAGTCGCTTTCAAACCGATTCCATCGGTGATGTTGCCTCAGAAAACCGTTGATATTCATGGCAATGAGACGATTTTGGAGATACAAGGGCGTCATGATATATGTGTGGTGCCTCGTGTGCTCCCGATGGTGGAGGCGATGGCAGCGATGGTCACACTCGATTTCATTTTGTTAAAAAAAATGAATAAAATGTGACACATATTAAAATTATGTGTATCTTTGCGGCCGTAAACTTCAGGGCAAGGTGAAATTCCTTTCCGGCGGTGACAGTCCGCGACTTCCTTTTCAGGAACTGATTCGGTGAAATTCCGAAACCGACGGTTAAAGTCCGGATGAAAGAAGTTCGTGGTAAACGTTTGATTGTTTTGGTTTTGTTTACAGCCCTGATGTTTCTAACATTAGGGCTTTTTTATGTCATATCGCGAAAAAGACATCGAGTACATGAGGCGGGCGATAGAGCTTGCGAAAAAGGGCGGAGGCTTCGTCCACCCTAATCCTTTGGTGGGCTGCGTCGTGGTGAAAAACGACGAGATAATTGCCGAAGGATACCATGAGAAATATGGTGGTTTTCATGCTGAACGAAATGCTTTAACATACTGTAAAACAGATACTAAAGATGCTTTACTTTATGTAACACTTGAACCTTGCTGCCACTATGGGAAAACACCACCATGTACTGAGATAATCATCGAGAAAGGCATAAAAAAAGTGTTTGTAGGCATACTCGACCCCAACACCTTGGTGGCCGGCAAGGGCGTGAAAATATTGCAGGAAGCAGGCATCGACGTCGAGGTGGGTATCTGCGAAAGCGAAATAAGAGAGTTGAACAGGGTGTTTTTGAAATATATCACCACCAAACGCCCTTACGTGATAATGAAAACCGCCATGACTCTTGACGGGAAAATAGCAGCACATACAGGCGATTCCAAGTGGATAACCAATGATGAGTCGCGAAAGACGGTTCATAAACTGAGGAGCGAGCTGTCGGGCGTTGTCGTGGGAATCGGCACTGTGTTGGCCGACGACCCTATGCTGAATTGCAGATTGGAAGGAGATTATCATCAGCCGGTAAGAATCGTGATTGATTCTCATTTGATGATTCCTGTTGATTCTCAACTGGTTACGACAACAAAGGAATATAAGACGATTATCGCATGTTGTCATTTCGACCGAAGCGGAGCGGAGCAGAGCGAAGTGGAGAAATCCTCAGATAACGTGAACACATTGAATGATTATGCAAAACAAAGATTTCCCGTCTGTCGGCAATCGCTCGAAATGACGGAAAAAGTACGTATTCTCGAACTATTAGGTTGTGAAATCATTGAATGCCAATCTAATAATGGTCATGTTGACATCAACGACCTTATGACGCAACTTGGCGCACAAGGCATTGATTCTCTTTTACTTGAAGGGGGCGGCACCTTAAACGCGGCATTTCTTGAAGCCGGTTGCGTGGATGAAGTATGGGCTTTCGTGGCACCTAAAATTATTGGCGGAAAAGATGCAAAATCGCCTGTTTCCGGCAGGGGAATAGACAGGATGTGTGATGCTATAAAATTACAAGATATTGATATTCATAGTGTTAATGGAGATATTTTAATAAAAGGAAAGATATGTTCACAGGAATAATTGAGGAAATAGGGAAAGTGAAAGCCATCGTCAGGCATGCTAACAGCATAAAACTGACTGTCGCGGCACAGAGGATTCTTGAGGATATTCATGTGGGTGACAGCATCTGCACCAACGGGGTTTGTCTCACCGTGACATCCTTCGACGGAGGCTCATACACTGCCGACGTGATGCCGGAGACAATGAGTAGGACTAACTTTAAAGACTTGAGAATCAATGATTCGGTGAATTGTGAAAGAGCAATGCCTGCCAATGGACGTTTCGGCGGACATATAGTTTCAGGTCATATCGACGGCATCGGTGTCATCTCTAAAATGACTAAGGACGACAAAGCGATTCGTATCAAAATTGGGACAAGGCCTGAGATTTTGAAATATATTGTGGAGAAAGGCTCCATCACCATCGATGGTATCTCATTGACAGTCACAGATGTAAGCAATTTTGACTTTAGCGTTTCGATAATAGAGCACACTCAGGACGCTACCGCTTTGACTAAGAAACAGGTTGGCGACACTGTTAATTTGGAGAACGACATCGTTGGAAAATACATAGAGAAATTTGTCGGGACGTTTTCTGCAAAAAGAGACGAGAATTTACTTAACTTATTGAATGACAATAATTTTTAATATTGATGAACAAAGATTTTAACACTATTGAGGAAGCTTTGGAAGACCTTCGTGAGGGTAGGATGATTATCGTTGTCGATGATCCTGACCGCGAGAACGAGGGCGATTTGATTTGTGCGGCGGAGTTTGCCACTGTTGAGAACGTGAATTTCATGGCCACCTACGGCAAGGGTTTGATTTGCATGCCGATGAGCCAGGAGATCACCAAACGCTTGAAACTCAACCAGATGGTAGTCGAAAACACTGACAATCACAGCACGGCGTTCACCGTTTCCATCGATTATATAGACACCACCACGGGCATTTCGGCTGTCGAACGCTCTATAACGGCGCGAAAAGTCGTTGAAGACGGCATCCGTCCCGAGGATTTCCGTCGTCCCGGCCATATGTTTCCTTTGGAGGCTCGCAAAGGCGGCGTGCTGAAACGTGGAGGTCACACCGAAGCCACCGTCGATTTGATGCGACTCGCCGGCCTTAAAGAATGTGGCCTGTGTTGCGAGATTATGCGCGAAGACGGCACTATGATGCGTACATCGGAATTAGTGCAGTTCGCAAGGGCGAACAACTTGAAAATCACATCGATAGCTGAATTGATAAAATATCGCAGAAAGACCGAAGTTCTCGTTGAACGCGTGACGGAAGCTGATCTGCCCACCAAGTATGGAAGTTTCAAGGCCATCGGTTTCGTTGACAAAATCACTGGTGAGCATCATGTGGCACTGGTGAAAGGCGATATAAGCACCGATGAACCTGTCTTGTGCCGCGTGCATTCCGAATGTCTCACCGGCGATGCCTTCGGTTCTATGCGCTGCGACTGTGGCGAGCAACTCCAAGAGGCGATGCGCCGTATCGAGGCGAAAGGCAGGGGCGTTCTCCTTTATCTTCGTCAGGAAGGACGCGGCATCGGCTTGATTAACAAGCTGAAAGCCTACACTTTGCAAGACAAAGGCATGGACACGGTGGAGGCGAACCTTGCGCTCGGTTTCGCCGCTGACTTGCGCGATTATGGCACCGGAGCGGAGATTTTGGCAGATTTAGGTGCCAAGAAAATCATAGTGATGACTAACAACCCGATGAAAATCAGCGGTCTGGAAGGCTATGGCATCGAAATAGTCGGTAGAGAGCCTATAGAGATGACCTGCAACGAAAAAGACGCATTTTATCTTTATACGAAATACAAGAAAATGGGACATATACTTCATGTGAAAGAAGTCAGAAGACAGGAGACAGAAGAAAGAATATAGCTTTCGTTATCTTGGCTGGAGTGGAATGAAATGGAGCGGAGTGGAGAAATCATTTTTTCGCAAAAGCTCATTCTAAAAAGGATTTCTCGACTTCACTTCGTTACGCTCGAAATGACAAAAATGAAATATAAACATTAAATTATAAAAAAATGAAAACATTAGAAGGAAAATTATTGGCTGAGGGTCAGAAGATTGCTATCGTGGCCGGCCGTTTCAACGAAATCATCACCAACAAGTTGCTTGGTGGTGCCATCGACGCTTTCAAACGTCACGGCGGAGAAGAGAAGAACATTGATGTGGCCTGGGTTCCGGGTGCTTTTGAGATTCCGCTTGTGGCAAAGAAGATGGCGGAGAGCAAAAAGTACGATGCCGTGGTATGTCTCGGCGCGGTAATACGTGGTGCGACACCGCATTTCGACATGGTGGCGAATGAAGCCACAAAAGGCATAGCCACAGTGGGCTTGCAGACCGAGGTGCCTGTGATATTCGGCGTTCTCACCACCGACAGCATAGAGCAAGCAGTGGAACGCGCGGGCTCGAAATCGGGTAACAAAGGCTTTGAGGCAGTGACCACCGCCATTGAGATGGTGAACCTGCTGAAGCAGATTTAAGATGTGTCGGCCAGCAATGCCTAATAACATCTAAAGGAAAGGGGTGCCGTCATTCGGTACCCCTTAATGTTGTTTAGTATTTCATCATCTCGATGAGGTCAACCATACGGTTGGAATAACCCCATTCGTTGTCGTACCATGACAGTATTTTAACCATCTTGCCCATCACCATGGTGCTTTCTGCATCGAAGATTGACGAATGCGGGTTGTGGATGATATCGACACTCACAATCGGGTCTTCGGTGTATTCGAGGACGCCTTTCATCGGGCCTTCTGCGGCCTCTCTCATGGCGGCGTTGATCTGCTCCTTGGTGGCTTCAGTCTTCAGCGTGCACACGAGGTCAACTAATGAGCCTGTTGGCGTCGGGACGCGCACCGCTATGCCGTCGAGTTTGCCGTTGAGGTCGGGGATGACGATGCCCACGGCTTTGGCTGCGCCTGTGGTGGTCGGGATTTGTGACAAGGCGGCTGAGCGCGCGCGGCGAAGGTCGCTGTGCGGGCCGTCCAAAATAACCTGGTCGTTGGTGTAGCTGTGGATGGTGGTGATATAACCTTGCTCAATGCCGAAACGGTCGTTCAAGACCTTGGCGACAGGTGCAAGGCAGTTTGTTGTGCATGACGCATTTGACACGCATTCGACCTCGTCGGTGAGCTCGTTGTTGTTGACACCAACCACTATAGTGGCATCGATTTTATCTTTTGAAGGAGCTGAGAGGATGACTTTCTTGGCGCCGTTCTTGAGATGGTCGCCATAGCCGCCTTTTGCGCTTTCCTTCGAGCGGAAGATACCTGTTGACTCGACGACGACATCAGGAGTCTTGCTCCATTTGATGTTGATAGGAGCGCGCTCGGCTGTGACAGGAACACGTACTCCGTTGACTATCAAGGCCGTCTCATCATAATCGACAGTGCCGGGAAACTTGCCCTGCGTTGAATCGTATTTCAGAAGATGTGCCAAGACTTTGGTGCTTGTCAAATCGTTGATGCCCACCACTTCGAGGTTGGGACGCTCGCAGCAGATGCGAAAAACGTTACGGCCGATACGACCGAAACCGTTGATACCTACTTTAATCTTTTCCATATTATTTAAAATTTAATCCTTTGAAAATCTTTATCATTCAAACTGCAAAGATACAATAATTTTTTTTATCTTTGCAAAAAATAACTTCTATAATGGAATCACAAATTTCACAATCTTCGGAGAACAACTGCGGCGAGACTTTCAAATCACAGGCGCTGGAGGCCAATCTGGCGCAGACACGTTATAAAGACATTTTCATCCCGGAAGAGTATAAAGCGTTTATCGCGTTGAGTGCCAATTACTTCGGCATCAACAAAAGAGCATCGGAGTGCATCACGGAATATCATCATCCGCTGTCGAACCATACCTTCGTGACAGAGGAGCTGCGCAAGATGTTACTTGACGACTTCTGGTTCTACACCCGCGACGACGTGCCGGCTGACACGCTGAAACTGCCACTCGAGATGATGCGAAGCCTGCTGACACCGGAAGTGTCGTTGAAACTGAGACTTAACATCGTGGTAACACTGATGGAGTTTATTGATTTAGAAGCCAGAAGACAGGAGACAGGAGACAGAATGATAGATCTGGCGTTCAATATTTTAGATGATAGATTTGAAAATAACAAGGATTGCTATATCCTTGCGACTAAGCATGCCGAGCGTTATCTTGACAACGTAGTGAAAGATGGGAGATTTACCGATGCGGCTTGCCATATTCTGCGTCTGATGTTGCAGGAAAACTACCGTTATTGGCAATCGACGTCAGAGGTGGAGAATTGGGTTTCGGAGAATGCGGAAATCCTTTCGGAAGACGAGAGAAACGTGATTGTTGAAGAAGTCGGGAAGCCCTATTTCGAGCGACTGAACGCCGATTTGGCCGCCGCCGACACTTGGGACGTCTTGTCGCAGATGCCTCATTATGAACAGGTTGCGAAGCGTTTCACCGAGTCGGAGAGGCTGTTCGGGCCGTTCATCACGAAGTTCCATTATGTGTTTTATCTGTTGCACATACCTGGTATGGAGAGCCAGCGCGAGCGTCTGATCTGGAATATGGACCGCATGATGCGCGACGCCATTGACGAGATGCCGCAAAACGAACTGAAACCTTTCATCGACACCGTTTTCGACCTCGCGAGGGAACTGCGCAAGAACTACACATCGGCAGTGCTCGACTTCCAGCTCACTTTAGGCAAGAAAATCATCGATGTGGACGACACCGAGATGAAGGACATAGTGAACCATTTCGAGAAACGTCTCATCGAATTCGGCTTCGTCACGCCGGGCAACGTGTTTGTGAACGAGGACTGGCAACTGTCGGTGAACAAAGACCATATCAAGAACATCCGCGTGTGGCTGGAGCTTATCGAATATTCGAAAACACCATTGGAGAAGCTACTCTCATCGTTGATTGTCAACCTGAAACTTGGCGGTATCTTCCTCAGCGACACTGACCTCTTCCAGCGTGAAATCACCAAGATTCTGAACTCAAACATCACGCCGTATTATAAGAAGGTGAAACAGCTGGCGCGCATTTTCCCCGTGTATTTCAACGAGATAGGGGCGGAGGGCGAGATTCGTAACGTCACCACCAACATGGACGAGATAGGTCTGCGACAGGACAAACTCGTGCATTTCCTGCGCAAACAGGTGCACACCGAGAGCAACAACACCCTCATCGACCTGACATTCGACGTGTTCAAGTTCTGGAGCGACGGCAATGTCAACGATTTGAAGCCGCTTTTGCCGCAAAATGTCTTCGAGGCAATCGACAAGGAGAGCGAGTATTTCATACATATCCATAACCTCGTGCTGACGATGTGCGAGATTTCAAGCCTCAACCCCGAGGATGTGCTGATGCTCTCGCGCGACGATTACGAAAGCCTCATCAAGAAGGCTGACGACCGCATAAAACTGGATGCAGACATATATGACCGTGAGCATCAACGACTTATGGATATACGCGACCTTTACGCTTATCTTCGTGAGAAATACAGTTTCGAGTCGGTGAACATTTTCGCTTATCTGCGCAACTATCCTTTCATTTCCGACGATGAGATTGATGAATTTGAAAAGGCTTATAAATCAAAGGATTGGGACAAGTCGATAACGATGATTTACGCCTTCATGGAGAAGCTGAAAGGCGTGATTTTCAACCCCGAGCAGAGCGAGGGGTGGGAAAATATTTATCACAAACGCCACATCGCCATCGGAATCCCTTCGATGTACGGCACTTACCGTGAGAACAAATTCGAGGCTATGGGCCTGACATTCAGGCTTGAACGTGTCGCCACCCAGCTGATGGAAAAGGTGGTGCAGAGCATCAACCTCGAATATGTCTCAGAACGCACGCTCAATCAGATTTACCATATCCTGAGTTATTTTCGCGACGGTCTGGCACTCGACGGCATCACCAACCAGAGCTTCAACCAGAAACTCGACATGCTGCGTTATAGCCTGATGTCACGGAGCTTCTCGTTCGGCCAATACATCAACATCTTCCAGTTCATTGCTGAAGACGTTAGACGCATCATCATCAAATTCTTCATAAAATCGTATGAATATCCGCTCAAGGTCGTCATACCTCAGCTTTTCGACCCCGACAAGAAACTCAACGAGCGCGACATGGCTGCCCTGATAAGCAAGAAATCGGAGGAGTTTCATCGTGACCTGCTGTCTGACGCCTTCCTGATGCAGCCGTTGGACAATTTCATCGGACGCATACTTAACTCATTGAGAACCATGGAATCGACGCTCGACCCTAAGCTCATCAGCGACATCATGACATATAACTCCGAGATGCTGGTGAGTCCGTTTTGGGATGCCACGCCGAAGATGGATAACCAGGTGTTTATCGGCAACAAGGCGAACAACCTCAAGACGTTGTATCTCAAGGGTTTGCCGGTGCCGCCTGGCTTCGTCATCACCACTGAGGCGTTCAGACGCAACGAGACCATCAACACCATTCCGGAGCTGAGAACCGAGATTCACGGGATGATAAGGAAATATATAGCCGAGTTGGAGCAGATATCGGGCAGGAAGTTCAACAATCCGGAGTCGCCGCTGTTGGTGTCGGTGCGCTCAGGCACCGCCATCTCGATGCCGGGGGCGATGGACACCTTCTTAAACGTGGGACTGAACGACGATTTGGTAGAGAAAATAGCGAAAAATCACGACAAGGCATGGGCTATCTGGGACTCTTACCGCCGTTTCCTGCAGAGCTGGGGCATGGCGAAAGGCATTCATCGTGACGTATTCGACGAGGAGATAAACACATTCAAGACGATTTACAACGTCAGGCAGAAAGTCGATTTCAGTGAGGAACAGATGCGCGAGATGGCTTATTCTTACAAGAAAATACTTGAAAACCAAGGTGTTGTGCTTGAGCAAGACCCGTTCAAGCAGATTGTCGATTGCGTGAATATGGTGTTCGACTCATGGAACTCCGAGCGCGCGCTGGCATATCGCAGGCATCTTGGAATCTCGGAGAACTGGGGCACCGCCGTCATAGTGCAGCAGATGATATTCGGCAACATCAGCGAAGTGTCGGGCACCGGCGTGGTGTTCACCCAAAACCCGCATCGCGAGCGTCCCGGCGTGCATCTGTACGGCGACTTCACCATGCGCAGCCAAGGCGAAGACATCGTTGGAGGATTGGTGAAACCGCTGCCCATAGGCGAGACGCAACGTAAGGCGGCTAACCTCGAAGGCCCGTCGATGCAGACACTGCTGCCAGAGATATACAAGAAGATTTACTCTATCGCCAAGATTCTTACCGAAGACCTCGGCTACAGCCCGCAAGAGATGGAGTTCACCTTTGAGTCGGACAAAGCCGAAGATTTCCATATACTTCAGATTCGTGACCAGGATTTGAAGCTCGAGAGCACCGTCAACGCCTTCGTGCAGTCGCCGCAGGAGATGCGACAGATAGGACGCGGTATGGGCATAGGCGGTGGTGCCATGAATGGGTTCGTGGCGTTTAACGAGAACGATATCAAGACGTTACGCGAACAAAATCCTGACGACAACGTGCTTCTTGTGCGCCCCGACACCGTCCCCGACGACATCAGTCTCATCTTCGACTGCGACGGACTGCTTACGGCACGTGGTGGCGCCACCTCACATGCCGCCGTCACCGCGGTGCGTCTCGGCAAGGTGTGTGTGGTGAGCTGCGTGGAGCTTATGGTTGACGACGAACATCATTGCGCCGAGCTGAACGGCCATAAACTATCGGCAGGCGACAAGATTGCCATCGACGGCACACTCGGCCTCGTCTATCTCGGACATTATCCGACAGAGAAAGTGCAGATAGGTAAGGGGTACAGCTATTGAAAAATGATGTAAACGTCGTTTATTATAAATAATTTCGTTTTTTTTATTATTTGTAAAATAATTTCGCTGTCTTTGCAGTGTCATTTGTCGGAGCAATTGCATCACACGCGGTTATGCGGGTGACCCTCGCGAACCGCCACAAAGCCGGTGTTAGTAGCAATGACAGAGTTCGTGTTACTCCACACTCCACTAAAGAGATTCCCCTTCCGAGCGGAGCGAGGAATCTCATTGTCATCCTGTTGTTTACTTGAAGTATCTGTTGTACAGCCCTTCGAAGCCTTTACCGTGGCGAGCCTCGTCTTTTGCCATCTCATGCACTGTGTCGTGGATGGCGTCAAGGTTGCGTTCTTTGGCAATACGCGCTATGCGCATCTTCTCCTCGCAGGCGCCACATTCGGCCACCATGCGCTTGTAAACATTGGTCTTGGTGTCCCACACCACCTCACCGAGAAGCTCGGCGAAACGTGAGCAGTGGTCAGCCTCCTCAAAGGCATAACGCTTGAAAGCCTCAGCAATCTCAGGATAACCCTCGCGGTCGGCCTGACGAGCCATCGCCAGATACATACCGACCTCGGTGGCTTCTGCCATATACTGGGCGTTCAAGTCTTTAATCATCTCGTCACCGGTACCCTTGGCGATACCGATAACATGTTCAGTCACAAAGTTGAGTTTCGCGCTCTCATCGAGAACCTTCCATTCAACAATTTGCTTGCACTGAGGACATCTCTCAGGAGCCTCATCTCCTTCATGGACATAGCCACAAATAGGACATACGAATTTCTTTTTCATGATGTTTTATTTTTAGTTTAGAATGTTATTATTTTTAGTCTGTATCAATAGCTAATGGCTAATAGCTAACAGCTACTTCATCGCATGTTTATATCCTTTCACCTTATCCCATTCGCCTCTTGTGAAGTCAGGCATCTTCACCGGCATGCCGTGGTTCTCGATGGATGCGCGTGTCAGCTCGCCTATGCACGACCATTCGGCAGCGTCGTAAACGTCCTCGTCAAGCGGCAGACCGTTATGCAGACAATAAATCAGACGGTAGTCCATAATGAAGTCCATGCCGCCGTGACCGCCCACCTCCTTGGCTTTCTCCTCAATCTCCTTGGCGACAGGGTGGAGGTACTCGTCCATGAGTTTGTCGCGGACATCCTTCGGCGCGAAGCCATGAGGATTCAGATGCTGTCCGTCGGCGAGGAAGCCCTCAGGCAGATTCTTTTCGAGCACGGTGAAGCCTTCGATGGGATATTTGTTTGCAAAGCCTTCGGTGCCGGTGAGCTGATATAATCTGTTGTAAGGGCGATAGTCGTACACGTCATGCTCAATGAGTATGGTCTTGCCTTTGTTGGTCTGAATCATGGTGGTGGTCATGTCGCCGTTCGCGAACTCGTCAACGCCCATCATCTCTTTGGCTATTTTCTTGCCGTTGTACGAAGGGGTGCTCATTGAGACGAGGTATTCCATGCGGTCGCCGCGATGGATGTCGAGCACCTGGCAGACAGGGCCGAGGCCGTGGGTGGCATACACGTCGCCACCGTGTTTCTGGTTGAACTCAAGACGCCAATTGCCTTGATACTCATGCCAATACGGTTCAAGGTTATGGATATATGCGCCTTCGCCGTGAATCACCTCGCCGAACAAGCCTTGTTGCGCCATGTTGAGAGCCGTCATCTCGAAGAAGTCGTAGCAGCAGTTTTCAAGCATCATGCAGTGTCTGCGCGTCTGTTCTGATACATCGACGAGCTTCCAGCATTCTTCTATCGATGTGGCTGCAGGCACCTCCACGGCGACGTGTTTGCCGTGTTGCATGGCATAGACAGCCATCGGGACATGTGTCTGCCAGTTGGTGCATATGTAAACGAGGTCGATGTCGTCGCGCTCACATAGCTGCTGATAAGCCGTCTCACCAACATATTCGGCGGCTCGCGGCAGTCCTTTCGCCTCCAGAATGCCGCTTTGCACCTTATCGACGTTCTCCTGAAGGAGGTCGCACAACGCCACTATCTCCACGCCGTCGATGAATGTCATCCGATAAACGGCGTCGGGACCACGCATGCCGAGGCCGATGAATCCGATGCGGACATTCTCAATAGGCTCGGCAGCAAACTGTAGCATACTCGTCTGTCCGTCAACACGTTGCGGCTCGTCAAAAACGATGACGTTGTCCTTAATCTGATAGCTCTTGCCATCTCTGTTGTCACATCTGCAGCCGCTCATCACTATGATGAGCACCACCATTATTGTCAATGCAATCTTTCTCATTTTACGAAAATTTTATTTGGTAAAAATACAAATTTTTTTTATTCGTGCGATAAAATTTTCTAATTTTACAAAAAATTTATAATGGAAAAGCTAAAAGATATCGTCTCAAGATTCGAAATCGAAGAGAAAGTGACTGCCGTGACGCCGATGGGCGAGGGGCTAATCAACGACACTTATAAAGTGTTTGTGGAAGGCTCCGACAAACCGAAATATGTGCTCCAGCGCATCAATAACGCTGTGTTTCAAGATGTTGACATGCTCATGGATAACATCAATAAGGTGACGAATCATCTTAGAGCAAAAGGTATGAAAACGCTTCATTTTTATCCTGCGAAATCAAAGAAACTTTATTATATGGAGGAGATTTCTCCACTCCCTTCGGTCGGTCGAAATGACGGGAAGAAAGAGGGCGGAAAATATTGGCGTCTGATGGATTTTGTTGCTGATTCGGTCACTTGTCAGACCGTCAATCCTCATTATTCTTACCTTGCCGGAAAATCGTTCGGCGAGTTCGAGTATCTGCTTTCAGACTTGGAGGAGCCTATAGGTGAGATTATCCCTGATTTTCATAACATTGAATTCCGACTACGTCAGCTTCGCGATGCTGTGACCGCCGACAATATGGGACGTGTTGCAGAAGTTCAGTATTATCTTGACGAAATCTTCAAACGTGAAGAGAAAATGACTCTTGGAGAGCGTCTCTTCCGTGAAGGTAAGCTCCCGAAACGTATCTGCCATTGCGACACTAAAGTCAATAACATGCTTTTCGATAAAGATGGTAATATGTTGTGTATCATCGACTTAGACACTGTGATGCCGAGTTTTGTCTTCTCCGATTACGGTGATTTCCTACGAACAGCGGCGAACACAAGCAATGAAGACGAACCGAATCTCGACAAAATTGATTTCAACATGGAGATTTTCGAGGCGTTCACGAAGGGTTATCTTGAAAGCACGAAAGACTTCCTTCTTCCTATTGAAAAAGGGCACCTTCCATATGCCGCAATGCTGTTTCCTTACATGCAAACTGTAAGATTCTTAGCGGATTACATCAACGGCGACACCTATTATAAGATTAAATACCACAATCATAATCTCATCCGCACCAAAGCCCAGTGGAAGCTGTTCACTCAAGCTGAATTTAAATTAAGCCATTAGCCATTTTGTTTATCCTAATGGCTAATGGCTAATGGCTAATGGCTAATGACTATCAATCCGTAGGAATATCCTTATTCACATTCTTCGAGCCCCACAAGGCATAGAAGAGGATGTAAGCTGCGCAGAACAACACCACGATATAGCTCATCATATAGCTGCCAGTCCAGTCGGCGACAAGACCTTGCAGTCCCACCATGATGGCGAAGCCGAACACCATTGTCATGAAGGCACCCGAAGCTATGGCGGTGTACTTGCCAAGACCTTCTGTGGCCAAGTTGAAGATGGCGCCCCACATCACTGAGGTGCATAGTCCCACGAGGATGAAGGCGAAGATGCCCACCGGTACCTCAGCCCAAATCACCTTCAGGTTAGCCCAGTCGATGCCCGGCACGCTGACGAGCCAGCTCTGAGGTGCCAACATGCCGAACAGCACGAGGACGATGGCTCCTATGGAGACCGCCGTCACCATGGTCTTCGACGACACTTTGCCGCCGATGGCACCGCCGATGAATCGACCGATGAGCATCATCAGCCAATAGACGGCCACGATGAGTCCCGCTATGGTGCCGCTCATGCCTATGCCGGGCGTGGCAGCCGTCGGCTCTGAAGTGAGGTACTGCAAGATGTAGGTGGGCGTTCCCACCTCGATGCCGCCATAAAGGAAGATGGCTAAGATGCCGAGCTTGAAGTGACGGAACGAGAACGCGCTGTATTGGTCCTTAGGTGCGTTGGGGTCTTTCACCTCAATAGTCTGCTGTGGCTCGTCGATCTTGGTGAAGAGGATGACGATGAAGCCGATGACGAAGATGGCCAAGGCAATCATCAACGCAGGTGTGGCATCGGAGATCTTGGCTTTGGTAGCCTCGCCGATGAGGGCGCCCATGAGGATATACACCGCCACGGCAGCCGCCGAGTTGAACACACCGCCAATCTGGATGAGCTGGTTGCCTTTGTTGCCACCGCCTCCCAAGAGGTTAAGCATCGGGTTGACCACGGTGTTCAGCATGCACATGCAGAAGCCGGAGATGAAGGCACCGATGAGATAGACGCCGAATCCGGCCCATCCTGATGCCCACTGCACCAAAATGCCCACAATGCCTACCGCCAAGGCGATTAATGATGTCTTTTTATAGCCATATCTCTTGATGAGCATTCCCGATGGTATTCCCATGACGAGATAGGCGATGAAGTTGCCGTAATTTCCAATCTGCGAGAGGAAATTGCTTGCTCCGTACTGGTTTTTGACGATGACTGCCATAGGTGAACAAAGATTTGTCACGAACGCTATCATCGCGAAGAGAGCTATCATCACTATGATTGCACCCCATTGTTTTGCTTTTTCTGCCATTTTTCTATTATCTTTTATCTATTATCTATTATCTTTTATCTTTTATCTATTTATAAATTTCATCCGCTTCGCTTCAGTCGAAATGACGGAGGGGAAATTACCAGAGGTTTTTCGGATAAACGCCCTTGTCAATCAAATTCTGAATCTTTCTCACGACATCGGGCTTGTCTTCTTTGTAGGTCACGCCGAACCATACGGCATCACTTGACAAGACTTTCAATTTCGCTTTCTTTGCGTTGATTAAATTGTTGACCATCAATGGGATATAAAACTCCGCCTTGATGTTGGTCTGTGCCTGATCATTAAGAAAATCCTTGAATCCTGCTTCGAGATACCCCAAGAAATCGGGTGTGAAACCGAAGAAGTTCATTGAGACTAAGGTGTCGAGGTCGAGAGTGTGCTCGCCTGTTTCGTCAGTGTATGCTGCACCTTCAGCGGTTTTTGCTATTGAGGTACGCTCCACTATGGTCTCAAGATAATGTTCGTCGTTTTGTGTGCAAACGCCGCGCGACACTGTGCCGAAGTCCGACAAAGTGTTTCTCAGTTTGTAGGCGACCATTGAATATTCGCCGTTTTTACCGTCGCATTCCTGAAGATATTTTGCCATAACCTCGTAGGCTTCCTTGCCGTAGAAGTCGTCGGCGTTTATCACAGCAAACGGCTCCTTGATGACGTTGGCGGCCATCAGCACGGCATGACCTGTTCCCCAAGGCTTCACACGTCCGTCAGGTACCGTGTAACCCTCCGGCAGGCAGTCAAGTCCTTGATACACATACTCCACCGGCATGCCGAACTTATCGCTGCTGTTCACTTTCTGGAACGCTTCCGCGAAATCTTTTCTTATTACGAAGACGACCTTGCCGAAACCGGCGCGCTTGGCGTCGTAAATGGAATAATCCAAAATCGCCTCATTGTTTGGACCCACACCGTCCATCTGCTTCAGAGCCCCATATCGTGAGCCCATTCCAGCCGCTAAAACTAATAAAGTTGGCTTCATCTAATATTCTATTTTTATTTTTTACTTCACTCTCTAATAACTAATGGCTAATAGCTAACCTCCTTGCTCCGTCAGAAATCACCACATCGTAAACCTTCGGCTCGTGACCGAATCTCTTGTTAAACTTCTCTTTCGCCGTGGCGATGAAATTGTCGTAAAGCTCTTCTTTCACGAGGTTTATCGTGCATCCGCCGAAGCCGCCGCCCATCACGCGGGAGCCGGTCACTCCACATTCTTTGGCGATGTCGTTCAAGAAGTCAAGCTCGTTGCAGCTCACCTCGTATTCCTTGCTCATGCCGTAATGTGTGCCGTACATTCGGTCGCCAACGGTTGCGTAATCTCCTTTTTCGAGGGCGTCGCAAACGTCTAAAACACGTTGTTTCTCACCGATGACGTACTTCGCACGCATGTAATCTTCTTCAGAAATCTCATTTTTAATTTCTTCAAGCATTTTCGAGCTTGCATCGCTTAAATAATTGATTTCCTGATGTTTGGCTTTTATATGGCTACATGCGTTCTCGCACGACTCGCGGCGTTTGTTGTATGCCGACGACGCTAATTCATGTTTCACGACGGTGTCGAGTAAGACAACTTTATACCCTTTCGGGTCGAACGGGAAATACTCGAATTCCATAGTGGCGCAGTTGAGTCGCATCAGATGGCCTTTCTTGCCGAAGAGTGAGGCAAACTGGTCCATGATACCGCATTTCACACCACAGTAATTGTGCTCCGTCGATTGCCCGATTCTCGCCAACTCGAACTTGTCGATACCTAAATTATATATGTCGTTCAACGCGAAGGCGAAGGTGCTTTCCAATGCTGCTGACGACGACATGCCGGCACCGAGTGGCACGTCGCCGGCAAAGACGGCATCAAAGCCTCGTGGATCGAAACCGCGTTTACGCATCTCCCGCACAACGCCGAAGATGTAACGCGCCCATGCTTCTTTCGGTGCATCTTCCTCATTCATTCCAAATTCACTTAATGATTGATAATCAATGGAATATACTCTAATTTTGTTGCTTCCGTTTGGATTGATGGCGGCGTAGATGCCCTTGTCGATGGCTCCGGGGAAAACGAAGCCCCCGTTGTAGTCGGTGTGCTCGCCGATGAGGTTGACGCGCCCTGGCGAGGTATAGACACACAGCTCATTGCCAAACAATGAGTTGAACTTTTCTGTTATAGCTTTGATATTCATGTTATTTCTTTATAAAAGTCTTGATACTGCTGCCGTTATCACCCAGAATCTCAATCATATAAGCTCCGGCTTTGAGTTCCGACAGGTCGATGACGGCTTCCTTGTTATTGACTGCCATCTCCATCACTTTTACAGAAAGAACATTGTAGATAGTGATGTGCTCGATGTTTTCTTCTGCCTTGATTGTCAATATGTTATTAGCCGGATTTGGATATATGTCGGTCTTGATTGCCACCTCATTCACCGATTGTGTTATCGTGTCGGTAGCCACCACCTTGATGTCGTCCAAGAACCAGTCGGTGCCAAGGAACTCGCCATAGCCGTTGTAGCCGCGGAACCCGATTTTGATGTTTTTGCCGATATATTCATCTAAGATGATGGAAATAGGCTCGGAATAAGAGTTGATTTGTCCGCTTGGGAGGTTGCAGGCATCCCATTTGTCGGACCAAGTGCCTTCATAGCAGTCGTAAATTCTCACCACGAAATGGTCTAAATCGACGTTGCCGTATTGAACCCATGTCCAGAAAGTGAGTGCCGTAGGTCTTTCAATCGTCAACACAGGCGTGATGAGGCTCTGGTCTTGCGGGTCGTTGTTATAGTCATCCCATTCCAGAACGGCTTGTTTCGAGCCGCGGTGAGGTGTCACCACGTATTCGTTGCCGTAGAAATCAGTGTAGTAAACGGTGCCTTGTGCTCCCCAGTCCCACCAAGTGGGGTTGCCGCTGGTGGTCCATCCTTCAGGCAACGACAAAGTGCTGCATTCCTCGAAAGTCTCCAAGAGTATCGGCCGCTGCCAGTCCCAATGCAGGTCGTAGGCATCAGACACCGCCTCGTTGCCAAGCTCATCAGCTAAATGAAAAACGATGCTTCCTGAAGTGTGGTTCGGCATGGCCGGCAAGGTGGCTGTGAAATCATAATTGGCCTTCGCTGATTTGTTGAATGTGATGTTATGTGACTGACCGTCAATGGTATAGACGGCTTCTAATTGATTCGGCACATCCGACTCGTCGTAAATCCTCAGCGTGAGGTCCATCTCGGTGTCGGCCCATATTTGCGTCCCGTTGAGCGACACTACTGTTGGCGGGTTGTTGTCGATATTTGAGGTGTTGATGTAGATGTCGTCGATGAACAGGCTCCATCCGTAGCCGCTCTCGGCCTCAAAAATGACGAAGCCATAACCTTCGGGGCTGTCGAAGGTGTAGCTGTATTCATACCAGTCGCTGTTTTCGCCCACCACAGGCTCAAGCATGGTGTTGCGGTGCACGCTGCCGAGCAAGATGCCGTCGGCGGTGTTGGTGGTCGGGGAGTAATACACGTTGATTTTGTCGGGACCCATGATATTGTTGTTGAAGTTACGGAAAATCCAGTAACGCACGGTGTTGTCGGTGGCGCTGAGCTGTAACTTCGGTGAAATCAAAGAGCATTTCCAGCCTTGAGGGGCGAGGTAGCTGTAATATCTTGCCATGGCGGTGCTTTCGTTATGTGGCGAACACATAGGCCATTCGCCGACGGTGAGACGCTGATAGACGTAGGTGCCTTCCGTCGCCACGTTTTGCCATCCCGCCGGCGGGAAAGTGGTCTCGTCAAAGCCCTCGGTAAACGGATACTGACTGACGGGAGCCAAGGCAGTGCAGTTGTAACTCATTGATTCATAATGTGATGTGTTGGCTGATGCTATGTCAAACCCTAAAGTCATATTCTGGTTTGGCATCGCGTTCATCGGTACTTTGGCGCGTGCCGCGATGATTTTCGACTGCCCGACAGCTAACGTCACGCTTGTGGTGGCGGCACCGTCTTCAATCAATGTGACATCTTGAAAACCTCCGCTCACGTTATCCATAGTGACGCTCTCGACGTTGGTGCCTGTGTTTTCTATCAGGAAGCGGAAATATCCGTTTTCGCCGAAATATACGGCGGTGTCGGCAGTGAGCGGCGTCACGGAGAAGTTGTACGGATTGGTCTGCTCTATGATTACATCGTCAATCGACAGATACCAAGGCATGTTGGTGGCGACACTGTGGAAACCTATATATAAGGTGCCGGAACCGGGGGCCTGAAACACTGCCGAGGTCTGCTCATATTCCTCATTCTCAACGATAAACTCAGGTATCACTGTTGTCGTCATGGCAGAGGGGCTGGCACTTGCACCTGCCTTGACCTCCAAGTTGAAATGATCGACATGCCAGGTGGAATACCAAAATGCCACACGATAGTAGCTGCCTGCTGTCACGCTGATTTCTCTGTAAATCCACACGTCGCTGTTATAAGAGGCATACATGTACCATTCGCCGGTGTGAGGCTTGCGTCCGCGCGCCTCGTTGTCGTCGGGGATGGTGATGCCGGCTTTCCATCCGTTGTCGCTGCAAATCCAGCCTACAGGCGTCTCTCCAACGGTGTTGCCGGTCTCAAACCCATCAGTCACCATGACTTGTGAGAATGCCATAGTGCTGACAATCAATGCAATAAGTGTTAAGTAAAACTTTTTCATTCTTATGATTTTTAACGATTGATTTTAAAATAAATATCGTACAAAAATAGGGATAATTTTTCAAAAATGCAAGAAATTTTTAAAAATGCCTCAAAATTTTGGAAATCTTTACTATTTTTGCAATCATGAAAAGGAGAATTCTGACATCGTTTATCGCGTTGGCGTTATGCGGCTGCACCAAGGCTCCGTCGCCGCTTTATCCACTGCCTACTGAGAATCAGCTCGCATGGCAAGGGCTTGAGACTTACGCTTTTATTCACTTCGGCTTGAACACTTTCAACGACATGGAATGGGGCTACGGCGACACTCCGGCCTCTACCTTCAATCCGCGGAGTCTCGATTGCGAGCAATGGGTGACGACACTGAAAAAATGCGGCATGAAAGGTGTCATCCTGACTGCCAAACATCACGATGGTTTCTGTCTATGGCCAACAAAATCAACGGATTACAATATCTCAAATTCTCCTTATAAAAACGGTGACGGTGACCTTGTGAAAGAGCTTTCCGACGCTTGCCGCAAACATGGATTGAAGTTCGGACTCTATTGCTCGCCTTGGGACAGGCATAACGAAAGATACGCCTTTCCGGAATATGTGGCGACGTATCATCAACAGATTCAAGAGCTTACAAGTAATTACGGCTCGCTTTTTGAGTTTTGGTTCGACGGTGCTAACGGTGGCAATGGTTATTATGGCGGCGCTAATGAGACACGTTCAATTGACCCCGACAACTACTATGATTATCAACGCGCTAAGGATACTGTACTTGCCAAGAATCCTACAGCGATGATTTTCGGCGGGCCTTATCAGACTGTGCGCTGGGTGGGCAACGAACAAGGCTTCGCCGGCGCGACAAACTGGTGTAACGCACCTCAAATCACAAGTCAAACGCCATTGAAAATCAATACTTTCGGTGATGTGAACGGCTCTGAATGGCTGCCGGCCGAGGTTGACGTGTCGATTCGCCCGGGGTGGTTTTATCATGAGAATGAAGACGACAAGGTTAAAACACCCGATGAACTCTGTGAGATTTATTACAACAGCGTGGGTCATAACGCTAACCTGTTGCTGAATTTTCCTGTGAATATCAACGGAAAGATTCATCCAACTGACTCAGCAAACGCTGTGGAGTTTTATAATAAAATATCCAATGAGTTGAGTCACAATGTGTTAGCGGGTGCAAAAGTGAAAGCCGACAATGAACGCGGACATCGTTTCAGGGCTTCAAAAGTGAACGACAATAATCCGGAGACGTATTGGGCTACTGATGATGACTATCCTTACGGAACTATCTCATTCTCAATGCGTAAGCCTGTCGTGATGAGCCGTGTCGTCATCCAAGAATATGTGAAGATGGGACAGAGGGTGAAATCGTTTTATATGGAAGGCGAAAAAGATGGCAAATGGTTTAAAATCAACACTTTAGATGAGACCACCACTGTGGGTTACAAGCGCATACTGCGTTTCGACCCGGTGGAAGTTGACAAGATAGTGATATATTTTGAGGAAAGTCGCGGACCCTTGTGTATCAGCAACATAGAAGCTTATTGAGTTCCAGCACTTGAGGCACAACATCTATGTCGCCGTCATTGTAGATGACATAGTCGGCTTTTGTAATTTTCAAATCCTCACTCATTTGCAGCCTCATCCTTGATTTCACGTTTTCCTCCGTGCAGTCGTCACGTCGCATAACGCGTTGTAAACGAATGTGTTCCGCTGCGGAAACGAAGATTATCTTATCGAAAAACTTTTCGTAATTCTTTTCAAAAAGTATCGCTGACTCATATAACACGTAAGGCGATTTTTGTCGCTCGCACCATTCGTCAAAGTGCTGATTCAGAGCGGGATACAACACCGACTCTATGAATTTCATGGCTTCGTCGTTTTTGAAAAGATGATAGGAGAGGAGCTTGCGGTTCAGAGTGCCGTCATCGAAATAGACTTCTTGTCCGAAACGATTGACAATCAATGCTTTAACAGAGGGCATGAGATATAGTTTCTTTGTTTCGTCATCAGAATAAAACACAGGGACGCCGAGGCTCTCGAAAATCTTGCATACATAGCTCTTCCCGCTGCCTATGTTGCCGGTGATGCCGATCTTTTTCATTGTTGGACGATGATGTATTCGACTTCTTTCGGATTGAGGCTGATGATTTGGATGTTGTTGGGGCGCAACTCCATCTTCACAGGCAAAACATCGTTGAAAAACATGTTGTTAGTGTCCACCACAGCCTTGAACGACAAGTTATTGATGATTGCATAGTCTTTCATGGCGACGATGTATCTGACGGTTACCTTGTTAGGGTAAAGGTGCATCTGTAGGTCTGCCGGAATCGTGATGGGAACCACGACCTCCGATTCTGTGTATTTCTCAACGTTTACTGACACTTCCACCTCGTTGACGTCGGTTTTGAGCTTGTCATTGATGTCAATTTTAGCCTTGGTGACAATGCTTTTGTTGACGTTTTTCCGGCTTATGACCTTGGTTTTGATTTCGTCGGTGCCGCTGACATCGTCCACGGAGCCGTAAATTGTGATGGAGTCCGGTGTCGCGGATGGATCGCCGTAGTAATTGTACTGCTGGTCGAAGATGAGATTTGTCTCAGGGATGACCCTCACTTTTTTCGAGGCGAGGCGGCTCATGGTGAAATACTGCACGTCGTCGCTGATGCTGATGTCGCCGGCATTCGATGCCATGTATTCCCCGATTTTTTCTGCTACGAGTTTGCTGTTGTACGAGTAAACGTCATGCTCGTGTGCCTTGTATTTCGTGTCTTTCAGCGAGATGTTGATTTTACGGTGTTTCTTGCTCCTGAAATAATAGTTCAGCAGCTTGAAGCCCGTCGTCGTTACCGTCACCCTGACCTCTTCATCGTTGTCTTGAACAAGCTGTGAGGCCGGGATGTCAACATAATGAATGGCAAAAGGAACCGTCACGGTATAGGTGTCCGACAGCTTGATGATGAGCCACAACAATGCGGCTACCATGATGAACATTATCATCACGCTTAGATGCCTAATATTTTGTGAATGTTCTTCTTTTGCCATTCCACTTAAAGCATTACTTTAAGAATTTATTTTTTGACAGCCTGTACAGGTGTAGCCACTATCGCCGACTTCTCAATCTCTATTTTCACGTTGCTGTCGATGCTGACAACCACTGTGGTCTCCTTGACGTCGGTGATTTTTCCGTGGATGCCGCCGATGGTGACGATGTCGTCGCCTTTCTGCAATGACTCACGGAATTTCTGTTCCTCTTTCTGTCTCTTGTTTTGCGGACGGATGAAGAATAGCCAGAATACCACGAAAATCAAGACAATCATGAGAAGACCCGAATAGCCGCCGCCATTTGACTGAGGCTGTGCCGCTTGAAGTAAAAACATGCTTAATGTGTTCATATTGAATAATTTAAGATTTAAAAATTGTCAACTGTCTGTACCTGAGCCTTGAATTTCAGAATCGTCTCCGAAGGGTTGGTGTTGGCCTTCACTATGACACGTTTGTTTTGAAATCCCTTATGGCCCTTGCTGTCGTAAGTGATGCTGATGCCGCCCTCATCGCCAGGTTTTATTGGCTCTTTAGGGAATTTGATGTCGGTGCATCCGCATGTTCTCTCCACTGCCGATATAAGCAGCGGGGCGTTGCCGGTGTTCTTGAACCGATATGTGAACGACACCTGTTCGCCTTGTATCATCTTGCCGAAGTCATGCTCCAGAACCTTGAATTCTATTTTAGGCTCTTTGGTGTTGGAGTTTCCTGTCGCCGACGCCGGATTGTTCACCAAACCCGTATTAATCTTGCTCTCATCATCGCCGCAAGATACCATCATCACTGCTAATACTATAAATAATAATTTTTTCATATTCATTATCTCTGAGATTTCTCCACTTCGCTACGCTTCGGTCGAAATGACGGAGTGGATGTTATCGTCCTGAGTTCCAAATCATTACAGAACCCTTGTAATTATAATTTTTTGTCTTTCCTTTGCAATCCAGAACGTAGAAATACGTCCCGTCGGGGAGCTTGCCGCCGTCCCAGTCGTTTTTGTAATTGTTTGATTCATAGACTATTCGTCCCCATCTGTTGAAAATAACTAATTTATGGCTCAAGAAATATCTGTTCAAATCGTTGATTGGCTCGCCGGTGTCATAGCCTATTTGAAAATAGTCGTTGATGCCGTCGCCGTTGGGTGTGAAGATATTCGGAATCTTGAGTTTCACGGGCAAAACGTTGATATAGTCTTGATATGTCGTGTCGCATCCATATTCGTTTGTCACCGTGAGCAAGATGTTGCCGGTGCCTTCTTCCGAGAACGAGATTTTCGGATTAGGTGTTGTGAATGTCTCGTCGTAACCGTCAAACTGCCAGTAATAATTGGTAATTTCGGTGATGGTGTCGGTTTGTGTGAAGCCCCATGTGACATACGGATTGTCGAGATACACCGTGTCGGCAGGGTCGGAAAAGATCTCGATGCTTGGGTTGGTGTAAGCCGAAAGACTAACCGTGTCGGTCTGCGAGCATCCGTATTCGTTTGTGACGGTGATGGTATAATTTGTGTAAGCACTCAGTCCCATGGCGAGTTGCGGATCGTCGAGATATTGTATCGGCTGAATCGGCGAGTTCCAGCGGTATGTGAAGGCTGAGTAGCCGCCTCCCGATGCTGTGGCTCTCACCTTGGCGGTCCTGCCGTTGTCGTTGCTCTTGTCGGAACAAGTGAGCGTAAGTTGCTCAAAATCAATGTTAAACTTCGGTCTCATCGTGATAGTGATGCTGTTCTCGCACACAGAGTTGCCCGACTCCGTCTCGGTGACGTTCACCTTGTAAACAGCGTTGTCTTCAGTGATTTTCACCAACGCTGTCGGGCCTTCGCTGATGATATTGCCATTGTGTGACCATTGGTACGAATAATTGACGTTGAGGTCAACGCTCAGAAGGATGTCGTCGTTGTAGCACACCGGCATAGTTACGCCATCTTCGAGATGTATTTCGCATTGCGCCTTTATCTCATTGATAGATAATAAGATAGCGATTGCCAAAAGCCAAATTTTATATGTCGTGACAAAGTTTTTCATTGTAAAATGTTTAATTTGCAAAAGTAATAAAAATCTTTTAATTAATGCAAAAGATTTGAAAATATTGTTTGTATTCCGTCATTTCTACTGAAGTGAAATGAAATGGAACGAAATGGAGAAATCTCCGACATTGTAATCTTTCGAAATTGTTAGTGGGAGATTTCTCCATTCCGCTTTGCTTCAGTCGAAATGACGGACAATGTCAAAATGTCATTTAATATGCCAAAATTTCCGATTTATGCTTTTTGGATTGCTTTTTGATAAAATCATGAAAAACGATAGAAAGGAGAGAAAACAATGAATAAC
The DNA here is from genome assembly GCA_937906455.1 of uncultured Bacteroidales bacterium. Taxonomy (GTDB): domain Bacteria; phylum Bacteroidota; class Bacteroidia; order Bacteroidales; family F082; genus Limimorpha. Next base: position 60,165 of record CALCYT010000046.1, on the reverse strand, counting down.
AACCAGTTTAACAATCAGCAAAACGGACAAGAGAAGGCTTTGGACAGGTTTGCGCGCAACCTCAATGAGTTGGCGGAGAAAGGCAAGCTTGACCCTGTGATAGGCCGTGACGAGGAGATTCGTCGTGTGCTTCAGATACTGTCGCGGCGCACCAAAAACAATCCTATATTAATAGGTGAACCCGGTGTGGGTAAGACGGCAATAGCCGAGGGCTTGGCGCAGCGTATAGTGAGCGGCGACGTGCCTGAAAACCTGAAGTCGAAAAAAGTGTATTCCCTTGATATGGGCGCACTTATAGCCGGCGCGATGTATAAAGGCGAGTTCGAGGAACGTCTGAAATCAGTCATCAAGGAAGTGGTGGAGAGCGATGGAGAGGTGATACTCTTCATCGATGAGATTCACACCTTGGTGGGAGCCGGCGGTGGTCAAGGCTCGATGGACGCCGCAAACATCCTGAAACCTGCCCTGGCGCGTGGTGAGCTGCGTGCCATAGGTGCCACGACACTCAACGAATATCAGAAATATTTCGAGCAGGACAAGGCTCTCGAACGGCGTTTCCAGATAGTGATGATCGACGAGCCTGACGAGCAGTCGGCAATATCGATTCTGCGCGGTCTGAAGGAGAAATACGAGACACATCATCAGGTGAGGATACTCGACGAGGCTATCATCGCCGCAGTAGAACTGTCGATACGTTATATCTCCGACCGTTTCCTTCCCGACAAGGCCATCGACCTGATTGACGAGGCTGCGTCGCGTCTGAGATTACAGATAAACTCGGTGCCGGAAGAACTTGAAGATGTGCAGCGTAAGATTCGTCAGCTTGAGATTGAGCGCGAGGCGATAAAACGCGAAAACGACACCAAGAAAGTGGAGGATTTGACCAAGAGTATCAATGAGTTGGACAAGGAACGCAAAGATATTCAGATGCGTTGGGAGACCGAGCGCGGCTTTGTGGAGAAGATTCAGAAAGAGAAGAAAAACATTGAGGATTACAAATACCATGCCACAGTGGCAGAACGCGAGGGCAACTACGGCAAGGTGGCGGAGCTGCGTTACGGCAAGATGGCGGAGTCGGAGGCGGCCATAGCCAAGGCTAAAGAGCAACTCACCAAGATACAGGGCGACAACCCCTTGGTTGACGAGGAGGTGTCGGCCGACGACGTGGCTGAAATCGTGTCCCGCTGGACCGGCATCCCGGTGCATAAGATGCTGCAGAGCGAGCGTGAGAAACTGCTGAATCTTGAGACGGAGCTTCACAAACGTGTCGTGGGTCAAGACGAGGCAATATCTGCTGTCTCCGATGCCATCAGAAGGAGCAGGGCAGGGTTGCAGGACTCGAAACGACCGATTGGCTCGTTCATATTCTTAGGTACCACTGGTGTCGGCAAGACCGAGCTGGCAAAGGCATTGGCGGAGTTCCTGTTCGACAACGAGAACAACATGGTGCGTATAGACATGTCGGAATACCAAGAACGTCACACCGTGTCGCGGCTCATCGGGGCGCCTCCAGGATATGTGGGCTATGAAGAGAGCGGACAGCTCACCGAGGCGGTGCGCCGTAAGCCATATTCTGTGGTGCTTCTCGATGAGATTGAGAAGGCTCATCCGGATGTGTTCAACATCTTGTTGCAGGTGTTGGATGACGGCCGATTGACCGATAACAAGGGCCGTTTGGTCGACTTCAAGAACACCATCATCATCATGACGTCCAACGTGCCTGAGGGCGAGCTTCGCAACCACTTCAGACCTGAGTTTTTGAACAGGATCGATGACATTATCGTGTTTAAGCAACTCACTGAGGAGCAGATAGTTAACGTGGTGAAGATGCAATTCAATAAGGTTAAGGAGATGCTGAAACAGAATGGCCTTGACATCGACATGACAGATGCTGCTACCAGATACATCGCAAAGATCAGCTATGACCCGCAATATGGTGCGCGTCCGGTGAAGCGCATGATGCAGCGAGAGCTGTTGAACGAGCTTTCTCGCATGATTATCGCCGACAAGGTGAACAAAGACAAGCCGATTACGGTTGATTACGACGGGAAGGGGCTGGTGTTCAGGAATTGAGATTTGTAATATGGAAAGGTCAAAGGGAGCGATTTCGCTCCTTTTTTTGATTATTCAATGAACTATTTGGTGTTATTTTACCATTGATGTGTCATAAACGTACCTATGCAGGAAATCATGGTTGGTGTGTTGATAAACTAAAAAAAAGCACCGAACAATCGATGCTTCTTCCTAAAGTCTTAAGTCTAAAGTCTAAGGTCTAACACCTAAGCTTCCGCCGGTGTTTCCTCTCTTGCCGGAGCCTCTTCTGCCGGGGCTTCCTCGGCGTTCTCCGCTGCTGCGGCGGCTGCTGCCTGTGCCGCAAGCTCCGCCTTCTTCTTGGCGATCTCCTCGGCGCGAGCGGCGTTCACCTTGCTCTCGGCTTCGATCCTGGCCTTCTGGTCGGCTCTCTTCTTCTCGGCTTTGTCCTTGATTTCTTGAGCTAACTTGGCCTCTTTCTCTTTCATCCATGTCTGGAACTTGACCTCAGCCTGTTCAGCTGTCATGGCGCCCTTCTGAACACCAATCATGAGGTGCTTCTTGAGCAACACGCCCTTCTTAGAAAGGATTGAACGGACTGTGTCGGTTGGCTGAGCGCCCTTGTTTAACCAATCAAGAGCTTTGTCAAAATTCAAATTGATCTCAGCCGGAACTGTAATCGGATTGTAAGTTCCGATTTTTTCAATAAATCTACCATCACGAGGTGCGCGACCGTCTGCAATTACAATGTGATAAAAAGGCTGACCTTTCTTACCATGTCTCTGTAATCTGATTTTTGCTGGCATAAAATTACTTTTTTAATTGATTTATAATTAGTTAATCCAAACCTACCCGAGGTTTGCGGCTGCAAAAGTACAAAATATTTCAATACCCTCGACATTTTTGCGAAAATAATTTCTAATATTTTGATATTCAAATCATTATGAAAAATTTTAAAATTAATCTCCAAATCTCCGAAATTTTATTTATCTTTGAAACTTGATTTTATGGAAATTGACCCATTGATAATCAAATAAATAATTGTAAATCCGCTTTTGGCTAATGGCTAACGGCTAATAGCTAATGGCTAAAAAATAAAGATATGTTTCTGATTTTCGACACCGAGACCACGGGACTGCCCCTGAGTAAAAACGAACCCCTGACCAATTTCGACAATTGGCCGCGCATGGTTCAGATAGCGTGGCAACTGCACGACGAGCTTGGCAATATCGTTGAGGCTCAGAACCATATCGTGCGCCCCGACGGATTCGAGATCCCGATAAACGCCAAGATGGTGCACGGCATCTCGACGGAATACGCCATGGCACACGGCGAGCCTCTGCACGAAGTCTTGGATATGTTCCTCGAAGCGGCTCAGAAGGCGAAATACCTTGTGGGTCATAACATTAACTTCGACCTGAGCATAGTGGGATGCGAGTTTCTGCGCGACCGTGGAGAGAACCCGCTGCCGAAGTGGAGAATTGTCGATACATGCACCGAGAAGACGGCTGATTTCTGTCAATTCCCGGGTGGCAGTCATGGGAAGTATAAGTTTCCTAAACTCATTGATTTTCACAAACTTCTGTTTGGCGAGGACTTCAGCTCAGCTCATAACGCTTCGGCTGATGTGGAGGCGACGGCACGTGTCTTCCTGGAATGCGTCCGCCTCGGAGTGCTTGATAATCAGGATATTCCGGAAGGAGAGGAGTTCTTTGACAAATTCCGTGAGGCAAATCCCGACGTGATGAAAGCCGCCGGAATAACAGTGCGACCTAATTTTGAGGAGCAACAGCCTGAAGAAGACAAGAATGTTGAGGGAAAAAAGCCGAAAACATCAGAAAATACTAAGAATATCAGGTTCACACATCTTCATGTGCACTCACATTTTTCCATACTCGACGGCATGTCGAAAATTCCTGACTTGGTGGACAAATGTCTGAAAAACGGCATGCACGCCATGGCTCTCACCGACCATGGTAACATGTTCGGAATCAAAGAGTTAGCGGATTATGCCGATAAGGTTAACAAAGAAGGCGCAAAATTCAAGCCTATTTTCGGTACGGAGGCTTACTGCGCGCCGGTGAATATCGCCAAACGCGACGGTCGTGTTGACCGTGGATGGCATCTTATTTTGCTCGCGAAAAACAAAACCGGCTATAAAAACCTCTGCAAACTCGCGTCGATAGCTTATACCGACGGTTTCTACTACAACCCGCGCATCGACCACTCGCTGATTGAACAGTATCATGAGGGGATAATAGCTTGCTCGGCATGTCTCGGCGGCGAGGTGCCACAGAAAATCATGAACGGCGACATTAAAGGGGCTGAGGAGACGATAATGTGGTTTAAATCGTTGTTTGGTGACGACTATTACCTTGAGATTCAACGACATAAGACCGACAAACCTGGCGGCGACACCGAGGTCTATGAACGTCAGGTGGAAGTCAACAAGGTGATTTTAGAGCTTGCGAAGAAGACCGGCACAAAGGTTATTTGCACCAACGACGTACATTTTGTGGAGGAGGAGCATGGCGATGCCCACGACCGCCTCATCTGTCTCAGCACGGGCAAAGACCTTGACGACCCAACGAGAATGCACTACACCAAGCAAGAATGGCTCAAGACACCGCAGGAGATGTACGACATCTTCTATGATGTGCCGGAAACACTTGCAAACACTATGGAAATCGCCGACAAGGTGGAGACATATTCCATCAACTCCGACCCGATAATGCCGGAGTTCGACATCCCTCAGGAGTTCGGTACGGTGGAGGAGTACAAACGGAAATTTACCGAAGAAGACCTCTTCAACGAGTTCACACGCAACGAGCATGGCGAGGTGGTGATGAGTCAGGAGGCTGCTGAGAAGAAAATCAAGAAAATGGGCGGCTACGAGAAGTTGTACCGCATAAAACTTGAGGCCGACTACCTTGCGAAATTAGCTTGGGAAGGCGCAAAGACGCGTTACGGCGACAACCTCACCGACGAGCAGAAGGAACGTATCAGCTTCGAGCTGCACACCATGAAATCAATGGGATTCCCGGGTTACTTCCTCATCGTGGCCGATTACATACGCGGCGCACGCGAGGAGCTCGGCGTGTCGGTGGGTCCGGGACGTGGCTCGGCGGCAGGCTCAGTGGTGGCTTACTGCTTGAGAATCACCGACGTGGATCCTTTGAAATATGACTTGCTGTTCGAACGTTTCCTTAATCCGGACCGTATCTCACTGCCCGATATCGACGTCGATTTCGATGATGACGGGCGTGGCAAGGTTCTCGACTGGATTACACATAAATACGGCAAGGAGAAGGTGGCACACATCATCACTTACGGCACCATGGCGGCGAAATCGGCAATACAAGACGTGAGCCGTGTGCAGAAAATACCGCTGTCGGAGGTGGCGAAAATCAAGAGCTACATCCCCGACAAGGGCTTCCCGGAGAACATAAAAGATGAAAACGGCAAGTCACCGAAAGTCAACCTTGAGAACTGCTACAAATATGTCAATGAGCTGCATGACATGCTCGAAGGTGAAGATAAAAACGTTTCGTCGATGCTGACGTATGCGAGCGAGCTTGAAGACACCAACCGTCAGATAGGCATTCATGCCTGCGGCGTCATCATCGGTGCCGATGACCTGACGAAGTTCGCGCCGGTGTGTACCATCAAAGACAAGGACACCAACGAGGATGTGCTTGTCACTCAATATGATGGACATGTCGTGGAGACGGTGGGACTTATCAAGATGGACTTCTTAGGCTTGAAGACCTTGACGCAGATAAAGGACGCTCTCGCGAATATCAAGAAAACACATGGCATCGACCTTGATATCGACCATATCCCGATTGACGATAAGGAGACTTTTGAATTGTTCAGTTCGGGTAACACCATCGGAACGTTCCAGTTCGAATCGGCCGGCATGCAGAAATATCTAAAGGAACTGCAACCTACTGTGTTTGAAGACCTTATCGCTATGAACGCTCTTTATCGTCCGGGTCCGATGGATTATATTCCGAAGTTCATCGCGCGAAAGCAGGGCAGGGAGCCGATTGAGTACGACTTCCCCGAGATGGAGAAATATCTCAAGGACACCTATGGCGTGACGGTATATCAGGAGCAGGTGATGCTTCTGTCGAGACAGCTTGCCAACTTCACACGAGGCGAGTCGGATACCTTGCGTAAGGCAATGGGTAAGAAGCAGATAGCGAAGATGATGGAGCTTAAGGATAAGTTCATGAAACAAGGTCAGGAGCTCGGTCACGATGCGAAAACCCTCGAGAAGATTTGGAACGACTGGGAGAAGTTCGCTTCTTATGCCTTTAACAAATCGCATGCCACTTGTTATTCGTGGGTCGCATATCAGACAGCCTATCTGAAAGCGCATTATCCTGCGGAGTTTATGGCGGCAGTGTTGAATTCGAGCATCCGCGACGCTGAAGAGGTCGTCTTTATGCTTGATGAATGCAAACGTCTTAAAATCAATGTGTTACCGCCAAATGTAAACAAGTCTGAATATAAGTTCACCGTTGATGACAAAGGCGATATCTGTTATGGCTTGGGTGGAATCAAAGGCATTGGCGAGGTGGCTGACTTGGTGAAGGAGGAGCGTGAGGCCAACGGCCGTTATACGAGTTTCGCCGATTTCATGGCGAGGGTGGGAGCTAAACATCTCAACAAGAAAGTACTTGAACAGCTTGCGAGAGCAGGAGCTTTCAGCGATTTCAACGAGCTTCACCGAGCAGCCTATTTCTATATCGCTCCAGGTGAGAAGATGAATTTCATCGAGAAGTCGATAAAACAGGTCAACGCAAGCAACGAACGCAAAAACAACGCGCAAATCGACCTCTTCGGAGAATTAGAGGCGGCAGGCGGCGACGACCTGTTCAAACTCGATATCCCGAATTGTGAGCACTGGTCGAACATCAAGATGCTTGACGAGGAGAAAGAAGCCATCGGATTTTATCTGAGCTCGCATCCTCTTGATACTTACGCATACACAATCAGGTATTTCGTTGACACAAAACTCGAAAATCTACCGGATGTCATCCTGAATAGGAGAGGAGTGACGGTGCATGTGGCGGGCATAGTGTCATCATCGATAGAGGCGACGTCGAAAGCTGGGAATACTTTCGGCAGATACGTCATTGAGGATCAGACAGGTAGCTACGAATTTGCACTGTTTGGCGAGAATTACATGAAATATCATCATCTTTTAGTGGTGGGGACACCGCTGTTTATGACCGGAGTGGTGCAGGAGCCTTTTTATAACAGAGGCTTGCCGGATGAAAAGAAACGCGCGAATGAGTTGAAGGTGTCGGACGTGAAACTGCTTGACGAAGTGTTTGCGAAATCGAAACGTGAAGCTAAATTTGTGTTGAATGTCAATGAGTTGAACAGTGAAAACGTGAAGGAGATAATCAATGTTATCAAGGATAATCCGGGCAACCAGCCGTTTTCGATGCTGTTGGTTGACAAGGAACGTGGCCTGACTTGCTCCACGCATCCCGAGAAAGGGAGAATCAACGCTGAGGCAGTTTTCAAAAAAATGAACGATTATTCGGATTTGGTGACGTATGATTTGCTGAAAGGCAATTAGTGGAGATGTGTTTTAAGTTGGAGTTTTCAATATGAAAAGATTGATGATATTTTTGGTTGTTGCTTTTTTTCTTGCTTCATGTGGCAAGCATCAGGATATTACCGATTTTCAGCTTCCCATTGATGCGGAGCTTCTCCAAACAGACTCCCTCATGCAGCACTCTCCAGATTCCGCACTGCAAGCTCTCCTGTCATGTCATTACGAGCACGAAGTGCGAAGAACCGACCCTGTCGTTTCGACCGAACTCCGACCGAAGGGAGAAGGTAGTGGAGACATCTCCTCTATATTCAACGAGAGTTATCGTTCTCTTCTCCTTTCCGAAGCCCTCTACAAAACCGACAATCCGCAGGATGGATTTGTAGAGACGCACAGCCGTGCCTATTTACAAACCGCCATGCGTTATTTCGACAGCCTTGCATTGCGATATCCGAATAACGATGATATTACAATGCTCTCCGCTCGCTCCCATTACATGAACGGTGTGGGATTCTATGAAAACGACAGCGTTGTTGAGGCGTGCGAGGAATATCTGCATACTTTGGAGATAATGGAGAGGCATTTTCAAGAGAATGATTTTGTAGGGTACAAGGCGAAGTTTATTGGACTGACATATACACGACTTGGTGAGTTGTTTTCAGACCAATTTATGATTGACAATTCAATCGATTGTTTCAAAAAATCATTATCATTCATAATAAAAGACACTCACTCTTCATTAAATATTGCTAATTTAAATTATAGAATCGGCCTTCAATACCACGAAAAAATGATGAATGACAGTGCCCAGTATTATTATAATAATGCCTTAAAACACATTCCTGATACGAACAATATATTGTATAGAGATTTAGTAACGAGCAACGCTCTATTGTTATATCTATCGGGATGTGGCTTGGACAGTATCATTCCTTGTTTCAACAACATATTAAGACATGCCGAGACACAAGATGAAAAACTAACACGCATGTTGACAGTTGGTTGCCTGTTTTATAAAGAAGGCATATATGATTCTGCTTATTTATATTTGTCCAACGTCTTTCAGAATAGTGACGACATCTCATCAAAACTATTATCAGCACGGCACCTCCAATCTATATGTAATTTAAATGATGATTTGATACACGCAAGGATTTACACGGAGTTTTTGGCGGAATACACTATACGTAAACTTGACGACAATGTTCAAGGGGCAACATTAAGCGCTTTATATAGTAGCTTTATGATAAAACAGAACTCTCCATATAGTCTCGCTATAAAAGGCAGTTCCAAATGGGCACAATATGTCATAATTATTGTTCTATTTGCATTGATGACTTTTGGTTCGATATTCATAAAATCAAGAAACAAGCATCATGAAGAGAAAAAAAAGCTGGTGGATAATCTTAACAAGGAACAAGAAAAACGGCTTTTTATGCCTGTCAAAACAAATTCGGAACAATATAAACACTTTATTGAAGAACCTATTTGCAAAAGAATTATAGAGACAATCCTATCGGAACACATAACCTCAAGAGACAAGTATTATGACCACATGGATTGTGTAATGGATGACGACATGTTCAGTTTATTGGAAGATGCTGTATGCAAACATTATGACAATTTCAGAAAAGCCCTTATATTGAACGGCATAAAAAAGAAAAACGACCTTCAACTGTGTTATTTATACATGTTCGGATTTGATGACAGTCAAATTTCCGTATTGAAAGGACGTGATTTTTCAACAATAAAAAAACAATCTGATAAGTTAGGGCGTATTCTTTGTGCTGATAAAAAGCTTTCAGATTATATTGTTGATATTTTATAAAAAATTGATTATCAATATATCCCCCACCAATAAAAAAATTCAAGCATTAATTCAAGCACTGTTTTTAAATTCCTTTCAAAGAAATACTATACTTTTGCAAGAGAATTTAATCACAACATTATGGTAAGAAAATTTATTATGTTAACAGGTCTGATGTTGGGTGTGGTTTTGGGGTATCCAAAAGAAAAAAACACCTATATTAATGACGGAGGAGACATTATTTTGATTGCGAAATCTGCACATGGCAGCGCTCCTAAAACTAATTCTATTTCAGCTTCTATTACTGGTCACTCCCTTACTGTAGCCTTCTCTCAGAACCTCGGTGAGGTTACTGTTGAGATTTCCACAGCATCGGGTACAACCATTTTCTGTTTGTCAGTTCAAACGCCGACAGGCTAACAATATTATATACCTTCATCCGGCAGCTATTTCGTGACATTCACTTTGCCGAATGGCGATGAGTATTTGGGGGAGTTTGTAGTTTCAGAATAAATAACTTATAATAAATTATTAACTTTAAATCCTAAAAAAATGAAAAAGTATTTTAAAATTTCAGCAATTGTATTATTTGTAATTATGACTTTGTTGTCATGTAACAAAGAAAACCGTATTTTGCCAAACAAAACAAAACACGAGAAGTCTAAACCTATTGCATCAATGTCAAAACAAAGAGAAATGACTTATTATGTGTCGGTTGATGACTTGCAAACAAAAATGGATAAAGATGTATTGGATTCTAAAGAAATGCGTCAATTCATTGTCGAAGATTGGTATATTGATTTAGGTGACGGTACTGATTTAAATCCATTAACATTAGTTGTCAGTGTTTTTGATGTACTCAATGAACAAGTAATTACACATTTCTTTATGAAAGAATGTCTTATTACCGAAAATGTCGATGGAATAACATATTTTTATATAAATCCAGAATTATTATCAGGCTCATATCAATTGGCTTCTGCTAATGTCGATACCCGTGAAACAGGAAGAGGAACTTTGTTTACCGTGTCTAATGGTAATATCATAAACGTTGAAACAGATGCACTGATTGTTGATAGAGCACACCCTCATCCTAAATTTATTATAAGTTATTCATAATATGAGAACGACTCATAAAAAGCTATTTCTTTTACCATTGTTCTTGCTATTTTTATCAATATTTGCACTTCATGCTCAGAAAAAATCCAATATTTTTACAACAATAAATGCAGAATACAAATATGGTAAATTGGCAAATAAAGCCATCAAGAATTACAATTGGATTAACTTTGACATTGTTGTCCGTACGGAATATAATGGTCAACAATTACCTGATTTAACATATAATATCAGCTATTATAATGCAAACAAGGTGTCGAAAGTGTTTTTTTCAGACCCATTCGGAAGATTTTATATGACAGACAACAATTCTATTTATTTTGTTAATAATCAAGACTGTGAATTTTCTATATTTAATAAAAACAAAAACAGCGAATGGTATGAAGTGACGCGCTCTTATTATGAAGACAAAATCAGATATATACCATATATTGAGAGACAAACACTTGATCCTTTATTTGGATCTCGCCACATAATACAACATTATTGTAAAGATACAATCATAAATGGCAATTCATATATGGTATTTTATGGGCATAGTATGAAATCTAATCAATTAAATCCAAAGACAAATAAGTTCGATATACCATCACAGTATTATTGTATTACATGGGTCGATAAAGAAACAAGTATGGTCGACAGCGTTAATATATGGCAATTATATGATAAAGAACATGGCTCGGAAAATATTAAATATATAATAAAGAATATAAGTCATGATAATAAGGCGATTGATTATTCAATTACATTTGATCCGAATAATAAAAAGTACAAATATTATTCAAAACATGATGAGAATAACCCTCCTTATAGTATGATTAATTCGCGCAATACAGAATTGTCAGCATCTTTATTGTCATACCCTTTAATAAGTTTATCAGGTGATACAACTACTATAAATGATCACGAAGGGTGGATTCTCATTAATTTCTGGACTTTTGGATGTACACCATGTTATGAACACATGGAAAAAATGCGCCATGAAAAAGATTCTTTAGGGACGACAGTGCTGCAACAAAACAGAATTACAGTATTATGTATAAATCCTTACTCCAACAATTATGAAGCCTTACAGAAGATAGCAAATAAATATAATTTAAATGATTGTATTTATTCAGCAAAAGGCATCAATACACAGATAAACATTCCATATTTTCCATCATATTATTTAATTTCCCCGGATAAAAAAAGTATTATAAAATACACATGGCTTGATGATTATTCAAACTTGTTATATATTATTGGAAGAAAATGAACAGAAAAATTCTAAGTGTTATTATTTGTGTATTTATGCATGTTTTTGTACATGCACAAATAATAGATGGTGATAATGGGCCTATTATTTATTTTGAAGAAACTAAGTTTGATTTTGACACAATTCTGTCAAAAGATACAGTGTCGCATAAATTTAAATTTACAAACATTGGAAATGAACCTTTAATAATAACAAACGCATATACTTCTTGCGGTTGTACAATACCCCAATGGCCGAAAGAACCAATATATCCCAAGGATAGCGGTTATATAATTATTGGTTTTCACACAAGTAATATCGGGAGATTTAATAAAGGTACAATGATCAAATCAAATGCTGTTAATGCACCTAATATGATGATTAGGATAAATGGTGTTGTAAAAAAACAAAAAAAATAAACATATTGACAGGTTTATTCCTCAACTGATAAGACCCATACTTCAGGAGAACTTCACATACGATCACTGTCTCACCTACCTCAGCTCAACAGACGGATTCAGGTTACATTATGTCCACACCGACAATCTCGGCAGCTGGGATATCATAACCGATAAAAGAGGCAATCTTGAGCAATCGCTCAGCTTCGACGCCTGGGGTCGTCGGCGTAACCCGCAGACTTTGTCATACGACAACGTCACCGCATCGTTCGACATCGTTATCCAAGACGAACAGAACTCCCAAGCATACAACAGATGAGTCACCGACGAAAGTGCTGATGAGTGCATCGTAGATTCAATAGGACCCCGAATGGGGGTGGAATCATATTAAAAAAAAACGATGAGTTAAATAAGCAACTTTAAAAATTTTTTAGTATCTTTGCATCGTTAATTTACTAATTAAAACATTTATTATGGCAAAGCAAATCAATGAACAGAACTTCGAGGAAGAAGTCTTGAAATCGGAAGTCCCTGTAATGGTTGACTTCGGCGCAACATGGTGCGGTCCGTGCCGCATGATTGCTCCTTATATGGATCAGTTGGCTGACGAATACGCAGGCAAGGCAAAGGTCGTGAAAGCTGACGTTGACGAATGTGGCGCTCTCGCCTCACAGTACGGCATCAGAAATGTGCCAACAGTGCTCTTCTTCAAGAACGGCGAAGTCGTTGAGAAACACGTAGGCGGCGCTCCAAAAGCAGTGTTCGAGGAGAAACTGAAAAAGTTTGTTTAAGACCTTGGACCTTAGACTTTAGACGTTAGGTGTCATTTCGGGCGACCGAAGGGAGTGAATAAATCAATGACATAGAGATTCGTTTGTCTTATTTGTTTGAGATTTCTCCATTTCGCTCCATTTCATTACGCTTCAGTCGAAATGACAAAATGTAAGCATGTCATTGGAGAAATCAAATATCGCTCCTCTCGGGAGTCTTGAGTTTCATGCCCGACAGATTGTCGAGGGTTTCATCACGGGACTTCACAAGAGTCCGTTTCATGGGTTCTCAGTCGAGTTTGCGGAACATCGCCTCTATAACACCGGCGAGCCAATCCGTAATATCGACTGGAAACTCTATGGCCGGACTGACAAGCTTTTTGTGAAGCGTTTTGAGGAGGAGACCAACCTTCGTTGCCAGCTTGTGATAGATACAAGCTCGAGCATGTATTTCCCTGTAAAACAACGCCTTGACTACCAAAATCCCAACAAACTTTGGTTCTCTGTTTACAGTGCAGCATCCATAATGGAGTTGATGCGTCGCCAACGTGATGCTGTCGGTCTTGATTTGTTTGATGATGACATCACTGTCCATACTGATGCCAAGCTCGCCCCTGTGCATATCAACATGATTTACAACGAGATGGAAAAGCTGTTGCTGCCTTACAACAAGGACAAGAAAAAAGACACCAACGCCACTGCCTGTCTTCATAAGATTGCCGAGATGACTCACAAACGCTCGCTTGTCATCATTTTCAGCGACATGTTGGAAAGCCTGGCTTCATACGATGACTTGTTTGCTGCCCTTGAACATCTGCGTTACAACAAGCACGAAGTGGTGCTGTTTCACGTGCATGACGGACTTCTTGAGCAAAAACTCGAGTTCGAGAACCGTCCATATCGTTTTGTTGACCTTGAATCGGGTGATGTGGTGAAACTCAACCCGACTGAGGTTAAAGAGAAATACGAGCAAATCATGAAGGCGAAGAAAGACGAGCTTTTGCGCCATTGCTACCAATATCAAATCGACTACGTCGAGGCCGACATCAACAAGCTTTACGACCAAGTTCTGACAGCCTATCTAATCAAACGTGAAAAATTATATTGAAGCATGTCATTCCGACACGGAGTGAAACGGAGTGGAGAAATCGCCATTTAAATCCAAAGAGTGTTTAAATTTTCCAAATTATTTGAATTTTCCCTTCAGTCTTCACGTTTCCTTCAATTTTTTCAAGTCCGCTTCCAATCTCATCGACATCGCTGTAGATAGTGCAGCCGATTTTCGCATTTATTGAGAGTCCGCATCGGAGTTTTACTTTTCCTAACATATAGATTCTCATGCCTTTATGATAAAAACTCCCTATGGCGAAGGCATTTAGCACATCGTTTTCGTAAGTATAAACGGCACCGACGGGGCTGTCGAACAAGGCGTATCTGAAAGCGAAGCTAAACAACTGATTTTCAGGGTTATATATGATGTCTTGGTAAATCAGATAGCATCTCCCGTTTTTTTGCGCGTCTTTGTTGACGCTTAGTTCCACTCTGTTTTTCAGTATGAAATCGTTGCCGACAGGGTAGGTGACATGAATGCGTAACGTCGTCTTGCGGTCATGGACCAACGGGCGCATGTAAGTGTTGTCACCTGAGCCGTTTTTCTCCTTGTCTTTATATCTTAACTGTATGAGAAACAGTGCCTTGGCGTTGATTTGATGTTCAATTCGCATATTATAATCCTGCATTCTGCTTGGAGCGTATGCCGTGGTTTTTATCCAATCGGATTGTGGGAAATCAGCGGTGGCTACAAGTCTCCATTGCGGTGCAAAAGTTATTGATGTAGAGAGATATAAGCCTTTTTCATTACGTGTCCCGCTGCTTGATGCGAAGGCATTGCTGTAAAAGTTTTGGTATTTTTTGTCATAATATCTGTAAAGCACAGTAAAATCGATATAACCGGCAGGTTGCACTGTTGTTCCGAGCAATGCTGCGGGAGCACCGTTGTCACTGAGAGCTGCCTCACCGTAAAATGCGAATTTACTAAACACATAATAAAAATCAACTCCTTGATTTACAAGTGTCTTGCCTCGAAAATAAAAAGTATTGTACAAGCGGGGGTCGGGGTTTAGCTCACAACTAAGTATTGTCTTGTGAAAGGTGTATCCTATCTGGAAATTAGAGCCTTTATAACTCACATTACCACCCAGCAACTGTTGCGTAATCGCATGACGGTCAATGAGTTCACCGTATGTCCTATGCAGTCCTGTCTGTTGCAGCGCAGTCACCGCCAACGGCTCTCCGAGGCTGTCAACAACGCTGACATTGGCATCGGCTTTCTTGTTGGAATAAAACATCGTCAGCTCAAAATTCCTGTAATTCAATGTGGTGGCGGCACCTCGCAAATATCTTGCCTCATTAGCCGATTTTGAGGCACGAATCTTCTTAGTCCTTCTTAGAAGCGAGCCTCCGCTGGCGGCGAAAGCCAAACCGGAACCCATTGTCACGCCTTGACCGAACGAGAGCTGGAAGTCACCAAGAGCCAATGTCTTCACAAATTTCCAGTCGTTCAACACAAAATGAAACGACATAAAATCAATGGTTTTATAAGCCTTGTCGCCAAGCAGTCGTTTGATGGAATCGTTGGTTTTGGGTGTGAAGAGATATTCTCCGGCGTCTTTTTCCATCGCAAAGCCGCATTCTATCTTGTTTCTTGAGGAAAAGCCATATCTCAAAAGCATTTTTTGCGGGCTGCCAAGATATTTCTTGTTAGGGTTTTGATACAAAATAGAATCGCTAACATCTTGATAACCAGCCTTTTCGTTGAAACATTGCTCCAATTGGAAAATGGTCTGGTGTCTTCCGTGTCGCAAAATGTCCTTTGCTCGGAGTCTCTCTTTTTCCTGCGGTTTCTCAAAGATAATCAGAGGCTTCAAAATATTCAAGGTCATCTCATCGATGCCTTCTACAAAATGAAGTTCGTCGAACAGCATAAAATCGCCGAAACTTCTCCGGTATTCGTTTATTTTCTCAACAATGAAAACGTTAACTAAGTGTAATTCAATAAGTTGGTTAAGTTCATCAGGATTGTTGATGTTGATTTTGTTTTCGCAAATAGTCCAATATTCCTCGATGAGGTCAGTGAAATCCGTCTCGTTTTCGGAGTTTTCCGTCATGCGTTCAATCTGGTCTATTATGATGTCGTCGGTGATTTCGTTTTGTGCGGACGCTATGAACGGAAATATCATTAATAAAGGTATAAGTAGCCGTTTCATTGTTTCACCTCCTTGATTTTTAATATCAGACTGCTTTGAAACGACACTCCCGTATATTGGTTCATGGTGGCTGAAACATCAACAATCACTCTGTTAAAGGTGTATCCGGCACCCACGCTTGCCGTCGCCGGATTGGTATGTACGCCCGCGCGTATGTAAAACTCTTTTACGGTGTTGTATTCCAAGCCGAAACGGTAGTCTATGCCGTTGTCGGAGTCATATTCCACCTCCGATGTCGTCAAGAAATCTTTAGTGACATTATAAGACAGTCCGAATCTGAAAATAACCGGAACACGGTCATTATGAATGGTTTTCAGTTTCACGTTGATTGGGTTGAATATATAAACGCCGATGCGTAAATCCTTGGTGATGTCGGATTGTATTCCGAGTTCAAACGTAGCCGTTCGTCGTTTTTCATAATCATCGGAGAACTTAAACCACAGATAATCAAGCTTTAAGCCCATTTTAAGATAATGGCCGAAAGCTCTGGCGTACGCTAATGCGAGTTTGTTCTCGTTAAAGTTCTCGAACCCGAACCTGCTCAATGAAAGTCCGACGGTGCCGATTCTCAAAGGTGCGACGACAGCCGTGTTGTAAAAACTCAGCTCTTTCATGCAAAAGCGGTTTTCATAAGAGATTCCTGCGCCAAAATAGCGTTGGTTTGCTATTCCCGCCGGATTGTTTTGAATGCTCCAGAAGTCGCACAACGACACAGAGCAATTACCCGTCGCATTGCCGCGAGCACCTGCTATACCTGATAAATCCCAGGAAAAGCACTGATAGCTGAATAGGATTATACCTATTAATAAAAGGCTTCTTTTCATTTTTTTAGTTTTTGTTTACCTAATTTTCCGCAAAGATAAACTTTTTTTATAGACTCTCGTCAAAAATTATTAACTTTGTGCAAAATTTTTTTATGGATTATTTCTTGATGATTTTGGCGGTTATAGTGGTGATTATCGGCTTTGTCGGTGACATTATACCCGGCATTCCGGGCACTCCCCTGACATATTTGGCATTGTTGTTGCTTCATTGGACGGATAAGATACAATATTCGGCAAGGTTTTTGGTGGTGACCGGCATTATTTGTGTTGTCATAACCATTCTCGACTTTGTTGTCCCGGTGTGGGGTACCAAGAGATTCGGCGGCACCAAAGCCGGCACGCGTGGCAGCACCATCGGTTTGATTGTAGGCGTTATAGTGTTGCCTGCTCTCGGCATCGTTTTAGGGCCGTTCGGTCTCTTCGGCATCATAGGCGGTCCGTTTTTGGGTGCTTATATCGGAGAAAAGACGGGCGGCGCACCTGATAATCAGGCATTGCGCTCGGCTTTCGGCTCGTTCATCGGCTTCCTGACCGGGACATTTATGAAGATAGTTTATACCTTGGTGATTGGTTTTTATGTCGTCAAGGATATTATAGTTGTTTTTTTGCAAAGTTAAAAATATTAGATATGAGAGTTTTAAGATTATTGCTTGTTTTGTCGCTGTTTGTGATAAAACTTGACGTTTTTGCATGTACTAACTTCTTGGTTACTAAGGGTGCCACCGTTGATGGCTCAAATTTCATCACCTATGCCGCTGATTCACATATCAGATATGGCGAGCTTTATTACACTCCCGCCGCCGATTGGTCGGAAGGCAGTATGCGGACTGTCTATGACCGCGGCACCAACGAAATCAGAGGCTATGTGCCTCAGCCGGCTCATACTTATCAGGTGGTTGGTTATATCAATGAAAATCAAGTGGCGATGGGTGAGACGACCTTTGGCGGGCGCGAGGAACTTGTTGACCCTCATGGTCTTATCGACTATGGCAGCCTTATGTTTATGGCTCTCGAACGCTCCAAATCGGCGAGGGAGGCAATAAAAATCATGGCTGATTTAGTCGAGAGATATGGTTACGGCAGCGATGGGGAGTCGTTCTCCATTTCCGACAAGGACGAGGTGTGGTATATGGAAATCATCGGAAAAGGAGAGGAGAAAGGTGCTGTGTGGGTGGCCATCCGCATCCCCGACGGATATGTGTCGGGACATGCCAACGCCGCGAGAATACAGACATTCCCGCTGAGAGACGGCAAGAAGTCAATCACTGACAAAGACTGGAAAAAACTGTATAACAAAGAGGTGGAGGTCATTTACAAAAACGACATCATCAAATTCGCCCGCAAAAAAGGCTATTTCGACGGCAAAGACAAGGATTTCGACTTCAGTGCGGCATACGCTCCTGTGGATTTCTCAGCGGCGCGAATCTGTGACATGCGTGTATGGGCAATGTTTAACGAGGTGTCAGACGGCATGGACCAATACTGGGACTATGTCACGGGCAAAGACCTTGAACACGGACGTATGCCGTTGTATATCAAGCCCGACCGTCTTATCTCGCTCAACGATATGATGTCGTTCATGCGCAACCACTTTCAGGGAACAGAGCTTGACAAGACTTTGGACATCGGTGCCGAACCCTTCGGCTCGCCATATCGCTGCAACCCGCTGTATTGGGAATATAACGGAGTGAAATATTTTAACGAGCGCAGCACTGAGACCATGCAGACCGGTTTCTCGTTCATAGCGCAGTCGAGAAGCTGGCTTCCTGACCAAGTGGGAGGAATCATTTGGTTTGGCGTAGATGACACGGGCTCAACGGTTTACACGCCGTTCTACTGCTCAATTTCCGAGGTGCCGATAGAGTTCCGCGTCGGCAATGGTGACATGCTCACATATTCCGACAACGCAGCCTTCTGGGTGTTCAACCGCTTGGCTCATTTCAAATATCTGTTTTATAACAGGGTGATCGGCGACATACAAAAAGTGCAGAAAGAACTTGAAAACGGCTATCAGGAACAGGTTAAAGACATTGATGCCCAGGCAGTTAAGCTCTTGAATGACGATGGCATCACTGAAGCGATAGCATTTTTGACTGATTTTGATAAAAAAGCCGCCGCAAACACGGTGACACGATGGAAAGAGCTTGATAACTATCTGTTAGTCAAATACTTGGATAGTAACGTCAAACAAGAGGAGAACGGCGAGTTCAAACGTAACGGTCACGGCTATCCGGCAAAACCGAAGCAGCCGGGTTACCCTGATTCGTGGAAAAAGAAAGTTATTGAGGAAACCGGCGACAGATTTGTAAGATGAGAAACACCATTCCATTAGCTGAACGGCTGCGTCCGACCTCATTGGACGGCTACATCGGGCAGGAGCACCTGATAGGTCCGAATGCCGTGCTGCGTCACGCCATTGAGAGCGGACACATCCCCTCGATGATATTCTGGGGACCTCCCGGCGTGGGCAAGACGACACTCGCATACATCATCTCAAAACAGGTGAAACGCCAGTTTTTTGTGCTAAGCGCGGTGAGCAGTGGAGTAAAAGACGTGCGCGAGGTCTATGACCGAGCGCGCATGGCTCCCGAACCGCCGATATTGTTTATCGATGAGATACATAGGTTTTCCAAGGCACAACAGGATTCCTTGCTCGGTGCCGTGGAGAAAGGCCTCGTCACCTTGATAGGAGCCACGACGGAAAACCCAAGCTTCGAGGTGATCTCGCCATTACTCTCAAGATGTCAGGTGTATATATTGAAAGAACTTGAGAAAGATGACCTTAAAAAGCTGATTGTCAACGCAGTAGAGACTCTGAAACAAGATCTCAAGAAAGACATCGTCGTTGAGGAAGACGAGGCACTGATGCAGATAAGCGGTGGCGACGCGAGGAAACTGCTCAACGCCATCGACCTCGTGGTAGGAATGCTCGACGATGCTGAACCTAAAGCGACGCAACTCATTGTAAATAATGAAGTTACAACGAAATACATACAGAGCAATCTGTTGAAATACGACCGTCTGGGCGAGATGCATTACGACATCATCTCGGCATTCATCAAGTCGTTGCGTGGCAGCGACCCCAACGCCGCCGTCTATTACCTCGCAAGGATGATTGAGGCCGGCGAAGACCCGCTCTTCATAGCAAGAAGAATGCTTATCTTAGCATCAGAAGACATCGGAAACGCCAATCCCAACGCTCTTCTGCTCGCAAACGCCTGCTTCGACGCCGTCAATAAAATCGGATGGCCGGAAAGCAGGATTATTCTGACGCAGACAGCCACATATCTCGCTTCCTCGGCGAAGAGTAACGCCGCTGTAATGGCTATCGACACCGCCCAGGCATTGGTGAGGAAAACAGGCAACCTCAGCGTGCCGCTGCATCTGCGTAACGCACCTACTAAACTCATGAAAGACATAGGATATTCTGACGGTTACAAATATGCGCATAGCTATCCCGGAAACTTCGTGGAACAGGAGTTCTTGCCTGACGAAATATCCGGGACGCGGTTGTATTCACCACAAGACAACCCTCGTGAAATGGAATTGAGACGCTCTCTCAAGGCTAAATGGAAAGACAAATATGGCTATTGATACTAACCATATAGTATTGATGTTCAATGACATAGCTCCTACTTACGACAAGCTGAACCACTTGCTTTCGCTGAATGTTGACAAGTCGTGGCGACGTAAGGCTGTGAGACGTCTGAAAAAGTCGTTGGCGCATAACACCAACCCCAAGATTCTTGACGTGGCATGCGGCACGGCGGATTCGACAGTTCAAATCGCTAAAACAATAGCAAACGCTGAGGTTATAGGCATCGATATATCCGACAAGATGCTTGAGATAGGTCAGGAGAAAGTGAAAAAATCGGCACTTGACGAAAAAATAAGGTTTGTTAAATCATTTGCTGAAGATATTGATTTTCAAGATAATACCTTTAATGCGGTGTTTGTCGCCTTCGGTGTGAGAAATTTCGCCGACAGACTGAGAGGCTTGAGCGAGATGGTGCGCGTGGTGAAGCCAAACGGCGACATAATGATTTTGGAACTGTCTGAGCCTCAAAATGTTATAATGCGCTGGGTTTACAATCTGTATTTCAAGAATATACTGCCGCTCATAGGAAAACGTGTTTCAGGCAACGGCGACGCCTATCGTTATCTTCAGCAAAGCGTGGAGAGGTTTCCGCTGCCTCAAGAATTTGTAAAGATGCTTGAAGCCGTTGGTTGTCAAGAAGTTACACATAAAGCCTTGTCTTGTGGGTTGTGTCGTCTTTATCATGCAAAAAAAGCATAACATGGGAAAAATGAAGTTTAAATATTGGATTCAGGCGTCCCGACCTAAGACATTGCTTGTCTCGGTGGCACCGGTCGTCATGGCAGTGGCATTAGCATCTAAATACAACGAAATCAATTGGTTGCCTGCTATAATTTGCCTGTCGTTTGCGGTGATGGCGCAGGTATTGTCAAATTTTGTCAACGATTACGCCGATGGCTTGAAAGGTGCTGACAATGAACGACTTGGTCCGCAAAGGATGGTGGCTTCCGGCATGATTTCTCCTCAAAATATGCGGAAGGGAATTGTTTTATGGGGGATATTGACATTCGCTTTAGGTTGCACCTTGTTATATTGGGGCGGCCTGATTCTGCTGCCGTTCGGAATCGTGATTTTGTTATGCGCCTTGGCATATTCCACTGGTCCATTCCCGCTCTCCCGACATGCTTTGGGCGATGTTGCCGTGGTGCTGTTCTATGGCGTGGCACCCGTCGTCTTGACGTTTTTCATACAAACCGGATTTGTCAACAATGAGATAACAACGGCTGGCATAGCAATGGGTATAATGGCAAACAACTTATTGATTGTCAATAATTACCGTGATGCGGAGCAAGATTTGAAAAATGGTAAAAAGACCACCGTCACGGTGTTCGGCAAAGGTTTCATGAAGATTGTTTATTATCTGAATCCGCTAATCGCCACAGGCTTGTCTTTGTTGATTTTTAATGATTTTAAAGTCATCGTTTTCCTGATGCCGTTTCTTGTTTATTCCGTTTTCGTTGATGTGAGATTTGACAAAGCGCAAGGCGTGCGACTCAACAAGCTTATTGGGATGTCGTCGATGGAAGCGATAATTTTTGCGTTGTCAATAACATTATATTTGGTATAATATGTCGGAAAACTTAGTGATTAAAGGTGATTCCAAACAGGAACTTTATGATTGCCTGCTTCCTCAAATCGAGGCGTTGGTGGCCGATGAGCAAGATATGATTGCAAATATGGCGAATATAGCTGCATGTCTCAAGGCGACGTTTGACTTCTGGTGGGTCGGTTTTTACCGTGTGGCAGGCGACGAGCTTGTTCTCGGTCCTTTCCAAGGTCCGTTGGCCTGCACGCGCATCAAAAAGGGTAGAGGTGTCTGCGGCACAGCGTGGCAAAAAGCGGAAACCGTTGTCGTTGAAAATGTTGACGACTTCCCGGGACATATAGCATGTAGCAGTCGCTCTAAATCCGAAATAGTGGTGCCAGTGATTAGAAACGGCACCGTGATAGCGGTTCTCGACATTGACAGCGAGAGACTTTGTGCCTTCGACGATGTTGACAAAAATTGTCTTGAACAGCTTGTCTCTGTGGATTTTATATAAATCTACATGCTTTTGAGGCTTTCAACGATGTCATGAATCCTCGTCAGCTGCTCGGGGATGTTGATATGCTGCGGGCAATGTGAGACGCATTGGCTGCACCCGATGCAATGCTCCACTTGTCTGTCAGACTCAAGCTGCCGGTCGTATTCAATCAAAAACCTGCGTCGCGCGCGCCTGAACTCCTTTGACTGAGGGTCTTCAACGATGCTGCCCTCGTTGACACATTTGTTATAGAAACCGAAGTTTGTCGGAATATCAATACCGTATGGGCATGGCATGCAATATTGGCAGGCTGTGCAAGGTATTATCGGATATTTCAGATACATTGTGGCGACGTCCATCAGCAGGTTGAGCTCGTCGGCGGTGCAGGGCTGCAACGGACAGTAGGTGCGGAGGTTATCTTGCAGATGCTCCATATACGTCATGCCGCTCAACACGGTGAGTACGTTAGGATAGGTTCCAACGAAACGGAACGCCCACGACGCCACGCTGCTCTGTGGAGCATGCTGCTTCAAGGTATTCGCCAGATTGTCAGGCAGTTTCGACAATCTTCCGCCAAGGAGGGGCTCCATGATGACGGCCGGAATCTTCAAGTCGTTGAGACGTTTGTAGAGATAGTCGGCGTTGACGTTACGTCTGTTGATGTCGTGTGCATGCTCCCAATCCACATAGTTCATCTCAATCTGGACGAAATCCCAGTGATATTTGTCGTGGTTGTCGAGGAGCCACTCTATGACACGCTGGTCGCCATGATATGAGAATCCGAGGTTGCGTATGCGTCCTGCTTTACGCTCGTCCTGCACGAAGTCAATCATACCGTTGTCGATGTAACGTTTTTGGAAGGTGTCCCATCCGTCGAGGTCTTTGCTGCCATTGCCAACGGAGTGCAGAAGATAGTAGTCGATATAGTCGGTTTGCAGCTTCTCAAACGAGTCACGGTACATTTTCATAGAGGCCTCGCGGCTCCATGTCGTGGGCGAGAAGTTCGACATCTTGGTGGCGATGAAGTATTTGTTACGTGGATGACGGCTCAACGCTATGCCTGTGGCTGTCTCCGACCTGCCTCGGCAATAAGCGGGCGAGGTGTCGTAGTAGTTCACCCCGTGTTCCATGGCATAATCCACGAGCTTGTTCACCATCTCCTGGTCTATTTCATCGTCTCTCATCGGCAGTCGCATCATGCCGTAGCCGAGAATCGACACCTTGTCGTTGGTGTTGTGGTTGATGCGATATGTCATCTTGTCCTTCGGGATATCGCCGGCCGAATAGGTCGTCTCTTTGTCGAAAGTCTCTGATTTACAACCAGATAATGTGACTGCCGACACTGTTGCGGTCGCGCCGACAATCTTTAAAAAGTCTTTTCTTGATATATTGTTTCCCATCTTAAACCTCCTTATGTATAAAATTACCCTCCACAAAAATTGCTGAGAACGGTCGTGCCGGGCATACGTGTTCGCAGGCTCCGCATCCGATGCAACGTTCTTCGTTGACTGACGGAATCTTCGGTGACGTGGCGTCGTCGGGGTCGTAAGGCATCATGGTGATGGCTCCCGATGGGCAGTGTTTCGCGCAGTTGCCGCAGCTCACGCCGTCGCGCAGCGGCACACAGTTTTGTCCTACCCACACGGCATGACCTATCTGTATGGCGGTCTTCTCCTCTCGTGTTATTTTGCGTATGGCACCTGCAGGACACACCTCAGAGCATCTTGTGCATTCCGGACGGCAGTAGCCTCGTTCATACGACATCTCAGGCTGCATGAGCGTCTCGATTCGTGACGAGGCGCGTAA
Organism: uncultured Bacteroidales bacterium; assembly: GCA_937906455.1. GTDB lineage: Bacteria > Bacteroidota > Bacteroidia > Bacteroidales > F082 > Limimorpha. The sequence continues at coordinate 35,716 of CALCYT010000046.1, read as the reverse complement.
CACTTCGTTGGGACATGCCTGTACACACAGCTGACAGCCGGTGCAATGCGTGCTGAAGTTGCTGAGACTCACCGAACCGGCGGGTTTCAACGGCGTCTCACGCCTCGGAGCTTTCTTTTTCTCTATGGTCGCCAAACCGCCGTCAACGACTTTTTCTTGTGCCTGTAGTGCTGTGGCGGTGGCTATGGTGGCGACGGTGGCGATGAACGTCTTGCGCGACGTCTTGCCTTCATCGCCGGAATCATTAGTGGTTGCTGGCGTTACCGAGGTGTTGTGGGCTTTGTTTAAACCGTATCTCATGGCATCACGATGACATTTGTCAACACAAACGAAACACGTGACGCATCTGGAGTAATCGATGACATGGTTTTTCGAGTCGATGGCGGAGCAACGGCAGTTTTTCTCGCAAAGACCACAGCTGTTGCATTTCTCAGTGTCGAAATGTGGCTTTATAACGGAATATTTTGAGAAAATGCCCAACAATGTGCCGACAGGACAGATGTTATTACAAAACCAACGTCCTTTGACGAGTGATAATATGGTGATTATCAAGAAGTAAGCAATGGCAATAATGAATATCGGCAGGCTCTTGATATAAACATCAACGTGATAGAAGGCATAGCTGTGCCATCGCTCGGCGAAATATGCTAAAACATTGTTAATCAATAGATAAATAGGGGAGAAGATATTGCTTGCAATACGTCCGTAAATGCTATATGGTGCAATAAGTATCGCTACTGAATTAAGCCCCAAAGCCACGAGAATAACGAACACTAAAGCGATGCCGTATCTCAGCCATTTGCGGCTTTGTTTGAATTTGTAACGGTTCTTTTGACGTTTCTCGGCGAGCCGTGAGACACCGTCCTGATACACACCGAGAGGGCAGAGGACAGAGCAGTAAATTCGCCCGAAAAGCAAGGTGATGATGACAATGGCGGCGACCACCACAAAGCTCGATGCTAAAAGTGCTGGCAGAAACTGTAGCTTTGCAATCCAGCCGAACCAAGCATGTATGACACCGAAAAAATCTAAAAACAGAAGTGTTATCAACGTGAAAAAGATAACCGCCAATGTAACTCGTAGCTTTCTTAACATAATAATTATTTTTATTTGTTGACTAACTGACTAACTGATTAACTCAATAAATTCTTCTTCATCCACTATCCTGATTCCCAGTTCCTCCGCTTTCTTCCGTTTCTCAGGTCCCATTTTATCGCCGGCGACAACGAAGTCGGTTTTCGACGAGATGGAGCTTGAGTTCTTGCCTCCCAGCTCCTCGATTTTTTGTTTTATTTCGTCCCTTGAGAAATTGGCGAACACACCACTCACCACTATAGTCTTGCCGGATAACGGCAGATTATCCTGTTTCTCTTTCTTTTCTTGTGAGAATTGCAGTCCATGAACTTTTAACCTATTGACAATGAGTATATTGCGTTCGTCGTCGAAGAAGTCACGAATGTTTTGCGCTATACTCGGTCCGATAGTGTTAATGCTTTGTAAGTCCTCGACAGAAGCATTGATGATATTGTCGATGTTGCACATCTCATTAGATAGAATCTTGGCCGTTGTTTCACCTACTTCTCTGATTCCCAAGGCGTAAAGCACTCGGGCGAACGGCACTTCCCGTGATTTTTTCAAGGAATTGAGTATGTTGTTGACGGTCTTTTCCTTGAAGGAGACCTTTCTCGTCACCGTTTCCGGAAACAGGCTCGACTCATCGATGAATGTCTCCACTTTCTCGAGTCCGTAGAGTTGGTCATAGGTGAGGTCGTAGAGGTCGGCGTAGTTGTTAATCAAATGATTGTCAAAGATTACCTCGACTTTTCCTTCACCGAGGCTCTCGATGTTCATTGCCTTGCGGCTGATGAAATGTTCGATGCGACCTTTAATCTGCGGTGGGCAGCCTATGCTGTTGGGGCAGTACCATGCCGTCTCGCCTTCTTTTTGTGTTAAGATGCAGTTGCATTCGGGGCATTTTTTGATAAATTCCACCGGTTTGCTGTCGTTTTTGCGTTTTTCGAGGTCTATTCCAACGATTTTCGGTATTATCTCGCCGCCTTTTTCCACTTTGACCATGTCGTCGTAATGCAAATCGAGCTGGCGGATGAAGTCAGCGTTGTTTAGTGTGGCGCGTTTCACTGTGGTGCCTGCCAGAAGCACCGGCTCGAGGTTGGCGACAGGCGTGATGGTGCCGTGGCGTCCCACTTGAAAATCAACGCTTAGGAGTTTGGTGAGCACCTGTTCCGCCTTGAATTTGTAGGCTATCGCCCAGCGTGGCGATTTTGCCGTCATGCCGAGTCTCTCGTGTTGGGCGAAACTGTTGACTTTTATGACTATTCCGTCGATGTCGAAAGGCAGGTTTCGGCGTTTTTCGTCCCAATAGTTGATGAAATCCTCTATCTCGTCAATGTTTTTACACACTTTTATATGTGGCGAGATGTTGAATCCCCATTCTTTAGCTGCCATAAGACTCTGATAATGAGAGGAATATGGCAGGTTGTCCATCATCATGTAGTAACAGAAGTTGTCAAGCCGCCGGCGGGCAGTCTCTTTCGGGTCTTGAAGTTTTATGGTGCCGGCGGCGGCGTTGCGAGGATTGGCGAACAAAGGCATGTCGAGTTCATCGCGCTCGGCGTTGATTTTGTTGAAGCTGTCGTGCGGCATGATGACCTCGCCGCGCATCTCCAAAAAATCAGGATAGTCGCCGCGCAGCTTAAGCGGCACGGTGCGTATCGTCTTGACGTTGTTGGTGACCTCGTCGCCTTGTGTGCCGTCGCCGCGTGTGACAGCCCTCACCAAAATGCCGTGCTCGTACGTCAGGCTGATGGAAACGCCGTCGAACTTCAGCTCGCAGACAAACTCCACAGGCTCATCGATGGTCTTCTCAATGCGTCTTATGAATTCGATGATCTCGTCGCGGTTATAAGAGTTTGACAGCGAAAGCATTGGGTATCTGTGTCTTATGGTCGGAAACTCCTTGGTGAGGTCGCCGCCGACGCGTTGCGTCGGCGAGCTTGGTAACGCTAACTCGGGAAACTCTCTCTCCAACGCAAGAAGCTCGTTCATCAACATGTCGAAATCATAGTCGCTGATGCTCGGCTGCGCTAAAACATAATACTTATAGTTATGATTGTCAATCGTTTCGCTTAACTCCGCAATCCGATTTTTAGCCTCGTTTTTAGTCATGTCCTGTTATTTTGAAAAGAAATTTGGAGAAAATGACATGAAAAACACCATTGTGTTGAAAACCGCAAAAATGGCATATAAAGTCACTGATAACCAACGTCTTTGAGTCCAGAAAACAGAACGCTTGTAATACTCTTTCCAACCCACAAAACCGGTGATGATGAAAGTGGGTATCATGGTGTAAGAGTAAATCCATAGTTGGTTCGGGAAAAGCGTATAGAACAACATCACCATGAATGTAGGCATGAACAGAAGGATATATTTTTTCCAAACTCTGAAGAAACCGTAAAAGAGCATCACGCTTAACGGAAGCAACACAAGATATAACACGGTGACAATCAACGAAGTGGATGCGAGATCCCAATGGAGGTTGTTGAAGAGATACTCGCCGCTGTTTCTGAAAAAGCCTATCATATTGACGAAAGGACGATGCCAAATGATGAGGTCTGTGACAGTTTGTGTGAGCAAAACAGCAATGACATAACCCGCTACAGTCATCAAAGCTCCTTTGCCGTTTTTCAAACATAATAGAGCGATGAGAATGCCTATGAAATATATCAGACTCTGGTAATAAACCGCGAATCCGAGTCCTAAAAAGAATCCGGCTATGATGAAACTTGTGCGGTGAGATTTTTCCAAATCATTGTTACTCAGTAACTTATTCTGTTTGAGAATGAGTAATGTCCCGTATAACAGGAAGGGGAGGCACACCACCTGAGGCAACGGATGCACACTCACGTATGGCATGCTCCACAGCACCGCTAACAGCAATGCGACCTCCAAGGCGGTTGTCTTGTCAGCTATAATCTTTACGATGCAGTATCCTAATGTGATGATTAACAACGAGAAAGCACCAAACAGCAATCTGATGGTGTAAACCAACCAAGCGTTGTCAAGCCATGACAATGGTATTTTGTAATAGTTAAAATATTGATTGTCAAACATATAACCACCAGTAAATATCGCTGCCGCAATCTTTAGTACCGAGGCAAGAAGCAATATCAGCAACAGTGGATGCCTTACGCTGACAAATAACAGTTTCTCTTTCATAATCAATTATTTATATGTGCATTCGTAAATGTCTTTGTTGTATAAATCATTGTAAAACTCTTCTGTTTCACGGCATTCTTTTTTTGAATACACTCCGTACATGATGCTTTCCGTGCCGTCCTCGAGATTCTTGCAATGGCAGTTCCTTTCGCAGGAACAGAATGATATTGCGCTAATTACCAATAACAAAATTATGCCTAAATGTTTTTTCATGCTAAAATGATTAACAGGCAAAGATAAAATTTTTTTTTAAAACATCAACAGTTTTCGGAAAAAATTAATTTGACAAAAAAGTTAAAGCATTCTCAAAAAATGTTTAATTTCGCAATATCATTTTTAAACGTTAAAATTTTATTCTTATGAAGAAGTTCCATTATATATTATTGAGTGTCATGCTGTTATCATTTTGTGCGAAAGCGCAGAATGTTGATGTGCAAGATTGGTGGAACGATTTGTCGGTCTATCAGGTCAACAAAATGCCGCCTCGGACCGAGGTGATTTATGACAACCGCATAATACTCAACGGTGACTGGCATTTTGCATATTGCGAAAGCCCAAAAGATAAAATCGATGAGTTTTACAAACCCGATTATGACGCAAGTGATTGGCAATCAATGCCTGTTCCCGGTAATTGGGAGCTTAATGGCTATGGCACCCCCGTTTATGTGAACGTGGCAAACGAGTTCAAGTCGAATCCTCCTTACGCCCCGACGGAATTCAATCCGGTGGGACAGTATCGTCATGAGTTTGAAGTGCCGAAAAGCTTCAAAGGACGCAATGTTTATCTGAAAATTGGTGCTGTGAAATCGGCCATGTACCTCTGGATTAACGGTGAGTTTGTGGGCTATTCCGAAGATTCCAAGACACCGGCGGAGTTCGACATAACACCTTATATTAATATAGGCGCGAAAAACCTGCTCGCAATGGAAGTGTATCGCTTCAGCGACGGCTCTTACCTTGAGGCTCAAGACTTTTGGCGCATGAGCGGCATCACTCGTGATGTCATACTATATTCTAAACCTAAACTTAACGTCTATGATTATTTCGTGAAAGCCGGTCTTGACGAGAATTATGAAAACGGCACCTTCGAGCTTGATGCGACGATTCAGTTCGACACAAAAAAACTGCCAAAGACGTTTTCTGTCGAGGCATCAGTAATAGGAGTGGATAAAAACGGACGACAATTAAACGCCACTTTTGTGAAGAAAGTTACGGATAAAGACCTTATGCCATTGAAAGACAATGGATTATATCATATGATATTTGAGAAATCAGTAATCGAAGACGTTAATCCTTGGTCGGCAGAGAAACCGAATCTTTATGCGCTGGAAATCAAGATAAAGGACAGGAAAGGTGTCGTTGTCTTTGAGACTCAAGGCATTAGAATAGGATTCCGCACAGTTGAGATGAAGGACGGCCTGCTGATGGTGAACGGGAAACCTGTTTTTATCAAAGGAGTGAACCGTCACGAACATAGCGGCACCTCAGGTCAATGCGTTGACCGCACAACCATGGAACGCGACATCCGGCTGATGCTCGAAAACAATATCAATACCGTGCGCACATCCCATTATCCGGATGACGAATATTGGTATGAACTTTGCGACACGTATGGCATTTATGTCATCGACGAGGCTAACAATGAGTCACATCCGCAAGGCTATGGCGAACATAGTCTGGCAAAAAAAGACGAATGGAAAGATGTGTTTCTTTACAGATGCAAAAATATGGTGGAACGCGACAAAAACCATCCTTCGGTGATAGTGTGGTCAACAGGCAACGAATGCGGCAACGGCGTGTGTACCAAGACGTGCTACGACTGGATGAAACAGCGTGACACCCGCCCTGTAATATGCGAACGCGCCATCTACGACTACAACACCGACTATATAGGCCTGATGTACGCCGGAGTGGATTATCTTACTAAATTCGTTGAAAATCAATTGGATTCGCTCGAACGTCCGTTTATCATGGTCGAATATTGTCACGCTATGGGCAACAGCTGCGGCGGATTGCAGGATTACATGGATGTCTTCGAGAAATATCCTCAACTTCAAGGCGGCTGCATCTGGGATTTCGTTGACCAATCCATCATACAATATGACGAAAACGGCAACAAATGGTACGCTGCCGGCGGTGACCTCGGCGAGATTCCTGACTGCGGCAACGACGACAGCTTCTGCGTCAACGGATTAGTGACAAGCGACAGAATACCGCATCGGCATATGGACGAGGTTAGAAAATGCTACCAAAACATCAAAGTTAAGCCCATTGACATGGTAAATGGAGTGTTTGTGGTTGAAAATCATTATCTTTTCACAAATCTAAGCGATTTTGCATGCGATTATGAGATTTTCTCAAACGAAAAAACGCTGATGAAAGGCGAAATAGAGTTGAATTGCGAGCCGGGAGAAGCACAGAAAGTGCAAATAATGCTGCCTGAATCGGTCTTCTTTACAGATAAACCTAAAATGGAGTTTTTCGTCAATTTCTCGTTTAAAACCCAGAACGACAACGACTTGCTCCCGGCAGGCAGCGAAATAGCCTACGAGCAGCTTCAGTTCGATGTGCCTGTGCCGCAACCCAAAACAATACAATGCTCCCAAAAACTTGACATGTATCAGGATAGCGATGTTATCATCTTGAGTACCAATAACTTCAGATTTAAAATCGACAAAAATAAAGGCTTGCCGACATCGCTGGTCTATGGAGCTGAAGAGATGCTCTCCGGTGCCTTGCAACCTAACTTCTGGCGCGCACCAACACTCAACGACGACGTGGACGCTAATGGTAGGCGCAAATGGGAAGCGGCAGGTCTCGACCAACTCGTGGTTGCCGACAACAAGCTTTATGACATTCAACGTATCGATGCGGGTCATGTGGCTGTTTGCGTAGGATTGGATTATCTTTATGAAGATGATATAATATTGATTACCAATATTTTATATGATGTCAATAGCAACGGCGACGTGGTTGTTACAATGAACGTGATGCCGACCGGGCGTGTCAGGACGTTTCCGAAAATAGGGACACAGCTGCTGATGCCGCTGAAATTCGACAAGGTGCTTTATTTCGGGAAAGACACCGAGAACTATCCCGACAGAAATGCCTCCGGAAGGGTGGGGGTGTACGAAAAAAATGCCTCTGAGTTTTTCGAGATGCACGAAGAACCACAGGAAAGCGGCAACCGCGCTGACGTCAGATGGGTGGCAATAACCGATAAGTCAGGCATCGGACTTTTCATTGAAGGAAAGGAACACCTTAACTTCAGCATTTACAACTATTCCGACACCGAACTGACTGTAGCCGAGAGGATGAACCGGATAAAACCCGCACCATTTTGGACTGTCAATATCGACTATAGGCAAGCACCGCTCGGCACTGCCACTTGCGGTCCCGACGCGCTCGATAAGTATCTGATAAAGAATGAGATATATGAATACAGCTTCAGAATACGTCCATTTAAGAATATAGATGGACAGGTGGAGAACCTCTATGGCGAGGACGCTTTCGGAATTGTCAGCTCCGACATGATGGATTCCTTTAAGGAGTCTCATAAACTGCCGGAGAAAAATGATAAAATCATCATAAAAAACACCACTTTTGTGCATGAGCCAATGCAAAGATATGCCGATAATAAGAATATCGCATTGATGGACAATAAGTTAGGTGTTGCCGGCGACTGGCAGGAGAACTGGCTCGGATTTCAGGGCGACGACATGGACGCCACTATCGAACTGACAGAAAACACCGACATCGACATGTTATACGTGGGCTTTGCTGTGGCTCCAAGCCAATGGGTGCTCAGCCCGAAAATGATAAAGCTGCAGACATCTTCCGACGGGGTGCATTACACGGAACCTGTCGTCGCCGAGTTTCCGATGTTCAACGTCGGCGAGAGAGGGAAACGCATGAGTGCCAGGGCGAAAATCAATGCCAAAAATGTGAAGTTTGTGAGGGTTTTCGCGGAAAACTTCGGCGTTTTGCCGGCAAATCATGAATATGCCGGCGAAAAAGCCTGGATTATGATTGACGAGGTCTCGATTGTTAACAACAAAAAATAAGTCATTATGTTCAAAGGTCATCCAAAAGGTTTGTACGCTCTCGCCTTGGCTAATACCGGCGAGCGTTTTGGTTATTACACCATGCTTGCGATATTTGTGTTGTTTCTGCAAGCGAAATTCGGTCTCACTGCGCAGGCCGCCGGACAATTCTACGGCATCTTCCTCGCCGCGGTATATTTCATGCCTATCCTCGGAGGCTTCATCGCCGACAGGTTCTGGGGCTTCGGAAAGACGGTGGTCACGGGCATCCTCGTGATGTTCGCGGGTTATCTGCTGCTGTTTACCCAGAAAGACGCTACAGGTGGCATGGCATTCACCATGATGATAATAGCTCTGCTCTGTGTCGCGGTGGGGACAGGCCTTTTCAAAGGCAATCTGCAAGTGATGGTTGGCAACCTTTATGATGACGCCAAATACGCCGCTAAACGTGACGGAGGATTCAGCCTTTTCTATATGGCCATCAACATCGGCTCGATGTTCGCCCCGACCACGGCGACGGCAGTCACCAACCTCTTCCTCGGCAAGAGCGGATTCACATACGATGCCAATATCCCTTCTTTGGCGCATCAGTTCCTTGATGACACCATAACCGCCGACGGGATGTCGAAACTTGAGACGCTGGCATCGGCGCAGAGTAGCTTCGGCGGTGACATGACTGCATTCTGTCATAACTATATAGACTCATTATCAGTGGCTTACAGCTATGGCTTCGGCGTGGCGTGCATCTCGTTGATTCTCTCAATAGCAATCTATTTCGGCTTCCGCAAATCATTCAAACATGTTGACGTGCGTAAGGGAGCCACGACTGCGACAGAGGAAAAGACCATAGAGATGACGCCGAAACAGACCAAAGACCGTGTCGTGGCGTTGTGTCTTGTGTTTGCCGTCGTCATCTTCTTCTGGATGGCGTTCCAGCAGGCCGGCCTGACGCTGACATACTTCGCGCGCGACTATACCGCTTCGGTGGCAACAGGATGGACACGCATCGGTTTCGACGTGTTTACATTGGCGATGATTGCCGTCGGGGTGTATGCCTTGTTCGGACTGTTCCAGAGTGACACCAAGAAAGGTAAAACCTTGTCGGGATTGCTGCTGGCGGCATGTGTGGCAGGCGTGTGGTATAAGGCGGCTAACGTGCCCGAAGAGGTGAGTCTGCTTCCTCAGATTTTCCAACATTTCAACCCGTTCTTTGTGGTCGCGCTGACACCTGTCTCAATGGCGTTGTTCAGCGCTCTGGCGAAGAGAGGCAAAGAGCCGTCGGCACCACGTAAAATAGCGTTGGGGATGCTCGTGGCGGCACTCGGCTATTGCGTCATGGCGGTGGCATCTATAGGACTGCCTTCACCTAAGGAATTGTCGGAGACGGGCGGGGTCAGCGATGTGCTCGTGTCTCCTAACTGGCTGATTTCCACATATTTGGTGTTGACTTTCGGCGAGCTGCTGCTCAGCCCGATGGGTATATCATTCGTGTCGAAGGTGGCTCCTCCAAAACTCAAAGGCCTCATGATGGGCATGTGGTTCGGCGCCACCGCTATAGGCAACTACCTCACGTCAGTAATCAGCTCGATATGGAACACAGGTCTCTCCTTGGTGATGATTTGGGGCGTATTGATTGTCCTTTGCGTCATCTCCGCAGTGTTTATGTTCTCTATGATGAAACGTTTGGAAAATGCGACAGCAGAGTGTTGACTACCAGTCAACTTTCTCTCTGAGAATCGGCATCGTCATACATCTTGCGCCGCCGCCGCCACGTGACAGCTCGTTGCCCTCAAAGGCGACGACACAGCGTCTGTAGTCGTTGACATTCACTTTGCCTGACGACACGTCGGCGGCTTTGAGCACCTCGAAACCATTTTGACTCAACGCCTCTATGGTGTTGTGGTTTCTTGCATATCCCAACACCTTTCCCGGCGCGAAGGCGAAGAAGTTGGCACCGCTATGCCACTGCTCACGGGCACCGTAGTACTCGTCACCGCCACCGCAGAATATCGGCTCAAGCGGCATGCCGAGTTTGTCCAAGGCCTCGATGAGATTGTTCTCCTCAGTAATCTTGGTGTGCTCGTAACCGTCAACCTCATAGTGAACGGTCTTCAGATTGTCGTTCATTATCACAGGCTTATACGCCATGCAACGGTCTTTGTCGAGTAATGTGAACACCATGTCGAGATGTATGAATGACTCCGGCTCTAACGGCAGCTGTTGCGTTATGAGATGTCGGGTGCCGCCGAGATTTCTCAGATGCTCAAGCAACGCGTTGACGCCTTCTTTGCTCGTGCGTGAGCCGCAGCCGCTTAAAATGATGTCGTGACGCGCAATCTCGACGTCACCGCCCTCGACGGAGCCTCTCCCGTTCATGCTGTAACGGTGGATGGGGTTGACGCTCTCGACATCGATAATGCTCGAATGGTTGAAAATGGAAGTCCATATCATGGTCTCGCGCTCACGGACGTCGGTGGCCATCTTGCTGACCATCACTTTGTTATACATCGTGAACGAGGCGTCCCTCATGAAGAAAAGATTCGGGATGGGCGGGAAGATATAACGTTCCTTCAGACTCTTGTTGTCGTAGCCTTCAATGAGAGCGGTGGCTAACTTCTCGGCATCGAAACTCGTCAAAAGCTCCGACATATAAGGCAGGTTCTCCTGCTCGCAAATGCTGAAAACAAGGTTCTCCTTGACATCGGCGTCTTTTAAGATATCTATTAGCAAATCCTTGAAATACAACACATTGGTGACTTTCTTCAGACTGCCTTCAAAGTCTTTGTAGTTCTCCAACGCTTCTCGATAATTTAAGATGTCACTGAAAAGGAATTTGTGGGCGTTTTCCGGTGTCATGTGCTCTATCTCCTTGCCGGGAGCGTGCAAAATGACATAATCAAGTTTTCCAATCTCTGACTCAACACACGGTTTTATGCGTCGAAAATAATCCATATAATAATCTTTTAATTTGACTGCAAAGATACAATTTTTTTGAAAACGAACTATCTCTTCACATCAGAAATAATTCAACTAATAAAGCTCGATAAACTCATATCCGTTTCCCATGGCATCTAAAAACCTCACCAAATCCGTCGTTTTTATGACGCATGTCCCCGTGTTGTCATTGGGATGGAAACTGATGTACTCGCGCTCAAGAAGATTTTTGTCGAGATACAGATAAACATGGTGCTCCGCGTCGTTGATAATGCCGAAAGGGGAGACGCTTCCGGGTTTCAACCCGAGATATTTGTCCATCCTTGCCTCCGACGCGAAGCTGAGCTTGCCTTGCTTGAGCCGGTGTTCCAAGTCGTGAATGGCCAACTGCTGCATGCAATCGAAAATCACCAGATAATGGCGGTTTCCCTTGTGATTCCTGAAAAAGAGGTTCTTGCAATGCGTCCACTCAAACTCACCCCAGTAATTCAGAGCGTCTTCGATGGTGGGGAGTGCCGGATGAAATATCATCCTAAACGGAATCCCTATCTCATTCAGCTTGTCAACGACTTTCCTCTGTCTCTCTGACAACTCGTGGCTTATCTCTGTCATGGCATTGTTATGTAATGTCATTCAACGTGTTACGCACGTGATGATGACATCAAACTACTTAAAAATCTCCTTTATTCCTCCGATGCTGCCAAGCAGATTCGTGGCTTCGTAAGGGATATATACCGTCTTGTTGTCCTTGCCGCTTGTCATCTCTTTCAACGTCTCGATGTATTTTGTCGCCAAAAGATACGATGCGGGGTCAGTCTTCGTTGCTTGTATCGCCTCTGACACGAGCTGGATGGCGCGAGCCTCGGCTTCTGCCTGCATAATCTTGGCTTTCGCGACACCTTCTGCCTCAAGCAACGTGGACTGTTTCACGGCTTCCGCCTTGTTGATTTGCGATGTCTTCTCACCCTCGGAGTTCAGGATCGCCGATGCTTTCTCGCCTTCCGCTTTCAAAATCTCGGCACGGCGGTTTCGTTCTGCCTGCATCTGTTTCTCCATCGCCTGACGGACGGTCTCAGGAGGCGTAATGTCTTGAAGCTCAACACGATTCACCTTGACACCCCATTTGTTGGTGGCGTCATCCAACACGGCGCGCAGCTTGGCGTTGATGGTGTCGCGCGAGGTCAAAGTCTCATCAAGCTCAAGCTCTCCGATGACGTTACGAAGCGTCGTCTGTGTCAGCTTTTCAATGGCGTTGGGAAGATTCTCAATCTCATAAACTGACTTTATCGGGTCAACGATCTGGAAATAAAGCAAAGCGTTGATTTCTGTCGTCACATTATCTTTTGTGATGACATTCTGTTTCGGGAAGTCGTACACCTGTTCGCGGAGGTCGATGCGCGTGGTCTCGCTCATCTTCACGATCTGGCGTCCCTGATAGCCTTCCACCACTTTCCGTGTCACGATGATTTTAGGGCGGTCGATGATAGGCCAGATGATATTCAAGCCTGCAGGAAGCACCTTGTGGAACTTGCCAAGACGTTCAATCACCAATGTCTCCGACTGCGGGACCACCTTCAGTCCTGCCAAAGCGAAAATGACAACTATCGCTGCGATAACAATTACTACGTAAATCATAATTATAGTTTTTTAACTGTTAATACTATACTTTCGTAAGATAAGATCTGCACTCTTTCGCCAACATCCACCATCGTCCCGTCGTCGGTGCGAGCCTTCCAGTCGTCGCCGTCGATTTTCACGCGGCCGTAGCCACCTTCTTCGATGCGCTCGGTCACCACCGCCGTTTTCCCTATGATGTTGTCCATGTTGGTCTTGATATTGTTGTCGTTGGTCTTTTTGTCTATGATTTTCATGACAAACGGCCTGATGAAAATGAACGCCAGAAACGTTCCTATTGCGAAAGCCACGACCTGCCATGTCACCGACAAATCACATGCCGCCAATATCGCGCTGAACACGCAACCCACTGAGAAACAAGCCACAGCGAACCCGCTGGTGAATATCTCAATAATCACAAACACTGCTGCAACCAACAGCCAAATCTGCCAAGTAGTCATACTTTTATTTTTTAGAGATTATCAATCTGCAAATATAAGCAAAATTCTTTTTCAAAAAGCAGGTGACTCGTTATTTTATTTATTTTTAGCTCTATCATGAAGTTCGAATGCCCTCGGAATCTCCGTCTCAAACCTCAAATCCTCGCCGGTCACCGGATGTTTGAAGCAAAGTTTATAGGCATGAAGTCCCAGCCGTCGTATCTTATCGTCGCCGTCGCCGTATTTTCGGTCGCCCACAACAGGGAAGCCTATGTCGGCGAGATGCACACGAATTTGGTTCTTGCGTCCGGTGTCGAGTCGCAGCTCAACTAATGAATACCCGTCCGACACCTTTATTAATTTATAGTGTGTCACCGCATACTTGCCACCATTGTCGAATTTGCTCGAATATGTCACAAACTGCGCATTATCTTTAAGCCACGAGCTGATGGTGCCTTCCGTCTTGCGCATCTCGCCATGCACCAACGCCACATAACGACGGTCATACACCGTCTCCTTCCAGTTTTCCTCAAATTTCAAGGCTGTCTTCTTGTCTTTGGCGAAAAGCATAAGTCCGGAGGTGTCTCTGTCCAAACGATGCACCGTATGGGCGTGGCATCTCTGATGATTTCTCTCAAGATATTGATTCAGAATGCTTTGTAACGTCTCATCGGCAGGATTCGGAGAATGACAGATTATGCCGGCTTTCTTATCCACAACAAAAATATATTGGTCTTCATACACAATCTTGACCCATTTGTTGTCGAAGGAATTAAGCTTGTGGTTCTTTGCTATTCTCACCACCATGCCGGGGACGAGCCGGTAATTATGTCGGGTGACGTTTTTGTTGTCAACAGCCACCGAGCCTCTTGAGAGCATGTTTTTCGCTTTGGTGCGGCTGATGCCATCCATTTTCCGCATGATGAAAGGCAAAAGCTCGTCACCCTCCAACACCTTGAAAATCAATTCCTTATTATCGTTTCCCTTTTTTATTGGCATATACAAATTAATTTTCACAAAAATAATAAAAAAATTTGTTTATCAAAGTAAAAACATTTAAATTTGCAAAAGAAAACTAATTAAAACTATTTTTTGATAAAACTATGACTATCAATGAATTAAAAGATGTTGCGTCGCAAGTTAGGCGTGATATCATCCGTATGGTTCATGGTTGTCAGTCGGGGCATCCTGGCGGCTCGCTTGGTGCCACCGACATCGTGACGGCCTTGTATTTCGACCAGATGCAGCTCGACCCGGAGCATTTCACCATGGATGGGGCAGGTGAGGACATGTTCTTCCTTTCCAACGGGCACATCAGTCCGATGTTATACAGCATTCTGGCTCGCCGCGGTTACTTTCCGGTATCCGAGCTCGCCACATTCCGTCGTCTGGGCACGCGTCTTCAAGGGCATCCGACACCTGTCGAGGGACTTCCCGGCATCCGTGTGGCAAGTGGCTCGCTCGGCCAGGGACTGTCGGTGGCGATAGGAGCGGCACAAGCCAAAAAGCTCAACGGCGACAATCATCTTGTGTTCTGTCTCATGGGTGACGGCGAACAGGAAGAAGGTCAGATATGGGAAGCCGCGATGTACGCCCCGGCGAAAAACGTCGATAACATCATAGCTATCGTCGATTACAACAAAAAACAAATCGACGGCAGCACCGACGACGTGCTGAGTCTCGGCAACCTGCGCGCTAAATACGAGGCGTTCGGCTGGAAAGTGTATGAATGCGACGGCAACGACATGCAGGAAATCGTTGATAACATTAAAGAAGCACGTGAGCACGCACATCAGGGCTTCTCGCAGATCATCCTCGCTCACACCGAGATGGGCATGGGCGTCGATTTCATGATGGGAACGCACAAATGGCACGGCACGCCTCCTAACGACGAACAGGCAGCAAACGCTCTTTCACAACTTAAAGAAACATTAGGAGATTATTGATTATGACAATAGAAGTTCAAAACTACAAAGATACAAGAAGCGGCTTCGGCGACGGTCTGCTCGAAGCCGGCAAACGTAACCCTAAAGTCGTCGGTCTCACCGCTGACCTTACAGGATCCCTTAAGATGGGCGATTTCGCGAAGGAATTCCCACAAAGATTCTTCCAGGTGGGCATCGCTGAAGCTAACATGGTCGGAATAGCAGCGGGACTCGCCAACGGAGGCTTCATCCCGTTCACAGGCACCTTCGCCAACTTCTCATCAGCACGTATCTACGACCAGATACGCATGGTGGTGGCATATTCCAACAAAAACGTGAAGATATGCGCCTCGCATGCCGGCGTGACACTCGGCGAAGACGGAGCCACACATCAGACTCTCGAAGACATTGGCATGATGAAGATGCTTCCCAATATGACAGTAATAGTGCCTTGCGACTACAACCAGAC
This sequence comes from uncultured Bacteroidales bacterium, assembly GCA_937906455.1. GTDB lineage: Bacteria > Bacteroidota > Bacteroidia > Bacteroidales > F082 > Limimorpha. The sequence goes on along the minus strand of CALCYT010000046.1, from coordinate 20,055 downwards.
AAAGGCTGCAACTATAGCGGCAGCGGAGCACGACGGACCTGTTTATCTGCGTTTCGGCCGTCCGAAGGTGGCTAACTTCACCCCGGCTGACGAGCCTTTCGTGATAGGCAAGGCACAGATGATTCAGGAAGGCACCGACGTGTCGATATTCGCATGCGGTCATCTCGTGTGGAAGGCAATAGAGGCACTCCCGATTCTGAAAGAGATGGGAATCAACGCCGAGCTTGTCAACATACACACAATCAAGCCGTTGGATGTTGAGTCTGTGCTGAAATCGGTGGCCAAGACAGGCTGTGTGGTGACGGCTGAGGAGCACATGCGCAACGGAGGTCTCGGCGACAGCATAGCACAGGTGTTGGCGTTGAACAACCCCAAACCATTGGAAATGGTGGCCGTTGACGATGTCTTCGGACAGAGTGGCACACCCGACGAGTTGCTGAAACATTATCATCTCGACACTGTCGATATTGTGGAGGCGGCGAAGAAGGTGGTGGCAAGAAAGACTAAAGTCTAAAAACTCACGACTAAAAACAGAAAAGGACATCAAAGTTGATGCCCTTTTTTAGTAGCGGGGATGAGAATTGAACTCATGACCTCCGGGTTATGAATCCGACGCTCTAACCAACTGAGCTACCCCGCCGTTTTCAGGGTGCAAAAGTACACACTTTTTTGATACATACAACATTTTTTTTAAATTTTTTAAAAATAATTTTTTTCGTCACATATTAGAAATATTTGTATTTTTGTAGGTTCAAAAAATTAAAAATTGTTCGATATGAAAAAGTTATTAGTATTCATCAGCGCAATGTTTTTGATGTGCACAATGGCCTTTGCACAAGAGGAGATGACAGAAAAACAAAACGGTCCGGAAATCACTTTTAAGGAGACTAACCATGACTTCGGAAAAATTCAGTACAAGGGCAACGGATCACACGAATTCGTCTTCGTTAACACCGGAAACGAGCCTTTGATACTCACACAACCTAAGTCGTCATGCGGATGCACGGTGCCGGAATGGCCTAAACAGCCCATTTTGCCGGGCGAATCCAATGTCATAAAAGTGACGTATAAGAACACCGACCGACCTGGAAGTTTCAACAAATATGTGACGGTGTTCTCTAACGCATTGGTTAACAAGGAAATAAAACTCCATATAAAAGGTACTGTGGAGCCTGCGCCAACCGATGCCGCACCTTTGCAGATAGAGAATATCAGCTCTCCAGTGAAAAATAACTAATTTTTATATCTTTATGCCTAACATTTCTAAAAAAGGTCAGCGCATGCCGGCTTCACCAATCAGAAAGCTCGTGCCTTTCGCCGACGAAGCAAAATCAAGGGGCATACACGTTTATCACCTCAATATAGGCCAGCCTGATATTGAAACGACGACATACGCCCTCGACGCTGTGAAAAAATATGACGAGAAAGTCATAAAATACTCAAACTCCGCAGGTAACCTGTCGTATAGACAGAAAATCTGCAAATATTACGCTAAACTCGGTATTGATATCACTCCTGATGAGATTATTGTGACCAACGGAGCCTCCGAAGCCTTGCAGATAGTGTTTATGACCATCATGGATCCTGATGACGAGGTCATCATCCCGGAGCCGTTCTATGCCAACTACAATGGTTTTGCCCAGACAGCCGAAGTGCGTGTAAAGCCTATCTATTCCTCAATCAACAACGACTTCGCATTGCCTCCGATTGAAGACTTCGAGAAAGCCATCACTCCGCATACCAAGGCCATCCTCATCTGCAACCCCAACAACCCGACGGGTTACTTATATTCAGAAGAGGAGATGGAGACACTGCGTCAAATCGTCATGAAATACGACCTTTATCTCATCACCGATGAGGTGTATCGTGAGTTCTGCTACGATGGCAATCATCACCATTCGGCGATGCATCTGAAAGGCATTGACGACAATGTTATCTTAATAGACTCAGAATCAAAGAGATACAGCGCATGCGGCATTCGTGTCGGACGTCTTATCACTAAAAACAAGGAAGTCATCAGCACGGCGATGAAGTTCGCCCAGGCGCGTTTGTCGCCACCGTCATACGGACAAGTGGCTGCTGAGGCGGCTCTTGACACCCCGGAGTCATATTTCGACGGGATCGTCAAGGAATACGAGGCGCGCCGCAATGTGTGCGTCGAAGGCATCAACAAAATTCCAGGAGCGTTCTGCCCGACACCGAAAGGCGCCTTCTATATCGTGGCGCATCTGCCTATCGATGACTCGGAGAGATTCTGCAAATGGCTGCTCACCGACTTCAGCTATGAAGGCAAAACGGTGATGCTCGCCCCGGCAAGCGGATTCTACTCGACACTCGGCCTCGGACGTCATGAGGTGCGAATCAGCTACTGCCTCAACTGTGACGACCTGCGCGATGCCATGTTTATCTTGGGAAAGGCCATAGACGCTTACCCTGGCAAGGCAAGAAACTAATAAATAAGATATTTCTCTCTGATTTTCAGATAGTTATCGATTCCGTCCCGCCACGATGAACGTATCTCATCCTCTGGCATGTCGGAATCGATTTTTTGTTGCAGGTTGGACACACCGGCTATCTTTATGAAATAATTGTTGAAGAATTTTTCATCTTCAGCAAGACGTTTTCTGGCATCTATAATCCAGGATAGATTCAGCTTTTTCTCGTTTTTACGATAATTATGAGCATAATCTGTCAGATTCACCGTGTCGTTGATATGAGGCAAGATATATACCTGAAACGGCGATTTCGTGCCACGCCCGACACCAACATCAGTGCCTTCGAACAAACATAAAGAAGGGTAGAGGTAAACAGCTTCCCAATTGGGCAGATTCGGCGACGGCTTGACCGGCAGCCTGTAGATGGCATTCCTTTCATAGTTGCCGAGCGGCACAACGGTCAATGCGCATTGTATGCTGTCGCATAGCCATCTCTCACCGTTGACCATAGTGGCATATTCACCTATCGTCAGACCGTAAACTATTGGTACACAATGTAATCCGACAAACGACCTGTTCTCCGGCTGAAGCACAGGACCGTCAACGTAAAATCCGTTTGGATTCGGACGGTCGAGGACTATGACAGGAATATTTTGTTCAGCCGCAGCCTCCATCACATACGTCATGGTGGAGATGTAAGTGTAGAAACGGCAGCCTACATCCTGAAGGTCAAACAACAGAATATCAACGTCTTGCAACTGTTCCGCAGTAGGTTTTTTGTTCTTGCCGTAAAGTGACACGATAGGGATTCCGGTCTTTTCGTCAATGCCGGAATTGACAAAAGCTCCCGCCTCCGCAGTGCCGCGAAAGCCATGCTCAGGCGTGAATATCTTAACGATGTTAACATCATAACTCAGGAGAGTGTCGATGAGATGTGTGCCGTTGTCCATGACGCTGCTCTGGTTGGCGACTACGCCCACCGACTTGTTTTCAAGTGAATCGAGGTACATTTCCATCCGCGTGGCACCGCAAACCGCATCTTTGGCATCAAGAAGTTGAAGCTCTTGTGCATTGATATTCAATGAGATATACAATAAAGCAACAAATATAGCCAAAAATTTATTTGTCATATTCATTATTTTTTTATTTTTGCAATGATAAGAAAAAAATGAACGCGGCGACATTTATATCGAAAAGAATTTTTTCATTGTCGAAAGAGAACCTGTCTTCGACGGTGATGCGCATCGCTGTGGCAAGTGTGGCACTTGGCATAGCTATCATGTTGATTTCCATAGCAGTCGTCGTCGGATTCAAGAATCAGATAAAAGACAAGGTGATAGGTTTCGTGGCACCGATTCATATCCAGGCGTTGAACCAAAATGAATCGATAGAAGAGACTCCTTTCATGCTCGACAGTCTCCTGATGATGCGCTTAGACAAGCCTTTCATCACTGAGATGCACAAGACCGCCAACAAAGCGGGCATAATCAAAACTGACGACGAGATTCAGGCGGTGGTGCTTAAAGGCGTTGACGCTGACTACAATTGGAGTTACATCAATTATTATCTCGTTGATGGCGAGACTCCTCAATACATTGAAAATCAACGCTCTACCGATGTTGTTATCTCAAAGATAATCGCTGATAAGATGAATCTCAACATCAATGACGCCGTCAGAATATGGTTCGTTGACCAAGACATGAAGGCAAGAGGCAGGAAATTCAACGTAAAAGGCATCTATGAGACAGGACTTCAAGAATGCGACGAACGTTTTGTTTACTGCGATTTGGACCAAATCAGACGACTGAATGGCTGGGACAATGGCGAAATCGGGCATCTCGAGATTTGGGTTGATAATCAGAAGAATATACAAGAATACAACCGCCGGATTTATTATAGCATACCCACTGAGATTGTCTCTTATTCGGCGATGGAGACATATCCTCAGATTTTCGACTGGCTTGAACTGCAAGATATGAACGTGGTAATAATAATCGCGCTGATGCTACTCGTGGCAGGTATAACAATAATCAGTATGTTGTTGATAATCATACTTGAACGAACCTCTACAATAGGTCTGCTCAAGGCTATGGGAGCGAGCAACGGACTTATCAGAAGCATATTCCTGCGACATTCGTGCCGCATATTATTAATAGGTATGGCGATAGGCAACGTGTTTGGAATCGGGCTTTGTCTCATCCAAAAATACACCCATCTCATCGCGTTGTCGCCGGAATCCTATTATCTGTCGGCTGTTCCGATTGAGCTTAACGTCTGGCATATCGTGGCCTTGAATGTAGGCACAATGGCTCTTTGGGTGCTGATGCTCCTGCTTCCGACGATAATCATAAATAATGTAAGACCTTCAAAATCAATAAGATTTGAATAATTTAAAATATAAATATCATGATAGAGAATTTTAAAATAGAACCTTTAAAAGGATACGGAGACCTGCTTTTCGGCATGCCTATAGACGATGTCGTGGAAGTGCTCGGCCAGCCTACAAACCAGGAAGAGATTGAGTCGGCTTATGAAGACGACAGCCATGTCATCGTTTTGGATTACGACGACAATGATTTTTCGGTTTATTTCGAGGGCAACGAAGAGATGCGGCTGACGAATTTCTACACATTCAACGAGAAATCAGAGCTTTACGGTGCCAAAATCTTCGATTTGAGCAGGGAACAGCTTGTTGAATTGATGAAGGAAAACGGCTTCGATAGCTTCGTGGAGGACAAAGAAGACGGCGACTGCATCACTTTTGAAGAGCTTAACCTCGACTTCTATTTCGATGACAATCAGTTGGTTGAGGTGTTTTGGGAGTGCCAGCGCGGGTGAAACTCCATAATCACCTGACGCAGATACTCGTCGGAGACATGCGTGTAAATCTCCGTTGTCGAGATGTTGGAATGTCCCAGCATTTGCTGGACGGCACGCAAGTCGGCCCCGCCTTCGAGGAGATGTGTGGCAAACGAGTGCCTAAGCGTATGCGGGCTGATGACCTTCTTGATGCCGGCTTTCTCGGCGAGGCTTTTCACCAATAAAAACACACTTTGCCGCGTCAGGGCGGTGCCTCTGGCACTGATGAACACCTTGTCGCTGAATCTCGGCTTGATGTCTTGGTGAAGCCTTGCCCCCTGAGTGTAGTTTTCTAATTCCTTCAAGGTTTTTTTTCCAATAGGGACAAGCCTCTCCTTGTCGCCTTTGCCAATGACGCGTATGAATTCGTCTTTGGCATATATGTCGCTGATATTCAATGAGATGACTTCTGATACACGCAGTCCGCAGCCATACATCATCTCGATTATCGCCTTGTTGCGATGCCCGAAAGGCTGGCTCAGGTCGATGGTGTCAATCATGTTCGTGATTTCCTCATAACTCAAGACCTCGGGAATATGCCTCCCGATAGTTGGCGAGCTGACAAGCAGGGTGGGGTCTGACTCGCATATTTTCTCCTGCGCGAGATATTTGAAAAAGCTCTTCAATCCCGAGAGAATACGTGCCTGCGAAGATGCCGCTATTCCCAAGTCGTATAGTTTGGCGAAGAAATCCTCAATGTCGTGATACGTGACTTCTGATAGTGCCAAAGAACTTTTATCGCTTTCTAAAAACTCTCTAAACAATTCAATATCATGGCAATACGCTTCGATGGTATTGTCAGATAGCGACTGCTCAAGACGGAGATAATCGCTGAAATGCCTGATGAGATTTTTATCCAAAAACATTTTTAAATTTTATGCAAAAATGCAAAAATTTTTGTAATTTTGCGGATAAAATCATTCAATAAGGTAACAAAATTTTAAAATCATGAAAAAAATATTACTTTCGGCAATAGCCATTATGTTATTTGGCTCATTGTCAGCACAAAATGTGGCGCGTGAATGTGTCTTGTTCGAGCTTTTCACCGGTGTCAACTGCCCATATTGTCCCGCTGCGGCGAATGCTGTGAATCAGATGTTGAGTGAAGGTCTTGCCATCGCCCCTGTGGCGATACACACAAGCGCGTTCTCAACATCGGAATTTTACACCACCGAGACCAATGCCAGAGCCAATTTTTACGGTGTGACATCGTATCCCACACTCAAAGCCGACGGCAAATTGAGCTTCTCGGGTGGCGGAAATGCGAGCGCGTCAAATTACAACCAATATCTTAGTCTGTATAACAACAGGATAAACGTCACAAGCCCGTTTACGATTGACCTTTCGTATTCGTATGTCGAGGGTTCGACATGTCAGGTCACCGTCGTGGTGAACCAGGTCGGAGATTGTTCGGCCGGGAACCTTAAAGTCATGATTGCCTTGACGGAGTCACACATTCAGAAGACGTGGCAGGGCATGACAGAGCTTAACGCCGTGACACGCGACCTCATCCCGACACAGAACGGCACGGCGTTCAACGGACCAACGACGACAGTGACCGAGACTTTCGATATGGCCGGATTCCCTAAGGAAAACATGCATCTGGTGGCATGGGTGCAGAGCTTCTCCACGAAAGAAGTGTTCCAGGCTGTAAGGCTTTCTCTTGAGCCGACGGCTACAGCCTATGACGTGGCGGCACGCGGCGTGGGTCAGGTGGTGAACAAGAACTGCTCTGGAAGACTGGAGCCATCAGTGACTATAAAAACTTTTGGAACTGAGACGGTTACATCGATGGAATTTGAAATAACCAACGAGAACGGCAACGTGATAAACACATATGACTGGTCGGGTAACGCGGCTCAAGGCGAGACATTTGAGGTGGTGATACCTGAATTTGACATCCAGGGTGCCGAGGTGGTGAATATCAATATCAAGAAAATAAACGGCAACGATGACGCCTATCCGTTCGACAATTATGTGTCGATAGAGATGGAGGGTGCAGAGACACATCCCGGTGACCTTTATGTGCAGATGAAAACCCCTTCAGATCCTGAAGAGATGTATTTGGAGCTTATCAACACAGCGACAAATGAGGTTGTTGAGGACTGGCATTTCGACCAAGGCGGTCATGCTTACAAGTTTTATGTCACGATACCTGAAAACGGTTGCTACAGACTAAGCGTTTGTAATCCGGCAGGCACAGGCAGCAACAACGGCTTCGGCATCATAAAAGATGGTGATGGTCAGATTATGATGCAGTTCGCAAAGACAATAAACCCGTTCACATACAAATATTCGGTTGAGTTCTATTGCGATAATGCAGGCGTTGAGGAATATGCCGCCGAGACGGTCATGATTTATCCTAATCCTGCCTCAGATGTGATAAATATCGAAGGAGAGAACATCAGTGAAGTCATGATTTACAACGCGTTAGGCCAGATGGTTTATCATAAGACCGGCGAATGCGAAAAACTATTGATAAGCACCTCATCATTAGATGAAGGCTTGTATGTCGTTAATGTCAAGAGCGTCAATGGAGTAACATCATCGCAGAGAATCGTCGTGAAGAAGTAATGATGAAGAAAGTCCATTTTATCGCCGTGGGAGGCAGCGCGATGCACAACCTCGCAATCGCCTTGCACAGAAAGGGTTACGAGGTGACCGGCTCCGATGACGAGATTTTTGAGCCGTCGCGCACACGCCTCGAGAGAGAAGGCATTCTGCCTAAGGAGTTCGGCTGGCATCCTGAGATTTTAGACAGCACATACGAGGCCGTTATCTTAGGTATGCACGCCCGCATAGATAACCCTGAACTCGTTCGTGCTCAAGAACTTGGACTTAAGATTTATTCATATCCCGAATATCTTTACGAACAAGGTAAAGACAAAATCAGAATAGTGATTGGCGGCAGTCACGGTAAGACCACTATCACTTCGATGATTCTGCATGTGATGAGGCAGGCTGGCATTGAGACCGATTTCATGGTCGGTGCCCAGCTCGAAGGCTTCGACGTGATGGTGCGTCTCAGCGAGACCGCGAAATATATGGTTATTGAGGGCGACGAATACCTCACATCGCCAATCGACAGGGTGCCGAAATTCCACAAATACCATCCGCATATCGCAGTGATTTCCGGAATAGGGTGGGACCACGTCAATGTGTTCCCTACATTCGACAGCTACCTCGAACAGTTTAGAATCTTTGTGACAACAATAGAGAAAGATGGCTGCCTGATTTATGACGGCAACGACGCTGAAGCGGCTAAGATAGCCGCAGATGCAGGCGTTCCGACATACGGCTACGATATTCACCCATACAAGACCGAAGGCGACGACACAATACTCTTGCTGCCCGACGGCAAAGAGCAGAGGGTGCAGATATTCGGTGAACATAACATGAAGAATATCAATGCCGCACGTTATGTGACGAAACAAATTGGTATCAGCGACGAGCAGTTTTATGATGCCATCAAGACGTTCAAAGGCGCCGCGAGAAGGCTTGAACTTCTGTTTGAAAACAAAGAGAAAGGCAACCTCGTGTTCCGCGACTTCGCACACGCGCCGTCAAAGGTGCTGGCGACAGTGAAAGCATTGAGAGAACAATATGCCAACAAGAACTTGTTGGTAGTCTTTGAGTTACATACATACAGCAGTCTTAGCGAGGTGTTTATCGACCACTACGCCCATTGCCTCGACAACTGCGATAAAGCCGTGGTTTTCTATGATCCGCATGCAGTGGCTATCAAAAAACTCGAGATGATGACCGATGAGCGTATCGTCAAAGGCTTCCAAAGTCCTGGTTTGAAGGTCGTTCACTCAAAAGACGAGCTTGTGCGACTGCTTGAGAACACTGAAAGGACAAATGTTGTCGGCGGTTTCATGAGCTCCGGTGACTTCAATGGCTTGACAACTGATGATTTGAAAAGGTTGTTTTAGGTTTTTCTTTGAATGATAATTTTGTAAAAATACGAATATCTCATATTTTTTGTATCTTTGCATTTTGACAGTAAAACATTAAAATAAACGAAAGAGAAATAAAAGAGCATTAGTAAACATATAAGATAAACAGCGTTTTTGCTTTTCTTAGTATACCTGAAATCGCCAAATTTCAAAACTTACTACGCGAGAAGGCAGAAATGCTCACGGAACGTCCGTGGGCTTTCTTGTTCGTAGTAAGGGTTTTGGCGAACCTCAGGTATAAACAGAAGTTCACGGATTTTTTTTGTGATGTCTCGGAAAGGCAAAACGCCAAAACCGAGACACATCATGAGCCATTTCGAGAAAGTCATCAACCGCTACCGCAACCAGTCCCATTCCGAAGCCGACAAAGGCAAACGTTTTGAACGCCTCATGCAGGCCATGCTCCGCACCATCCCGCCTTACTGCGACGAGTTGCAGCAGGTGTGGCTGTGGAGCGAGTTCCCATTCCACCAAAGCATTTCGCAGCACGACACGGGCATCGACCTTGTGGCACAAACCAACGAGGGCACGTACTGGGCTATCCAATGCAAATGCTATCGCGCTGAAGCGAAAATCGACAAACCTATTGTGGACACCTTCCTTACCACGTCTTCACGCTCGTTCAAAGACGATGAAGGCAATTCCCGTCATTTCAGTTTCCGGATGTGGATTGACACCACCGATGGCGGTTTCACTTCCACCGCAGCCGAGAGTTTTGTGGGTCAGGTGATTCCGGCCAGTGTGCTTCACCTTGCCGAATTGGCGGAGATGCCCGTCGATTGGGAAGAACTTGACAAAGGCATCAGCGGAGCAAAAGCCATCACCGGGCACAAACGTCTGCTCGAACATCAGAAAGACGCTTTGGAGGCGGCCATGAACTATTACGGCGACCACGACCGAGGCAAGCTCATCATGGCTTGCGGAACGGGAAAGACGTTCACCTCGTTGCGTATTGCCGAGACCCTGACCCGCAACGGCAAGGTGCTTTTCCTTGTCCCCAGCATCGCCCTGCTGGGGCAGACGCTCCGTGAATGGAGCTTCGACGCGCAACAGCCCATCCGCCCGATGTGCATCTGCTCCGACAGCGAGGTGAGCCGAACCCACACCAAAGACGATGACACCAACATCACCACCGTCGAGGAATTAGCGTTTCCAGCCTCCACCAGCGTGGAACAAATCAAACAACAGTTTTTTGCCTTGCGCCACGATGAGCGCAAGGGGATGTTGGTGGTGTTCTCCACCTACCAGAGCATCGAACGCATAGCCGCCGCACAGAAAGCCATTGGCGAGGAACTGACTTTCGACCTCATCATCTGCGACGAGGCACACCGTACCACTGGCGTGACGCTGAAAGGCGACGACGAGAGTGCTTTTGTGCGGGTACACGACAACAATTTCATCCATGCCCACAAACGAATGTACATGACCGCCACACCACGCCTTTATAAAGAGGCAGACCAGAAACGGGCTCGCGAAAACGAGGCCTATCTTTGCTCGATGGATGATGCCGAGCTTTATGGTGAAGAATTCTATCGCCTCGGCTTCGGCGAGGCGGTGGACAAAAATTTGCTCAGCGATTACAAGGTGCTTATCCTCAACGTGGATCCGGGCGATGTGACTACCGAAGTGCAAGCCGCGCTTTCTGGTCTCGATAACGACACCCGCAAGGAAGTTGACACCGACGACATGGCAAAACTCATTGGCTGCATCAATGCACTCAGTAAGCGCAGCCGCTACGACAATAAACTATTGCGCGAGATTGACCCGCAACCCATGCACCGCGCCGTGGCTTTTTGCCAGAACATCAAGGTCTCCAAGGCCATCACCAATGCCTTTAATGCCTGTGCGGAATCCTATTATGCAAGTCTCAACGACAAGGAACGCGAGGGATTGGTGCGGGTGGAAGCCCGCCATGTCGATGGCAGCATGGGTGCGGCGCGGCGTGAGGAGCACCTCGGCTGGCTGAAACGCACCCACACCGACGGCCTCGACTGCCACCTGCTCAGCAATGTGCGCTGCCTGAGCGAAGGCGTTGACGTGCCTTCGCTGGATGCTGTCGTGTTTCTTGCCGCCAAAAACTCGCAGGTCGATGTGGTGCAGAGCGTGGGTCGCGTGATGCGTCGCGCCGAAGGCAAGAAATATGGCTACATCATCATCCCCATCGTGGTGCCCAGCGATGTTGACCCCGAGAAGGCGCTGGACGACAACAAGACCTACGCCGTGGTGTGGGACATCCTCAACGCTCTGCGTGCCCACGACGACCGCTTCAATGCGATGGTCAACAAGATTGAACTCAACAAGAAACGTCCTAATTCTGTACAACTTATCCGCCCTGGAAGCCAACTGATAGGTTACGGCAGTGGCAACGAGGAGGAAAGCGGGGACAACAGTTGGCTTGCTGCCGAATCGCAAGCTGTTTACCAAACCCAGTTGGACCTGCGTTTCGAGCAGTTGCAAAACGTCATTTTCGCCCGCATGGTGCAGAAGGTAGGCAGCAAACGCTATTGGGAACAGTGGGCAAGCGATGTGGCCAAGATTGCCGAGAAGCACATTGCCCAAATCAATCGCTTGATTGCCGAAGACCCCAAGGCGCGGCGTGAGTTCGACCGTTTCCTAAAAGGTCTGCATAAGGACATCAATCCTTCGGTCAGCGAACCACAAGCCGTTGAGATGCTGGCACAACACATCATCACCCAGCCTGTGTTTGAGGCACTTTTTGAGAACTATGCTTTCACCGCCAACAATCCCGTCAGCAAGGCCATGAGTCGCATAGTGGCGTTGCTCAACGAGAAGATCGACGAAGCCGACCGCAAGAGCCTTGAGGCATTCTATAGCAGCGTACGCCGCCGTGCCGAGGGTATCGACAATGCGGAAGCCAAGCAGAAGATTGTGGTGGAACTCTACGACAAGTTCTTCACCACGGCCTTCCCGAAAGTGAAAGAGCAGTTAGGTATCGTCTATACCCCTGTTGAGGTGGTGGACTTCATCATCCACAGCGTGGAGCATGTGCTGCACGAACATTTCGGACGCTCGCTGAATGACCGTGGTGTGAAGATTATCGACCCCTTCACCGGCACGGGCACCTTCATCACCCGCCTGCTGCAAAGTGGCATCATCAAGGACATTGAGTATAAATACAAGAACGAGATTTTTGCCAACGAAATCGTGTTGTTGGCCTACTACATCGCAAGTGTCAATATTGAGAACGTCTATCACGACTTGCTGCATCAGAGCGAAAGTTACACTGCTTTCCCCGGCATCTGTCTTACCGATACTTTCCAGTTGGGCGAACAGATGTACGCTGATTCCAAGCCCAAGCAGGTGGAGATTGAAGGCATGGAGACACCCTTCGTGGAAAACAGCAAGCGTGTACAACGCCAGTTAGACAGCCCAATAACGGTGATTATCGGCAATCCGCCATATTCCGCTGGTCAAAAGAGTGCCAATGACAATGCACAGAACCAACATTATCCGCTGTTGGAAGAACAGTTGGAGAAAACGTATGTTCAAAGAGGAACAGCAACCAATAAGAACTCCTTATACGATAGCTATGTTAAGGCTTTTCGCTACGCCACTGACCGATTGGATTCAGAGGGTATTGTAGCGTTTGTCAGTAATGGTGCTTGGCTTGATAACAATGCTTTCGATGGATTCCGGAAAAGCATTGAGCAAGAGTTCGCTGAAATCTATGTTTTCAATTTACGTGGCAATGCCCGTACACAAGGAGAACTCCGCAGAAAAGAGGCTGGTAATGTGTTTGGAGGCGGAAGCCGGACACCAGTCAGTATCACCCTATTGGTAAAGCGAACACATGAAGGCAAGGCAATCATTCATTACCACGACATCGGCGATTACCTTAACCGAGAGCAAAAACTCGACATTATCCGAAAAACACATAGTATTGCCTCACTGCCCATGGATGTTCTCCGTCCAAATGAACATGGAGATTGGATAAACTTGCGTAATGATAACTTTTCTACATTTATTCCAATTGAACCTCAAAAGAATTGTAATTCATATTTTGAACTTTATTCTATGGGATTGGGAACAAGTCGAGATGTCTGGACTTATTCTTTTGGAAAGAAAACACTAGAAAAAAACATTGAAACATTCATTCATAATTACAATGAAATGTTATCAATAGGCTTTGATATTGAAAATGGTGAGATTGACCCTAAAGCCTTGAATATTTCAAGAAAGCTGAAAAGACTATTCTCTCAACAAAAGGCACTAACTAATACGAAAGATTTCAGAACATCTTTATATAGGCCGTATGTAAAACAAAATGTTTATTTTGACAATTCTTTGAATGAATATACCTATTCCATGTCCGATTTTTTTCCTAAAAAGGGGGAAAACCTAATTATCTGTTTAAGCATTGGGGAGGAAACAAAAGGCGTTCGGACCCTTATCACAAATAATATGCCTGATTCACATACTGTTGGAGATTGCCAATGCTTCCCTCTCTACTGGTACGAAGAGCGCAAAGGCGCACAAGTCTCCCTGTTTGACGATGGCGATGATAAGTATATCCGCCATGATGCCATCACCGATTTCATCCTCAAAAGGGCAAGAGAACAGTATGGCGGCAAAGTGCAAAAAGAAGACATCTTCTATTATGTCTATGGTTTCCTGCATTGCCCCACCTATCGCGAGACCTTCGCCAACGACCTGAAGAAGATGCTGCCGCGCCTGCCATTGGTGGATAAGGCAGAAGACTTCTGGGCATTCAGTCGCGCCGGTCGCGAGCTGGCTGACCTGCATCTCAACTACGAGCAGGTGCCGGCCTCGAAAGAGATGGTGATAGACATGCATAACATGTTGCCGGGAATGGAAGCCGAAAGTCAGGAACAACTATATCGCGTCACCCAAATGAAATTTGGGAAACTTGGCAAAGACAAGGACAAGAGTGTCATTGAATACAATCCCTTTATCACCCTGCGAAACATTCCTTTGCGCGCCTACGACTACGTGGTCAATGGCAAGAGCGCCATTGAATGGATCATGGAACGCTACTGCGACAAGACCGACAGCAAGAGCGGCATCCGCAACGATGCCAACCAGTGGGGCATCGAGCACGGCAACCCTCGCTATCCGCTTGATTTGCTACAAAGCATTATCACCCTCAGCATCAAGACGCTTGACATTGTGGACAATTTACCGAAAACAACTTTTGAATAGACGGACATGCGAAAGATTAACGATTATAACGAATACATCTCCGCACTGAAGGATAAATCATCCAAAGATCCCGCGGTTTGTGCAGAGGTGAAAAAAGCATTGGATGATTTGCAACAGAGAGACCCCAATCGATACACCTTATACAGAGTGCTGAACGGGGAAATAGAAGCACCTGAGTCATTGGTTCCGAAGAAAGAAAAGAAGGTAGTAGAAAAAGGGCAATATATACGAGAGCATCCTGAAATAAACGTGATAGAGGAGCGCAAAAAGGCCCGTGAAAGATTGCTAAAAAGAGCAAACGGACTCGATTGGCGTTTTTACAAACCGGTTTGGATTTCTGAGGAGGATATGCTGAAATCTCTTGAACAATTGACTCTTCCTGAATTGTTGACAATTAGCGGTAAGCCTATCCCTCGTCAAACTCTTATTAACAGGTGTGTAAAAAAGTCCGTGGCCGAAAGAAGAATTGATGAAAAGAAGCTGCGGGCTGTTGTTTGCAATCTTTTCTCAAGCTATTACAACAGCGGACTCATCACCTTGAAACATTCCTATTTGTTCGAGCCTGTAAAAAGGATGTTAAGAGAAGAGGCAACAGTAGATGAATTGGTGAATGTAGCAGACAGATGGGGTATAGATATTGACAAATTGGTGAGGCTCGTCAATAGCAAACAGATTAAGGTTACCGACGAGGATATCAATAATTATGAAATGAAGCTGAGGGGACAAGCAAAACAATCAAAAAATGCACGTAAAAGGGCGAAAAGAAGAGCAGAGAAAGAAGCGGCGTTAAAGAAAGCTTTGGAAGAGGATGAAAGAATCCTCCATGAATAAATAATTCACACAAATCAATTACATCATGAACGCACAAGGAAGAAAAGAAATCGCGGTGATAGAGAAAGTAACTGACATATTGTCAGTTGTGCTGTGATGGCATGATTTTTGAGGTAATCCAA
Source organism: uncultured Bacteroidales bacterium (assembly GCA_937906455.1). GTDB lineage: Bacteria > Bacteroidota > Bacteroidia > Bacteroidales > F082 > Limimorpha. Next base: position 4,668 of record CALCYT010000046.1, on the reverse strand, counting down.
TTGGCTAAAAAACTCATCAATATAATGAAAAAGATACTTTTTATTGCATATTCGCATGATAACGAAGAACATAAAGCATGGGTAAAGAAATTTGCGGATGACATAAGTCGTTTTGGAAATTTTGAGGTCCTTTTGGATCAATCAGCCCAGAGGCAGTTCTTTAAATCGTTTTATGGAAATTGGATTGGAAAGAGCTGACAAAGTGCTGATAATCGGAACGCCAACATACAAACTGAAATCCGAAGCAGGAAAAGGTGCTGCTTTTGAAGGGTTAATTATCAGCACAGAATTAATGCATAACATTGACACCACCAAGTTTTATCCAATTTTGCGTTCAGGGACTTTTGAAACATCCTTTCCTCATGCATTACAAGGTCGAATAGGTGATGATCTGTCAGATGATGCAAACTATGAAAAAAAGCTACAGACAGTAGTCGATTCAATTCTAAACGAGAAACCGCTCCCGTCAATATTGAAAACCGTCCTCAGCAAAGAGCTGCCCGTTAGTCAGTCTGTGGCTATTGTTGAATTAAGCCAAGGTGTATTGTATGAAACTTACTTCGGCAAACCGACAGGAAAGATTGAGGGTATAGGTGTTTGTGTGCAAATAACTAACAAAATGAAAGAAGTTAGATATTTCAATTGTCCAACATTCCAATCGTCACTTCCGATTGTTGGAACTAACGACTCTTTCCAGTTTTTGGATGCGGTTGTCCCTATCAGTTTTCCAGCGAAACTTGAATTTGGACAGCAAATTTCAGTTACATATAAAATAGAACCAAGGCTTATGGATAAATTCATTTCTGTACTTGGTACAGATCCTCATACAACAATTAAAGCAATTGTTACAACAACTTTGGGTGAAAGATGTGAATCCGAACCTTTGGAGATAGCTAAAATTGTTGAAAATTCAAAATATGTAGATAAATAATGTTCGAAAAACAAAATAATATGGCTACAATGGGTGAAATAATGAAAGATCCTTCAAAAGCGACAGAAGAAGATTTTAAAACTATGAGAGACATAAATAGTTTGGTGAATTCATTAAAAGAAAAAATGGAACCATATCAAGGCTTTAATATAAATGCCGGACGACCGATGAAAGAAATTGCTTTGCGTTTTTATCAAGAAAACCTGATTTTATCAGCAATTCTCGAGGCATTTGTTTATATTGAGAGTTATAGCTTTGCCAATTTGAACAAATGGGTGTTTGATTATGTAGATAAGGATTTTATGTGGGAGGTATCTGTACCCTATTATAACATGTGTGTGGCAAAACTATGCAATATTGGTCTTTTGAAGGCAGTGTTTCAAGATGAACATGATAATAATCCAAATATAACAATTACTGATCAAGGAAAAGAGGCATTGAGACAGCAGACTTATGCTAATTTGGCACAATCATCATTGTTCAATTATCAAGCAAGCTTGTTTAATGAACAGTCTGTGAAATTGAACAAGCAAATAAAATGGATTACCGTGGTATCAGCTTTTGTTGCATTTGCTGCACTTGTAGTCGCGATAATAGCTTTGTTTAAAAGATAAAACTTCTATAATGAATACGACAATTGATTCAATTGATACAAACGACACGTTAACAGTAGCGCCAGATTCAATGCTGGAGATTGAAAATCCATCAAATGTCAATTTGATGGACACCGCAGTTTCGGTGTCTGAAACCACAAAAAACAACTTCTGGATTAAAGACGGACAACCAAGCGGATGGACGCAAGTGCTTCTTCCTGTTGGTATAACACTATTTGCCGTATTTTTGGAAAAATGGATTGCAAAGTGCTATACTAAAAAGAAAGAAAGAAAAGACCGAGAAAAATATCGTAATACCGTCATTGACTGGATAAAGTTAATAATTCCCATAGAAGAACATCTTGCAGAGTCTCTATCTTCCCTGTCAAATTCCATAGCGCGATCAGATGATATGCAACCCGAACTGTATGATATGCCAACAACAATACCGGATAGTATAGGGACCATGACGGTCGAGCAGATGATGGATGCATTCCTGACCGATTTTAATGGCGACAAGAAAAAGAGTTCTGTTCATATATACAATATCATTAGTCGCTTAGAATTCCTGTCAAAAACCAGAGGCGAGATAGCAAAATTTTATGATGCGTATAATAAACGGGCTTTGTCTTATTGCGAACAATGGAGTGTTGATATTAACACATTCAGGGAGTGGAATATGCATCAAAATGACGAGTCGATAAAACACATTGTTAGGACGTGGAATGCTGAACTAATAGTGAAAAAAGATTCCGTTCACGCACATGAAAAACTTGTAGATGCTATGATTCAGTTGCGAGGTAAGGATCCCAATGTCGCCCCAATTCTAATTAGAATGAAAAACATCATCCTGCAAAGAAAAGCTTTGTCAGATGGCTATGCTACTATAATTGAAAATATGTCAAAGAACATTACTTTTTCGCTGCGGAAACTATCTGACGCAAGTGATTTCTTTGTAGAAAACAAATCATATAAAAAAGCAAAACTGTTATACATATATAGAAAATTATTACATATTTGCAATAGGAAGCCTTGAGTTGGTATTAGGATAATATTAGGCTATCAACTCTACAACCTCACCCCTGAAGGAGTCGCTATAATCGAAAAATAAACTGGAAAACATTACGTTTTTATAAAAAAACAAATACGCCATGTATAAAGAAATGAGAAAACTATCAACAGAGGAAAAGGAATTTGTTGAAGAATTATTGGCTTTTACTGCTGGCAATAATCTTGAAAAACTCCAAATGGGACGCATCATATCGGATAAGATTAGTTTCCATGGAATCAAATGCAATGCGTCAACAAAAACTGTCGAGATATACAAAACCGATGATGCAGATGCAAACAGAAGTTATACCATTCTTATGGGTTTGTTTAGTTTTCTATATGAATTGAAAGAATACGGATACATAGGAATTGACACTATTGTTGACAAGGACGGGACAATCGAAGATGCAACAGGAAAAGAGACGTTTTGGATATATAACCATGAGACTTATTGTTTGGAATGTGGTATATTATATATTAGAACTAATGATTTTCTTGTCGATTTTCTTAAAGAAGGTTCCCCTCTTGAACGATTTCATTCTAAGGATATGTTTGATGCTATGAAAGACCTGGTGTACAATAAAGTCATATATCCTCGTCCAGCGTTAATAGAATTAAAAAAGAATGATTTCCAATCCATTGAAGAAAAACGCCACCTAAAAAATGTTCGTTTGCAATGGGTTGCAATTGGATGCGCAATAGTATTTCCATTTTTAAACACAATGTATTCAAACTGCAAAGGGACGCAGATACATTCGACAGAGTTGCAACATATTGATAAGAAGATAGACAATCTCAATCGAATCAGTGTTGCTCATCCTGACACTGTTAAAGTAGAGTGCGTCTCTGGTTCAATAATAAACCGAGATAGCACAATAATGCCAGATTAAGATAGAAATGAAGACAAAATAAAAATACATGAACCAGATTGATAAGAATAGACTAACAAATATTGCAAAACAAATAGAATCTATCATCGATGAGATAGAGGATATTCAGAATGGCGAAGCCAGTAAGTATAATGGCTTATCTATTGATAAGAAACAATGTATTGCTGGGCGCACATTAGAGAATACTTGCTAGTTGCTTCAGCCTTTACATGACAAATTGGAGGAAGCGTTGTTAAAATACGATGCAATAAAAGACTTAATCGACCCGTCAGAAGAAAACTATGAGATTGCTAATATGATGGCTAACGATTATAAAAGAGTTTCGAAAAAAGTGAGTTTATGAATAAATATGGAGACGTGTTTATAGGATTGCCTCAAAAGGGGATTATTCAAAAATACTTGAATAATACTGTCTTTGAAACTATAGACGATGTAATCGAGTTTTATAATTATCTTTTTGATAACGATGACACCGTAACTGTCATGGTCGCAAAAGGCCCGTTGAACTATAATTATGAAATCTATCTCTCAATGGCTAATACGTTAGAATCAATAAAGCAATTATTGAAACAAGGTAGAATGAGTGATGCTTTTGCGTTAATTCGGAAATACAATGATGCTGTAATACTTCATACATATACACTTACTTGTTACGAGAAAGAAGAGAACAGTTTTTTTAATGAAAACTACTCACTATATAACAACGTAATCAACGAATGGGTAAATGGCAGAAAAGTACTTATTGAAAAAAAGAAAGAGGAGGACAAAGAGCAAGCATACCGTGTAGCGATAGAGGAGTGGAATAAAAAATTATTTGGCTTACTCGTAAACAACGACGCAAAAAGTATTTACGGTTACTTGAGAAGCATCGAGAACGACAACGTACATTATAACAATTGGAATGCTTTTAGAATAAACAATCCAGAAATAAGAGATTTCCCTATAAGTTTATCATTATTAAATGAGGCGAATGACGCTATCAAATTAGTATTTACCATACACTTCTCATATCTGATTCTAACAAAGTCGGAGGCAATGTATTCATATGACTATATATATGCACTTGAGGAAGGAATAACCCCAGATGCAAATACAAGAGATTGTGCCGCTTCAATAATAAGCGAAATGTTTGAAAAGTACATAGAGAAATATAATGCGTCCCGAAGTTTGAACCACTGATAGTTGAGGTTAAGGTGGTTTTCGT
>CALCYT010000045.1 GCA_937906455.1 uncultured Bacteroidales bacterium | reverse complement strand
ACAAGGTGTCATGTATCGGATTGACTGTCAAAGCGAGATAGACTGTACTATCGCAACCGTAGATGTTACTTAAGAACAAGGTGTCGAGATGCAGACCGGCTGTTAATGTGTCATCGTACTTGAAGCCGTGCATAGCGTAGTCCATATTCTCGCAGATGGTGTCCATGAACAAAGTGTCGTGTATCGGGTTGACGGTCAAAGCGAGATAGACTGTACTGTCGCAACCGTGGATATTCTGCAAGAACAAGGTGTCGTAATAGGTTCCCGCCATCAGGGTGTCGCCGTACTCGAAGCCGTGCATGGCATAGTCCATGTTCTCGCAGATGGTGTCCATGAACTGGATTTCATGTACCGGGTTGACGGTCAACGTCATTGTCACTATGCTGTCGCAACCGTAAATGTTATTCAAGAACAAGATGTCATAATAATCTCCCGTCATCAATGTGTCGCCGTATGCGAAGCCGAGGCTGTCGTATGGCATGCCTTCACAGATGGTATCCAAGAACTGTATTTCATGTACCGGATTGACGGTCAAAGCGAGATAGACTGTACTGTCGCAACCGTAGATGTTACTTAAGAACAAGGTGTCGAGATGCAGACCGGCTGTTAATGTGTCATCGTACTTGAAGCCGTGCATAGCGTAGTCCATATTCTCGCAGATGGTGTCCATGAACAAAGTGTCGTGTATCGGGTTGACGGTCAAAGCGAGATAGACTGTACTGTCGCAACCGTGGATATTCTGCAAGAACAATGTGTCGTAATAGGTTCCCACCATCAGGGTGTCGCCGTACTCGAAGCCGTGCATGGCGTAGTCCATATTCTCGCAGATGGTGTCCATAAACAAAGTATCGTGTACCGGGTTGACGGTCAACGTCATTGTCACTATGCTGTCGCAACCATTATAATTATTCAGGAACAGGGTGTCAACATGGGTTCCTACATTTGGCTGGATGAAGTTGAAACCCAGCCATGTATAGTCTTCGCCATAGCAAATCGTGTCTTTAAGCGCGCGATATGATTTCCTGTTTACTGTGAGATTCAGATAAACCATACTGTCGCATGCGACCACCGGCGGAACCTGCAATGAGTCGATGTATATACCCGGCTCAGGACGCAGATACTCGAAACCGTTTTCTATATAATCATCGCCTTCGCAAATCGACACTGTCAGCAGCGTGTCAGCCCATCCTGTCACTGAGAGGTTCAAAACGACGATACTGTCGCAACCGTATTGATTCTTAAGACTATCCACATAAGTATGGCTTCCTGCCCAAGGCATTGTTATATGGAATCCGTGGTCGTCATAATCTGAACCCTGACAAATAATGTCGTCGAATATGGTGTCATGCACCGGATTAACCGTAAGTTCAAGATACAGAATGCTGTCGCAACCATACTGGTTCAACAGGAACAAGGTGTCGATATAATGTCCTACTTCAGGCATCACGTAGTTGAAATCATGCAACAAGTAATCCTGACCATAACAGATGGTGTCATAGAACGTGGTGTCGAACTCCGGCAACACCGTGAGGTTCATAAACACCGTGCTGTCGCAGCCGTGCATGTTGTACAGGTTCAAGGTATCATAGAAGACCCCGACCTCAGGCTGTATTATCACAAATCCGTCAAGCAGATAGTCAACACCATGGCACACCGTATCTATGATATAACGATTCGAGTTCGGCCATACGGTAAGTTCAAGGAACACGGTGCTGTCGCAGTTATGCGAGTTGGTTAGCACTCTCGAATACACCCTGTCTCCAGGCTCAGGCTGTATGATGTTGAAGTCATAACCGGTAAAATCTTCTCCCTCACATATCTCACCCGAAACAACGGTTTCATTTGCCATATTCACCTTGAGGGTTAACGCCACAATACTGTCACAGCCCGAAATCGTCGTCATCAACAGCGTGTCATAATACGTGCCTGACGACAAGCCTGTCTTATAGAATCCATACAAATCGTAATCATCACCTTCACAAATGCTGTCGATAATGTTTACAGTGTTATTCGCAACATATGTCGGGCTGACCATCAAGTCGAGATACACCAAGCTGTCGCAACCATATATGCTGTTGAGATACAAGGTGTCGTATGTTATGCCAAGCGGAGGGAATATCTCTTCGAAACCGTTCAAGGTATAGTCCTCCTCATAGCATATCGAGTCTTTGATATAAGTCTCGTAAGTCGGATGCACTGTCAGATTCAGTCGTACGACACTGTCGCACCCCAAACCGGTACTGAAGTGCAATGAGTCTATATAAACACCTATTGTCGGACGCAAGAACTCGAAATTGTTTTCAATGTAATCCTCCCCTATGCATATATCCGCATAAATGGTACTGTCGTAGCTTTCCATAACCATAAGCTCCAGACGCACAATGCTGTCGCAGTCGCTGACGGTTCGCAGGAACAAGGTGTCGCGGTTAAGTCCCATATTAGGATTAGTGATGTTGAAGCCGTTCTGATGATAGTCATACAAATGACAAATGGTGTCAACGATCACGTAATCATACACAGGCAACACCTTCAGGGCAAGATACGTGATGCTGTCGCAACCATGAATCGTCTCCAAATACAATGTGTCGTAATTCATACCTGTTGCCAAGGTGTCGCTACTTATATTGAAACCCCACTTGTCGTAAATGTTGCCATAGCACACCGAATCATACTCGTAGTTCTCGAATGTCGGCCACACATCAAGATGCACATTAACAACGCTGTCGCAACCATATATTGACTGCAGATTGAATGTGTTGGCAAAGGAGCCTACTTCCGGCTGTAGTATTGTCCAACCCAAATAATCATATTTGGTGAAGTCTTCGCCGTGGCACAGACTGTCGCTTATCTCCATGTCATAAACCTCACGCACATCAAGCTGCAGATATATCGTGCTGTCAACATCATGAACCGTCAGCAAACGCAAGGTGTCGTATATTATCTGCGGCACAGGGTTGTGATAATCAAATCCGTTTTCCATGTAATCCTCGCCATAGCAAATCGAGTCATGTATGAAATCTGCGTATGTCGGATAAACTGTCAGATTCAAGGAAATGGCACTGTCGCATCCGTGTACACTAAAGAATAAGGTGTCATAATTGTGTACACCTATAGAAGGGTTGATTATCTCAAAGCTGTTTGCGATATAGTCGTACCCTGCACCAATGAACGTGTCTATTGTTTGGGAATAATCAGGCCACACATTCAGACGCAGATGCACCGTGCTGTCGCAATTATTGATGGTCTGTAAATATTGGTTATATTCATCATGATAACCCACTTCAGGTTGCGATATGTCAAAATTATACAATGTATAATTCTCTCCAACACATATATCGTCATCAATGATGCTGTCATACACAGGATATACGTTCAAAGTCAGGTACAAAGTGCTGTCAACTCCATGAACTGTGGTGAAATGATACTCCCTGCTATATGTGCCGGGTTCATAACCAATAAACTGTATGGTATCAGGATTGGGGTGCACATAATCCTCACCTTGGCATATTGATGTTTCAAAATGTGTGGAATATGTCTCATAAACCGATAGGCTCAAATGCCAAATGCTGTCGCATTCGTATAGGGCAGTGTGATATATGGAATCTATCTCATAATGTCCGGCCTCCGGTTCTATCAATGAAAACCCATGTTCTGTATAGCTGTCTCCCGTGCCGATGAACGTCTCTATTGTCTCATAATAAACCGGAGCGACAGTAAGCGTCAGATATACCACGCTGTCGCATCCGTTGGCACCACCGTTGTCAACGACTAATGTGTCATGGTAAACGCCCGCTTCATTCGGCGTGATGTCAAAACCATTTTCATGATATGTCCCGTTCTGACATATCGTGTCCATTATATAATTAATAGGTATGGGCTTGACAGTGAGATTCAATGTGACAATACTGTCAACTTGATTCACATTCAAGAACCGAAGTATATCAATATGTGTTCCCTCCTCATATTGATATTGCTGATACGACACAACGCTGTCTCCGCAGTTATGTTCATAAATGTCGCCATAACATACCTCTGCATTAACAACATTTGAATTTGTCTCATAAACCCATAATCTTAAACGCCAAATGCTGTCGCATTCGTATAGGGCAGTGTGATATATTGAATCTATCTCATAATGTCCGGCCTCCGGTTCTATCAATGAAAACCCGTGTTCTGTATAGCTGTCTCCCGTGCCGATGAACGTCTCTATTGTCTCATAATAAACCGGAGCGACAGTAAGCGTCAGATATACCACGCTGTCGCATCCGTTGGCACCACCGTTGTCAACGACTAATGTGTCATGGTAAACGCCCGCCTCATTCGGCGTGATGTTAAAACCATTTTCATGATATGTCCCGTCTTGACATATCGTGTCCATTATATAATTAGTGGGTATGGGCTTGACAGTGAGATAAAGTTTGACTATGCTGTCACATCCCGTCACCACCGATTGCGTTGTAAACTCATAATAATACGGGTCGTCAGAGGCTTCCGGTTCTTGGATGTTGAAACCATTTGACGCGTCGAAACCATGTAAAGCATAGTTTTCGTTTGCGCAAATAGTGTCACTGAATATTGTGTCCAGCACAGGATGCACAAGCAGGTTAAGATACACTATACTGTCGCAGCCGTGTGCTATTGTGCTCAACGACACAGAGTCCTTCACCAAGGTGTCGTGTCGCAACCCGAAATTGAATCCTTCATACGTGAACTCATCCCTGTGATAATATCCGTGATTGTCACACACCTCTTCATACAATGTTGTGTCCGCCAACGGCCAAACGTCAAGGTTTAATATGTAATAGCTGTCACATGTGTAAACAGGATAATAATAATCATCATTTACGTATAAAAATGTGTCGATGTAATGACCCACTTCCGTGGATGTATCAAAATCAAAATTATGGTCTTCATCAACATAGCCTTCTCCATAACAAACTTCCTGATTATCATACACTCTGTCAGCGTTATACATGCTAAAATGGAAATTAATGATACTATCGCATCCATTCACTGTCTGCAACATGATTGTAGTGTCATATTCGCCGGAATCAAATACCAAATGCCACCCCAAGGTATCAAGTGTAGTATATCTACAGCCTGTTCCTCTTACATTTGTTGTGTACGAACGTCCTACATTCAGATGAAGCCTTGTTATACTGTCACATCCGCTCACAACAGAAGTGCCGATTTTTTCAAACTCATTCATTCCATAGTGAAGTTCGGTTATGTCCATCTCATAGGGGTTCTCGTAATGCCCAACTATTGAGTCACAAATAGTTTCATGGATGTCGGCGACAATCTCGTCAAGAACCGTAAGCTCAAGTGTTGTCACACTGTCGCATGCATACAGTGTCTCGTCATGGTTTACAAAAGTATTCAACCCGTAATGATAGTCTGACGGGCTAATGTTAAATCCATTTTGCGTATAACTGCTGCCGTCACAGATTGTTGCCGACAACTGCTCGTTTTTTACCGGATGGACGTTTAACGTCAATCTGACAATACTGTCGGCACCATGATGCGTATGGCCTTGATTCATATAATTAAATGTGCCAACGGAACTTGGTGTTATATTAAAACCGTAATCGTTATATCCATCGCCATAACATATATCCGCCACGATTGTTGTATCGTACACCATATATATTAATATACGTAGTACCGCCATGCTATCACACTCATACAATACGCCGGTTATTTCCTCACCATATTCATAATAATCTTCTATAGGCCATGCATTGAATATCGTGTCTAAGTCAAATCCATGTGTATCAAGTGGTGGATTAAGATTCGCAAGAACAATAGTATCAACCGACCCGTTCCAAAAGATGCTTTCTTCATGAACAATGTGATACTTCGGCATAACATTAATAGTAAGCATCAGCACGCTGTCGCAACCATCCACCGATGTGTAATGCTTTTCATGCGTTATGGGCGAGTCATTAACGCTCAAGTCATTGAATACTATACTGTTGTCTTCGGGATGTGTGTAATCTTCCCCTTCACATAAATCAATCTCAAGTGAAGTTGTATATACCGGCCTCACGTCCAATTTAAAAACAGTTATACTGTCGCATCCCAGCACTGATTTATCTTCGAATGTCTTATAAACAGTTGTGTCGCCTACTGAGACATCATCTATCACCAAACCATCCGATTCCCATGGCACACCTTGACATGTAGCCCCTGCATCTAAAGTTTCATTATACACTTCCGCAAGGTATATATCATAACTCGCCATACTGTCACAGCCATGCACAGAAGTAAATACATATTCATTGGTGAGATTTCCACCGGGATTGAAAAATTCTGCTATATATTCAGCAGTCATAATTATGTTATCATTCACATGGTAATCTTCGCCCCAACATATTGTATCATGAACAAGCGTATCTTCAATGGGCCACACCGTCAACACAAGTCTATATACGGTGTCACAACATCCGGCACTGCTATGAACTACCGATATCGTATCTGTTCCAACTTCCAATTCATCAACATCAAACACACCATTATGGTAGGACTCCTGATTTATACACACCTCATCATATTGATACTCAGCATAAATCGTGTCAACAACATCTATGCTGAGTATCATATGAGTCGGATTTGAGCAATCGGTGTATTCAATTATCGAATTGAAATACACATGTGTTCCTGTTTCTGTAAGTTCGCTTTCTTCAATATCAAATCCATGTTCATTGAACGGAGTCCCTTTACAGTGATTTTCAACATTATAATACTGAACGCCACCATTAAGGGCAGGGTCATCCATAATAACTGTTGCCCGCAAATCCATCTCGCATTCTGTAAATGAAGTGAGGTGACATTTCGCCGACAGACCGTCTTCCGTCATTGCGCAGGTTATCTCTTGTGTAGTCGCGCCGTCATTTTGGTGAGTTGAAGTAGTCCAATAATAGCTCGCGAAACTCTCAGGAGCCACCAATGTTATAGTTCCGTCTCCACAATCTTTGGCTGATATGCAGTTAGGTATTGTTTTTACCACAAAATACGCGTAGCCGAAATGCGAGCCGTCAGCACAATCTTCGGTCTCAAACGTCACCCTAATCGTCTGACCGACTTTTTGCGACAAATCTATACCTATGGCCGACCAATCACGCCATCTGATATTGCCATTGTCATTAAATCCGGGAATACCATTGGTTGATGTAACAACATATTCAGTGCAATCTTCAAGAAGATTGTCGTGATCGTCCGTTATTTTGACTCGGAATTTTGGCTGGGCATTTAACGTATGGCTCGGATCCTCAAACACAACAGCAAAATTAACTAACAAAACCGAATATAGAGGGTCAACAGTGAATTCATATCTGATACCTTCGGCATATCCGGGAGCAGAATTTTGGACATCAGCGTTTCCTAATCTTATAACTGAAGTCTCGCCTTCCGGTATGATTTGCAGTAAATTATTTGTATTAGGATCTGTCCCCTGCTGCGTTATGATTGTATGACGGCCTTCTCGAACTCCTGTTCGATAAAAAGGGACTGCCGGCGTAACTATCACATCGCCATTAAGTCCTGGTCCGAATCCATAACCACATGTGACACCTGGGCCGTTAAGATTCATGAAATCATAATCACTTTGGCTATATAAAACGCTGTTAGACAGAAATAATATTACGATTAATGACAGTAAATTTCTAACTTTCATAGTCATCTTCTTCTTTTATTTGTGGATATACAATTGCCCTAATTTAAAACCCTGCAAAATTAATAAAAAAAATTATAAAAATTGCACTTTGTTAATAATTATTTAAAAAATATTGTTAATTTTGCAAAAAAGATAAGAAAAGTGAGTGAGCTGACGCGAGCGGTACTTGTGAGATATTGGGGCTATCCCTCGTTCCGCCCCATGCAGGAAGATATTGTCGATTCCGTCATGGCGGGACACGACACCCTCGCGCTTTTGCCTACAGGCGGCGGCAAATCCGTGTGTTTCCAAGTGCCTGCGATGGCTATGGACGGCGTGTGCGTCGTGGTGACACCACTCATCTCCCTCATGAAAGACCAGGTGCAGCACCTCAAGAAAATAAACATCCCCGCTGCCGCCATATACTCAGGCATGCACCCTGGCGAGGTGGAAATAGCATACAATAAAGCGGCTTTCGGCAACATCAAATTCCTATACGTTTCCCCCGAGCGCCTGATGACCGACGCTTTCATCGAGACGATAAAGAAAATGAAAGTTTGCCTGCTCGCCATCGACGAGTCTCACTGTATCTCGCAATGGGGTTACGACTTCCGCCCGCCTTATTTGAAAATTGCGGAGATCAGACCATACATTCCTAACACTCCGGTCCTCGCCCTAACAGCCACTGCCACGCCTAAGGTTGTGGAAGACATTCAGTTACGCCTCGGCTTCAAGGAGAGAAACGTGTTCCAGACAAGTTACGAGCGCAAAAACGTCACCTATAACGTCATCAAAGTGGCCGACAAATACGGTCTGATGTACCGTCTGCTCATGAAGATGCAGTCGGGCAGCGGCATCGTTTACGTGCGAAGCCGGAAACGCACCAAGGTCATAGCCGATTGGCTGCAGTCGGTGGGCGTCAGCGCGACGTTTTATCATGCAGGTCTCGACGCCAAGATTCGCGACGAACGACAGAAGACATGGATGGACGGTCGCATCAAAGTGATGGTGGCAACCAACGCTTTCGGCATGGGCATCGACAAACCCGACGTGCGCCTCGTCATCCATACCGACCTCCCCGACAGCTTGGAAGCTTACTTCCAAGAGGCCGGACGCGCAGGACGCGACTTGAAACCATCCGAGGCTTTCCTGCTGGTCGCTGACAGCGATATAAAACAGCTTAAAGAGAACCTCCAACAGTCGTACCCCGAACTGAACCGTATAAAAACAATATACGACAGCCTCGGCAACTACCTGCAGATTCCCGTCGGTGCCGGCAACGGACAAAACTATCCATTCGACATGAACGAGTTCGCCAATAACTACGGATTCTCTTTGCTCGAAGTGTTTAACTCATTGAAACTCATCGAACGAGAAGGTATCATAGCTCTCTCTGAAGCCATGGATGCACCTTCTCAAATATTCATAAAAGCTAACCGCGAGGACCTCTACCGTTTTCAAGTGGAATACGCCGAATTCGACGCCATGATAAAATTCCTGCTGAGAAACTACCCTGGCATCTTGTCCGATTTCGTGAAAATCAAAGAAGAGCAGATAAGCCATAAACTCGGTATCGGCGTGGAACAAGTGGAACATATCCTGAAAAAGCTGGAGAAATATAATTTCCTGACATATATTCAACGTAGCGACAAGCCTCAGATACAGTATCTCACTGAACGTCAGGACACTCGCCACTTCGCACTCTCTGACGAGGTGTATAAAAACCGCAAAGATGACGCCACCCGTCGTGTGCAGGCAGTCATCGACTTCGTCAACAACGACACCGACTGCCGCAGCGTGCAGCTTCTGCGCTATTTCGGCGAGAAAATAAAATCAAGATGCGGCAAATGCGATGTGTGCAGCATACGTAACCAGATGAATATCAACGATGAAGAATACAAAAACATCAGCGGGCTGATTCTTGATGAACTCCAAAAACGTGTGGTGCCTCTCTACGAGACGCCTTCTCTCGCCAAAAACTATCTCGAAGAGAAAGTCCTTGAGACAGTGCGCTGGATGCTCGACAACGGCACCATCGAACAAGATGAAAACGGCAACCTCAAGGAGAAAAGCGGACAACGCTCGCTGTTCTAAACAAAAAAAGGCCGCCCGTGGGCGACCTCTTTGTCAATAGTAAAACCTACTATTTTACTAAATCAGCACTGGCTTTGAATTTCACAACTGTCTTAGGGGCAATCATGATTTCTTTGCCTGTTTGTGGGTTGCGACCTTTGCGAGCAGGACGTTTTGTGGTTGACAATGTGCCGAAGCCAACCAATGAAATACGCTCACCTTTACGGATTGCTTCTGTTGCTGCGCAAATAAAAGCATCTAATGCCTTCTTGGCGTCCACTTTTGTGAGGCATGCCTTTTCAGCCATCACATTTACTAATTCTGCTTTATTCATTTTGTAAGTTTTAAAAGTTTATAATTTTTGACGATGCAAATATAACATAAAATCAGTAACTTGCAACTTTTTTTTTAATTTTTTTTAAAAAAAATTTCAGACGCAACTTACAAAATCAATTTCCAATCTTCTGAAACTCTTGCTCCTCTTAGGAATTCCGCAATCGACATGGCTTTTTTCCCGGCTTGCTGTATTTTTAAAATTTTTATCGCCGAATCCTTCAAAATCACCTCCAAATAGTTTTTTTTGTCGGTTTTTATACTAAAAATATCTTCATTTTCATCGGTTTTTGACGCCAATTCCGTCTTGAATATCTTCAAATCCAAGATTTCACCATCGGAATTTTTTATTTTGGCGTGTGCCGCGGGATATGGCGCCAACCCTCTCACAAAATTATAAATGTCTGACCCCGGTTTTTTCCAGTCGATATAGCAGTCTTCTTTGAAAATCTTCGGCGCGGATTTCAACACCATCTTTTGTTTTTCTATAACATCCTCCTGACTCTCCGCTTGTGCCTTCCCCTCCTCTATCATCTTGATAGTCTTGACGATAACATCGTTGCCGAGATACATCAGCATGTCATGAAGCTCCCCTGCGTCCATAGTCTCGCTTATCGCCACTTTTCTCTGCATAAGCATGGCTCCGGTATCTATTTCCTTGTCAAGCAGGAACGTAGTCAAACCCGTCTCCTTCTCTCCATTGATAATAGCATGATTGATGGGTGCCGCACCTCTGTATTGAGGCAAGAGCGAGGCATGAAGGTTTATCGTGCCTTTCGGGGGCATGCTCCATATCACCTCAGGAAGCATTCTGAACGCCACCACCACAAACAGGTCGGCATCATACGAACGCAACTGCTCCACGAAAGCCTCATCTCTTAGCTTTTCAGGCTGCAAAAGAGGTAAACCATGCCTCAAGGCACACTCTTTCACCTCTGACGAGTGCATCTGCTTGCCTCGTCCCGCCGGACGGTCGGGGGTGGTAACGACGGCTGCGACATCATAA
Organism: uncultured Bacteroidales bacterium; assembly: GCA_937906455.1. Taxonomy (GTDB): domain Bacteria; phylum Bacteroidota; class Bacteroidia; order Bacteroidales; family F082; genus Limimorpha. Next base: position 8,735 of record CALCYT010000045.1, on the reverse strand, counting down.
CCGGCAGCCAATATGGCTTCTAACTGTGATGCCGCAAATTCAGGTGTTCCGAAATATATTATTCTCATTTAGAGAGCTTCGCCTCTACATAGGCGATGTATTTCTCTATGCTGAAACCTTCGTTGCTGTTCGGATAGTCAGCCTTGATGAGCTTGTACATCTCCAAGGCCTTCTGGTAGTCTTCAACCATCTCATAAGCCAAGCCTGCCTTCATCATGAACATCGGGCTGGTGAAGGTGTTCTTCGACTCTTTGGCCGCTTTCTCATAGCATTTTGCCGCCTCAGCAGCGTTGTCAAGCTCTAAATAAGCGTCGCCCATAGCTCCCCTGGCTAAAGGTTTTACAATCTGGTCCTTGCCTTTGAACGCTCCGAGATACTTGATGGCATTGTCGAAATCACCGGTGTTGAGATAGCAGACACCGGCATAATATCTTGCTAAATTACCTGTCTTGGTGCTGCCATACTCATCGATGATATCCATGAAGCCCGCGTGTTCGCCGTCGCCGTTGAGGGCAGTGGCGTAATCGTCGTTCTCAAAATACTGCTCGGCGCGGAATATAGCTGCCTGAGCTGCCTCCTCACGTGGCTCAACAATGAATTTCCTCACTCCGAAAATAGCCAAAACCACTATCACAATTGCCGCTACCGCAATCACTATGGTCTTATGGTTGTTCTCGATAAACATTTCCGTCTTTCCTAACGTTGACTCAATCTGTTCAAGACGTTCCTCGTTTTTCTGTACATTTTCTTTTGCCATATCTGTAATTACATTTTTTCGAACTGCAAAATTACGCTATTTTTCTTTACAATCGAACATTTTTTTCAATATATTTGTAAAAATTTTATTTAAACGGAAAACACAACGTAAATCATTCATTTTGAACGCAAAAGAACAAAAATTATACGAATTTCTCTCCAATTACATCACCGATGAGAGGAAACGGCGCTTCGAACAGGTGCTTGATTTTCGCACCCGTCATCTCACGATAGTGCTTGAGGACATCTATCAGTCGCATAACGCCAGTGCCGTGTTGCGCAGCTGCGACCTGACCGGTGTGCAAGATGTGCATATCATCGAAAACAAATGGGTTTATGACATCAACCCGGATATCGTCGTGGGTAGCAGCAAATGGCTCGACATTCATAAATACAATGTCAACGAGTTCAACACTCCGGAGACGTTCGACTATCTTCACGCAAAAGGTTACAAGATTGTAGCCACCTGCCCGCATCAAGACGATTACACTCTCGACACCCTCCCCCTCGACCGGCCTATCGCTGTTGTCTTCGGCACCGAGAAAACCGGTCTGACGGATTATGCACTCTCACATTCCGACATGTACGTACAAATTCCGATGCACGGCTTCACGGAGAGCTTCAATATCAGTGTTTCCGCGGCCTTGCTGATGTACACCCTTACACAACGGCTGCACAAAAGCTCTATTGACTGGCATCTGAACGAAGAGGAGAAACAGGAGATACGCCTCGACTGGACACGCAAATCACTTAATCGCGTCCGCACTTTCGAGAATAAGTTTTATGAATTGTACCCTGAGTTCAATTAAGATCAATGCCGTACAGATGCATCTTGTTATACAGCGTCTTACGGTCGATTTGAAGCAGTTTGGCAGCCACAGTCTTGTTGCCTCTCGCACGCCTCAACGCCGACAGTATCTGTGTCTTCTCATCGCCCGGCTGTAAAGACAAGTCATCAGCTTCTGCGACTTTTTGTGTCCTTTCCTTCAACACAGGTATATTATCCGCTGTAATCTCTTGATTTTCAGCAAATAAAGTGGCTCTGCGAATCACATTTCTAAGTTCACGCAAATTGCCGTCCCAACGATGGCGCATCAACAGCTCCAAGGCCTCTGACGATATGCTCTTGACGTCTTTTCCAAGCTCTTCGTTGGCCTGGACAAGAAAATAATTCGCAAACTCCTCCAAATCGTCAATTCTGTCGCGTAATGGCGGCACTTCTATAGAGAACTCATTGATTCTGTGGTATAAATCCTGACGGAAACGTCCTTCTTCGATGGCTTTTTCGAGGTCTTCATTCGTTGCCGTGACAATCCTCACATCAACATTGATATCCTGTGCCGAGCCCACCGGTCTCACCTTCTGCTCTTGAAGAGCGCGAAGTAGCTGTTTCTGCACCTCGTACGGCAAGTTTCCGACCTCGTCGAGGAACACCGTGCCGCCATTAGCCTCGACGAAAACCCCTCTTTTGTCGGCTATTGCTGAGGTAAACGAGCCTTTTATGTGACCGAACAGCTCCGACGGGGCGAGCTCCATCGACAAACTGCCACAGTCAACGGCGATGAACGGCTTGTTCTTGCGCCCGCTTTGTTCGTGAATCATGCGCGCGATATATTCTTTCCCCGTACCGCTTTCGCCTATGATAAGTACCGACATCTTTGTCGGGGCGACCAATGCCACATGTGTGTAAACCCTTTGTATCACAGGACTTTTCCCCCTCACCATAGCCGGCTCGGTGTTGTTTCTCTTCGGTGTAGCCTCATTTTTTGAGGTGTTCTGCTGTTTCAGCGCAAGTTCTATTTTCTGCTCCAGCACCTCCGGCACTATTGGTTTTTTCAGATAGTCGAAAGCTCCAAGCTTAATGGCATTGACGGCTGTCTGCACATCAGCGTAGCCTGTCATAATAATAAAAGGTGTCATTATCTTTTTCTCGCGCAAATAGTTGAGAAAAAGAATCCCGTCACCGTCCGGAAGACGCAAGTCACTCAAAATCAAATCATAACGGTTGCTTTTTGACAATTGCAAAGCCTTGTCCAAAGTGCCGGCGAGGGTCGTCTCCCACTCCTTCTTTTGGAACCAAGTCTTGAGCATAACGCCAAACGCAACGTCATCGTCAACAATCAATATACTTTTCGACATATCAAAACTTCTACTCGTTCTGCAAAAATATATATTTTATCGTTATGAGTGACATTTTTTACAAAAAAAATTGGAAATCCGATGCCAGGCAGCACCGGATTTCCGTAAATATTGAAAACGAGCAGAAAAATTACTTGGTTAATACAACCAAATATTTAGTCACTTTCCAGAACATCTCTGGATTTGTTATTTCAAGTGTCACAATCTTCTTACCGTCAGCGTCAACACCTTTGACGAGGTTGTAAGAATCAGCAGGATGTGTTGAGAGGACAACAGCCTTCTTCGAGTCGAACACCACTGTTTTGAGGTCACGCATGTCAGCCTTTGTGAACTCTCTTGTGGGAACGTTGTTCTGCAGCACCTTCTTTGTGTTGAGAATCACACCTTTGGCTTTCAAATCCTTTGCGTTGCCGTTTACATAGTAAACAGCGTTCATCTCGTTAATCTGAGCTGTCTTCTCATTGTTGAGATTCTCAATCCTGTTGTTAGCACTGTCAAGATCTCTGTTAAGATTTGCAACCTGTGTGTTGAGGACATTGATTTGACCGTCTTTCTCTGACACTTGTGCCATAAGGTCGGCAATCATCTGTTCCTTCTCAACAAGCTGTGCCTCAAGTTTCTTGACGTAAGCGCGCAAGTTGGCATTGTTCCTGTTGGATTTCTCCAAGGCATTGCTCAATGAATCCAAACGATTGCGGTTTTCAGTCATGACTTCCTTGATCTGGATGAGTTCTGAAACGACCTGATCTCTGTCTGTTCCTTCTTTCTGTACGACGAGAACACCCATTTCATCGCGAATCGCCTGGAGATTGTTCTCAAGCTCATTGATGAGACCCATAGCTGCATTGAATTCATTCTCCATGTTCTGATTTTCAACAGCAAGAGATTCCTTCTCTGCAAGTAATGTCTGATACTTCTTTGAACTCTCAACGCATGAGCTTAATACTAATGCTACCAATGCGACCGATACAATTGTTAATGCTTTTTTCATTTGTTTATAAATTTAAAATTAGACAATGCTAACACTAATTATCTGACACCAAAATCGTGCCAAATGACTTTAATTGATAATTTTTTTGTTAAATAATTGATAACCAATAATTTTAATGATACTAACACTCGTTTTCTTGTCTTTTGTGCTGTGGAAATGTGTGGAATGATTCCACACATTTCCACAACAACAATTTTGACAGTGCAAATTTATAAAAAAAAATAATACATCGCACAATATTTTTTAATTTTGCATAAATTTTTTTTGAATGAATCGCTCTATTCTTAAATTGGCAATCCCAAACATTATCAGCAACATAACAATTCCGTTGCTTGGCCTGGTTGACATGATGCTGATGGGACACCTCAGCTCTCCTGTCTATATTGGCGCCATTGCACTCGGAGGAACCATTTTCAGCGTGCTGTATTCGTTTTTCAGCTTCCTTCGAGCCGGAACTACCGGTTTCACTGCCCAGTCATACGGAGCAAACGACTCTTCTGAAGTCAGCTACTCGCTTTATCGCTCAATGACAATAGCGATTTTGGCATTCCTATTAATATTATGTGCTCAAAAACCCATCGCACAACTTAGCATGGCTCTGCTTGATGGCAGCGATGACGTGAAAAACCTCGCAATCACTTATTTCTTTGTCAGAATCTGGGCGGCTCCGGCAAACATGGTGCTTTACTGCCTCAACGGTTGGTTCATCGGCATGCAAAACACCAAAATCCCAATGACTATCGCTATAATAATCAATGTGTTGAACATATTTTTCAGCATCTTCTTCGTCGTGACGATGCACCAAGATGTCGTGGGCGTCGCTCTCGGCACTGTGATAGCGCAATATTGCGGACTGATAACCGCCTTGGTTTTCCTTTTTGTCAAATATAAAAGTTACCTGATTAAAATCAATATCTATACTTTATTGAATATCAATAAGTTAAAACGATTTTTTAAGGTCAATGCCGATTTGATGATAAGAAGCATACTTTTAGTGTTGACCATTGCTTTTTTTACCGACCAATCAGCGAAACTTGGTGATAACATACTGGGTGTCAATATGATACTGCTTCAGTTCTTTTATATCTTCTCTTATTTCACGGATGGCTTCGCATACGCGGGAGAGGCTCTGGTGGGAAAGTTTATCGGTGCCCGCGATGCCGAGAATCTACGTAGCGTGGTGTCGCATCTTTTCAAATGGGGTGCCTACATCTGCGTGCCTTTCGCCATTTTATACGCCCTCTTCCCTACCACTTTCGTGAAAATCATCTCCGACCAACCCGCAATCCTTGAACAGATTCGACCTTATTATATATATATGGCACTGATTCCTGTCATCACATTCGCAGCTTTCCTGTGGGACGGCATTTATATCGGCGCCACGGCTTCCAAGGCAATACGCGACACCATGATCATCTCATCCATCTTTGTTTTCCTGCCGATGTGGTATTTTTTGATGCCGGCTTACGGCAACCACGGTCTCTGGACAGCCTTTCTCGGTTTCATGCTCGCAAGAGGCATCTCAATGACCTTCTTCGCGAAGAAAAACATATTGCAACTTCCTAATATTCAATAATATGCATATCCTGTCAAAATCGACATACATCAAAGGCGAACAGTGTGAGAAAGCCTTGTATCTGTTCAAAAACAGGCCTTTTTTACGCGACAGGCTCAGCATGGAGCAGCGTGCTAAATTCAAACGCGGCACCGATGTTGGGATTCTCGCGCAACAAGTTTTTCCCGGCGGAATCAACATGAGTCCGGGTACTCCGTCGCAGTTTGCCAAAAAAGCGGCGGAGACACTCAAAAACATCTCCAATCCCGTCGTCAACGTGATGTATGAGGCTGTCTTTCAATATGATGACACTCTTATCATGCTCGACATCATTGTCCGCGACGGCGATAAATGGCGCGCGATAGAAGTGAAAAGCTCGCTCAGCATAAGCCCAACTTACATGAATGACGCCGCCTTGCAATACTATGTTCTCAAAGGCTGCAACGTGCCTATATCCGACATCCAACTGATGTATGTCAACGCCGATTATATCAGACATGGTGAGTTAGACTTATCACAACTCTTTGTGTTTCAATCTGTTAAAGAATATGCCGAACAATATCAGGATAAAATATCCCGGAATATCGCTCATTTCAAAGATATAATAAAGCAGCCTCATTCGCCAAAGATACCTATTGGGAATCAATGTGATACACCGTACAGATGTGAATTTCACGGTTATTGCTGGAAAGATGTCCCAAACGAGGCCGGCAATCCTTATACCATTGATTATAAGCCGCTTTACGAGCTTTTAGGCAATAAAAATCAGTCAACGGCATTCCTCAATCTGCTGTTCTATCGTCCGGCTGTGCCTTTATTCGACAGCGACAAGCCTTATACCGAATTCATCATAGGGTTCTCAATACTCTCAAATAACGGCACCTTCGATAAGATATACAACTGGAATTGCCTTGAAAACCTGTCAGAATGGAGGGAAGGCCTCGACATCCTGACAGAGCGTCTTGCCGGTTTCGAACGCGTCGTATGCTTTGCCACGCAAAACGTCACAGCATCATTACAGAAATATAATTTATTGGATTCCAAGGAGTTGAATTATAAAATATTAAATCTAAGAGACGTGCTGCAACAATCGGATTTTCATCATGAGAAGGTAAAAAGGGATTTCTCATTGCAAAATGTGTATGAAAGCATTTTCCCTGACAAAAAACTCTTCGAGCACAGTCGCATACTTTTAAACGCATTCAGTGATAATATCATGGATAGAGAGTTGATTACCAATGATTTAGAGGCTGAAAACAAAGCTTTGCGCGAGATATATCATCAGTTTGCACATTAAAAAATCAAAAAAGTTATCAACATCTTATAAACAAATCATCATTATTTTTACTTTTGCGGTATGAATAATGAAAGCATAAAAAAATCGAATTTGGTCAGGTCACAGTCTGCGGTTTCCGGTGCGGATGTGCTTAACAACCAAGGAAGAATACCGCCTCAAGCCGTTGATTTGGAGGAGGTCGTGCTGGGTGCGCTCATGCTCGAGAAAGAGGCTGTGAACGCCGTTATTGACATTTTGTCGCCGGAGGTGTTCTACAAAGAGGCGCATCAGATAATATTCGCCGCCATCAAAGATTTGTTCACCAAGTCGGAACCTGTTGACATTCTTACGGTTACGAATCACCTCAAATCGACCGGCGACCTTGATGCCGTGGGTGGCCCGTATCACATCTCACAGCTGACAAACCGCGTAGTGTCATCAGCAAATATTGAGTATCACTCAAGAATCATCTTGCAGAAATATATTCAACGCCAGCTTATCCAGATTTCTTCAGAGACGATAAAAGACGCATACGAAGACTCTGCCGACGTGTTTGATTTGCTCGACACCGCCGAGAATAAGCTGTTCCAGATAAGCGAGAACAACCTGCGCCGCAACTACGACCAGATGCCCGACCTTGTGAAACTCGCCATAGAAGACATCGAGAAGGCTAAAAACGCCGGCTCAGCCCTTCGCGGCGTGCCTTCGGGCTACACCGAGCTTGACCGCATCACACAAGGGTGGCAGAAATCAGACCTCATCATCCTCGCGGCGCGCCCGAGTATGGGTAAGACAGCATTCGCACTCAATATGGCTCGCAATGCCGCCGTGGATTTCAACAAACCAATCGCTTTCTTCTCGCTTGAGATGTCGTCAGTGCAGCTCGTCACCCGTCTGATATCTTCGGAGACATCATTGACTGCCGACAAACTGCGTTCCGGACAGCTTGCCGAATATGAATGGCAACAACTTAACACCAAAGTGTCGCCTCTCATTAACGCGAAACTCTTTATAGACGACACGCCACAGCTCTCGGTCTTCGACCTCAGGGCAAAATGCCGCCGACTTAAGCAACAGCATGACATTCAGATGATTTTCATTGATTATCTGCAACTTATGACAGCGAAGACCGACAAAAACGGCAACCGCGAGCAGGAAATAAGCAATATCTCACGCTCGTTGAAGAGCTTGGCAAAAGAGTTGAACATCCCTGTCTTGGCACTTTCGCAGCTTTCCCGTAGCGTCGAATCTCGCCCCGGCTCAAAAAAGCCTATTCTCTCCGACCTTCGTGAATCAGGCGCCATTGAGCAGGATGCTGATATGGTTATATTTATTTATCGTCCTGAATATTATGGACTTAGCGAAGACGAAGACCATTTATCAACAAAAGGGAAAGCCGTCATCAACATCGCAAAACACCGTAACGGCAAACTCGGCGATGTAGAGCTGCGTTTCGTGGGACAATATGCGCGCTTTGAAGACCTTGAACAAGATTACACCAAGAGTTTTGGTTCCGATAATAATGCTATCGGCAACAACGACCAGCCGGCACAATTTTCCCCGAACTCCAACTTCAACGCAGGAGAACGCCGCAAACCATCCCGAATGAATGATGAGGCTCCATTTTAGATTAGAAGATTAGAAGCTTAGAAGTTTAGAAGCTTAGAAGTTTAGAAGTTTATAAGTTTAGAAGCTTAGAAGTTTAGAAGTTTATAAGTTTAGAAGATTAGAAGTTTAGAAGTTTATAAGCTTAGAAGTTTAGAAGTTTATAAGATTAGAAGTTTAGAAGCTTAGAAGTTTAGAAGCTTAGAAGCTTAGAAGTTTAGAAGCTTAGAAGTTTAGAAGTTTAGAAGTTTATAAGTTTAGAAGCTTAGAAGTTTATAAGATTAGAAATTCATAATCTCATAAGCTCATAATCTTATAATGCTCCCCAAAATTTAAACCAAAGGTTAAAGTGGTTATTTTTGCACAAACGAAAGGGAAAAAAGATGACCAACACGAAGACAAGGAGCCGCCGG
>CALCYT010000044.1 GCA_937906455.1 uncultured Bacteroidales bacterium | reverse complement strand
GGAGTGCTGTTCATTCTTTCGACATTTCTATCGTGTCCCTTATCGGCCCAAACCACCGGGGTGCTGAGGGCGATTGAGGCTGGGGATTGGGCGAAAGGGACGTATGTTTGGAAGGTTTACACGGGCGTTTCGACCCCTTCGACAAGCTCAGGAACCGGCTCAACGACCCTTGTGGAGACGGGGAAGTGGATTAGGGAGTAAAAAATCTTTTTAAAAATCTAAACAATAATCATGGATAAACGGGTTGAAACGGTCATCATATAGCTCATTGTCGTTAGGCACGACGGACGAAATAGGCGCACTGACGGGACAATTAGGAACTCTCTAAAGTATAGAGATTAAGCGGCTGTACAGAAACAACAAAAAAATTTTAACAATTTTTCGTTCCTAATCTGATATTTTTGTAATTTAGCCGATTATTTTGAAAATTAAATGTTAGAAACATGAGTACTAATTTTGATCCCCGCGCCAACTACGAGCAGACACGTAAACAGGCTGGCTATGTGGAGCGCAAAAAAGCCAAACAGGCCGACTACGACCACATAGGCTTCATGTCGGGACTGGAAGTTCACCAGCAGATCAAGACCAAAGAGAAGCTGTTTTGCCACTGTCCTGCCGGACAATTCAACAAATTTGACGACTACGACGCGGAGCTCATCCGCCACATGCGTCCGACGCTATCGGAGCTCGGCGAATACGACGGCACGGCTCTCATGGAGTTTAAGACAAAGAAAGAGATTGTTTACCGCATAAAAAACGGCACAGCATGTACTTACGACATCGACGACACTCCTCCGTTCCCTATCAACAAAGAGGCTTTACACAATGCCATTGTCATCGCGTTGCGTTCCAACCTCAATATCGTGGGTGAGGTGCATATCACACGTAAGCAATACCTCGACGGCTCCATCCCTACGGGCTTTCAACGTACCGCCATCGTGGGTGTGGAGGGTCTGCTCAAGCTGCCCAAGAAAGACATACGTCTAATCCAGCTGAGCATTGAGGAAGACGCCTGCCGCGAGATCAGCGACGTGGGACACCGCCGTGTGTATCAAACCGACCGTTTAGGCGTCCCATTGATTGAGACAGTAACCTATCCTGACTGCAAGAACCCTGATGAGCTGAAGGAGACCTGCGAATATATACGTTTCCTTGGCCGTTCTACAGGTTTGGTGCGCACGGGCATGGGCGCTGGACGTCAGGATGTGAACGTGAGCTGCAAGGGCGGCACACGTATAGAGTTAAAAGGCGTTCAACATGCCAAATGGATTCCTGAGCTCTCACACAACGAGTGTTTCCGCCAATGGTCACTTGTTCAGCTGCAAAAACGACTTAACCGCGAGTTAAAAAAAGACGGCTGGAAAGTCACAGTCACTGATGTGTCATTTCCAACCAACTATCAGCCTATCCTTGACAACAAAGCCAAGGGCGGCGTGATGAAATTGGTGAAACTGCCGGGATTTCGCGGTGTCCTATCGACATTCACGCAGCCCGGCAAGATGTTTGCCGACGAGATCGCCGACCGTCTGAAGGTCATCGCATGCCTTGAGCGTCCTAACATGCTTCACGACGAGATGCTGGAGCCAGTGTTGACAGACTCACAGTGGCATAAGCTTGGCAAGAAGGTCCACGCCACTGCCGACGACGCCCTCGTCCTCGTGTGGGGTCCGGCCGACGACATGCCGACAGCCATTGAGACCATCGAAGAACGCTGCCTCATGGCGTTCGACGGCGTGCCGAAAGAGACCCGTAAGGCTATCAGCAACGGCATCACCATCTTCGAACGCGTGCTGCCTGGCGCTGACCGTATGTACCCTGACACCGACTCAGCACCGATCCCGCTCGACCCGAAAGAGATCGAGGCGATGAAGAAAGAGCTGCCGACAGAGATCATCGACCGTTATTACAAACTCAAAGAGTGGAACGTGCCGGAAGACTGCTTCACATATATCTTCACTAAGAACTGGTTCCCGACGATGAACGACATCGTGGAGAAATTAGGTGTTGACGGTCGTATGCTCGGCTGCTTCGTGGGCATGAGACTCAAGAACCTCCTCGGCAAGAACCACGAGTCACGTTTCGGTTACGACACTCTCTACAAGCTCTTCGCCTTCCTGAAGAAAGAGAAACTCAACTACCGTCTCGCCTGGAACATGGCTCCTACACTGGTTGAAGACGCCTCCGTTGACATGAAGGATGTGCTTCGTAAGATAGGCTTCAGAAGGGCATCGGAAGACACCATCAACAAGAAGCTCAACAAGCTGATGGCGTCATACAAACCCAACAAAAAGACCAACGCCGCTGCAAACAAGCGCGACTGGATCATGGGACAGATGCACGAGGCAATGGGTAACATCGAATTGAAAGTATTGGCTAACAACATCAAATAACGAAGATCATGGCTGAAGATTTTTTCCAAGGATATTGGGGCGCCTCGCTTGAGGTTCTCAAAAAATATAACTGCCGCGTGTGGAGTCAGGCCGAGTGCCATACCACAGGAGGCCTTTTCAAAGGCACCATTTTGCCGCGTGCCGCTTTTCAGGACGACAAGCATATCGTCATGAAAGTCAACACAGGCTATAACATCGGTGTCGATATCAGCACCATCACCGGCATGGTGGAGACCGACTACAAGAAAGCCAACTACCACATCCCGGAGAAGGAGTTCCCTTACACCGAGGGGCTCCCGCATGTGAAGTTGCTCGGCACGGGCGGCACCATCGCCTCGCGCCTCGACTACCGTACCGGCGCTGTGATCCCGGCCTTCTCGCCAGGTGAGCTTTATGGTGCTGTGCCGGAGTTAGCCGACATCTGTAACTTAGACACAGAGAAGGTGTTTGCCGTGTTCTCTGAAAACATGTCGCCAAAAGAATATATCGCCCTTGCAAAGAAGATAGGCGAGGAGATTAAGAACGGCATCGACGGCATCGTGATTGGCCATGGTACCGACACCTTGGCGCACACTGCCGCCGCCCTGACCTTCATGTGCCAGAACCTGCCTGTTCCGATTGTGTTGGTAGGCTCACAGCGCTCATCCGACCGTCCGTCGTCTGACGCGGCTCTTAATTTGATGCATGCAATGACTGCCGCCGGTCACGGCGACGTGGCTGAGGTGATGGTATGTATGTTCGGTCCCACTTCCGATGAATACGGATTCCTGCACCGTGGCACACGAGTGCGTAAGATGCACTCCAGCTACCGCAGCACCTTCCGTACCATTGGCGACACTCCTGTTGCCACCGTCGACCGCAAACGTGGTGTGGTACCAATCAAAGAAGAATACAACCACCGCCGCAAAGACCGCGACGTGAAGATAATCCCGACCTTCGACGACCGCGTGGCTATCCTTTATTACTATCCCGGCATGAAACCAGATGTACTCGACGCTTTGGTTGACAACGGCTATAAAGGCATCATCTGGGACGGAACAGGATTAGGTCACGTCAATAAAGGAATGTTCGACTCTATCCAGAGAGCCACAGAGAAAGGCGTGCATCAGTATATGACGGTGCAGACCATCTGGGGTTACGCCCACATGTTCGTCTATGACACCGGCCGTGACCTGATGAACCGTGGCATCATCCCGGCAGGCAACATGCTCGCCGAGACAGCATACATCAAGCTGGGTTGGGCTTTAGGACAGACCCATGACCGCGAAGAGGTGAGAAAAATCATGCTTACACCTGTCAACAGCGAGATAACGCCGCGCGAGCCTTACAACGGCTACCTCGTCTATCAAGGCGGGGTTCCTGAAGTGGAAGAGTTTGTGAGAAAGGTTCATAAATAGAAAAAAGAGACGGTTAATTGACCGTCTCTTTTTTGTACATCCTCAGGGATTCGAACCCTGGACCCATTGATTAAGAGTCAATTGCTCTACCAACTGAGCTAAGGATGCATCTCTTTTTCAGCGTGCAAAAATACAGCATTTTTTAATACGCACAACAAAAATCGCAAAAATATTTTTCAATACTCTTTATCATTGAAAAAATTACTACTTTTGCAAAAAATTTTGAAAACAACAATTAAAAATAAATTATCATGGCATTTAACCTCAGAAACAGAAACTTCCTGAAGCTTTTGGACTTCACACCGGAAGAAATCAAGTATTTCCTCACCTTGGCGGCTGACCTCAAGAAGGCCAAATACACCGGCACTGAGCAGCCGAGAATGAAAGGCAAGAACATCGCCCTCATTTTCGAGAAGACCTCGACACGCACACGCTGCGCCTTCGAAGTGGCGGCAAAAGACCAGGGTGCTCACGTCACCTATCTCGGACCCACAGGCTCACAGATCGGCGTCAAGGAATCGATGAAAGACACCGCCCGCGTGCTCGGTCGTATGTACGACGGCATCGAATACCGCGGCTTCGCACAGAAGACAGTGGAAGAACTCGCCGAATACGCCGGCGTACCGGTTTGGAACGGCCTCACTAACGAATTCCACCCGACACAGATACTCGCCGACTTCCTCACAATGCAGGAGCATGTCGATAAGCCTCTCAACCAGGTAACCTACGCCTACATCGGCGACGCACGCTTCAACATGGGCAACAGCCTCATGGTGGGCGGAGCAAAGATGGGCATGGACGTCCGCATCGTGGCTCCAAAAGAGCTGCAGCCGGCCAAGGAACTCATCGACACCTGCAAGGCCATCGCCAAAGAGACAGGCGCTAAGGTCACAGTGACCGACAACGTCGAAGAAGGCGTTAAAGGATGCGACTTCCTCTACACCGACGTGTGGGTATCAATGGGCGAGCCGGCAGAGGTCTGGAAACAGAGAATCGACCTCCTCCGTCCTTATCAGGTCAACCAGAAGATGATGGACATGACTGGCAACCCGAACTGCAAGTTCATGCACTGCCTCCCAGCGTACCACAACCTTGAGACACAGGTCGGACGCGACGTCAACAAACAGTTCGGTCTTGATGGCATCGAGGTGACAGAAGAGGTGTTCGAAGGCAAGAACAGCATAGTGTTCGACGAAGCCGAGAACCGCATGCACACCATCAAAGCCGTCATGGTGGCAACCCTTGGCGACTGATTTCAAATATCAGATAGAATCAGTAAATGCCCTACTGAAGTAGGGCATTTACACTTTAAAACTCTAAACTAAAACACTGACTCTCAACTCTACACTCTAAACTCTAAACTAAAATGTACAATCTCCTCACAGGCTCAGGTGTCGGACCGACTGTTTTCTATCTTGCCGTGGCGATATTTTTAGGATTGCTTTTAGGCAAGATAAAAATCGCTAACATCTCGTTGGGAATAACGTGGGTGTTGTTTGTCGGCATCCTCATCAGCGCGTTAGGCGTGACGCTCAACCACGATATGCTCCACATTATCAAGGAGTTCGGATTGATATTATTCGTCACCGCCGTAGGCCTTCAGGTTGGACCAGGTTTTTTCAAATCGTTCAAAAAAGGCGGTCTGACGATGAACCTCATGGCGTTGGCAAACGTAGGACTCGGCATGTTGTTGACCGTGATAATCTCAAGAGCGTCAGGCGAGAGTCTCACCGACATGGCAGGCGTTTATACCGGTGCCATCACCAACACTCCAGGTCTCTCCGCCGCCCAGCAGGTTGTCACCGACCTTGGCATCAAAGGCGCCGCCGACCGTTTAGCGGCAGGCTACGCCGTGGCATATCCATTGGCCGTCGTCGGAATGATTATGACATGTATCATCTTGCGCCCCTTGTGCAGGATTGACTTGAAGAATGAACCTGCGGTTTTTGAAACGGTATCATCCGATGATACAATTTCATCCGGACATGCGACGTTACGGCAACCGTTGATTCCGTTATTCATCATCATCGCCCTCGGCATCGTCCTCGGCTCCATCCCGATTCCTGTGGGCATGGAGGCGCCGTTGAAACTCGGATTGGCAGGCGGTCCGCTGGTTGCCGCCATCATCGGAGGCTTTCTCGGTGTGAAAAAAGGCTGGTTTGACACCGATTTCACCGACGGAAAAGGCGTTCATATGCTGCGTGAGGTGGGGATAGCGTTGTTTCTCGCAGGCGTGGGCCTCGGGGCAGGCGGCGCATTCGTCGAGACGGTGAAAGTGCATTACATCTGGGTGCTTTACGGTGTCATCATCACTATGGTGCCGCCGATTATCGTGACTTTGTTCGGCCGTTTAGTGTTGAAAATCAACTACTACACCCTCATGGGATTCATCGGAGGCTCGCACACCGACCCGCCTACACTCGCTTTCGCCAACAATATCGCTCCCGAAGGCTGCAAACTCCCGAACATGGGATACGCCACCGTCTATCCGCTGACGATGTTCTTGCGAATCTTCACGGCACAACTGCTGGTGCTGCTTGCGATGTAAAAAATATTTGCTTTATACAAAAAATTTTATTATCTTTGCAAAGTCAAAAAATTATAAAGATATGGCAACTTATTCACTGACTATTAATGAGAGAAAAAGTGCAGGAAAAGCACTGTTGAATTATCTTTTATCTCTTGATTATGTTAAAATCGATAAAAAAAATGGTCTTGACCAAGCCATTGATGATTTCAAAAACGGAAATACCGTTAAATGCAACGATTTCGACGATTATCTGGAAAAGATAAACTCTTGATTATGTATAAAATCGAATTCTCCTGCAAATACAAGCAATCATACAAACTTGCAATTAAGCGAGGTCTTGATGTTAATATGCTTAATGAAGTGGTAAAACGTCTTGCCAATGGAGAAAAACTTGAGCCAAAATACCATGATCATGATTTGACAGGAGATTATAAAAACTATCGTGAATGCCATATTCAACCAAATTGGTTGCTTGTTTATCGTATCTTTAAAAATAAATGTTTATTATATCTTCTCGACACAGGCTCTCATTCAGATTTGTTCGGATAATTGTCATTTTACATGAAAAACTACTACTGATACGTTTATTTTTCAAAATTAGTATGCAAAAATCAGGCAATTGAATTCTCTAATAAAATTTGCAGACTGATTGTTGCATGTTCAAAAAACTCCATCAAATAGTGGCAGTCCAAAAAAATTCTGCGTTTTCTTCGACGTCTGCTGTAGATTTTTCGTATCTTTGCAGTTTGAAAAATTTGCGAAAATGGAAAAGAGCTTCAAACGTTATCTGATAACCACGGCTTTGCCATACGCCAACGGCCCCGTGCATATCGGACATCTCGCCGGCGTTTACGTCCCGGCCGACATCTACGTCCGTTACCTCCGCATGAAAGGTGAAGACGTGCTGTTCATCGGCGGCTCCGACGAACATGGAGTGCCTGTCACCATCAAGGCTGAGAAAGAAGGCGTCACACCTCAAGACATAGTGGACCGCTACCATGAGATGATAAAGAAATCATTCGAGGACTTCGGCATGAGCTACGACATCTACTCTCGCACCACCTCGAAGATTCATCACGCCACAGCAGCCGAGTTTTTCAGCAAATTATATAACGAAGGCAAGTTCATCGAACGCGAGACAGAACAGTTTTTCGACCCGGAACGAAACAAGTTCCTGAGCGACCGCTACATCATCGGCACCTGCCCTAAATGCGGCAACGACCGCGCCTACGGCGATCAATGTGAGAAATGCGGCAGCACACTCAGCCCTGAGGAACTCATCGACCCGCATTCCTCCATCAGTGGCGCCAAGTTGGTGAAGAAGATGACGAAACACTGGTACCTGCCGCTCGAACAATACGAGACATGGCTACGCGAGTGGATCCTCGAAGGCCATAAGGAATGGAAATCAAACGTCTATGGCCAGGTGAAGAGCTGGCTCGACGGCGGACTGCAACCGCGCGCCGTCACCCGCGACCTCGACTGGGGCGTGCCGGTGCCTCTCAAAGACGCCGAAGGCAAGGTGCTCTACGTGTGGTTCGACGCACCTATCGGATATATCTCAAACACCAAGGAGATATGCGAACAACGCGGCGACAACTGGGAGAAATGGTGGAAGTCAGACGACACCAAGATGGTGCATTTCATCGGAAAAGACAACATCGTGTTCCACTGCATCATATTCCCGTGCATGCTCAAAGCTTACGGCGACGGCTATATCGTGCCTGAAAACGTGCCTGCCAACGAATTCCTCAACCTCGAAAACGACAAAATCTCGACCTCGCGCAACTGGGCGGTGTGGCTCCATGAATATCTGCAGGAATTCCCAGGAAAACAGGATATTCTGCGTTATGTGCTGACAGCCAACGCTCCTGAGACAAAGGACAATAACTTCACTTGGAAGGACTTCCAAGACAGAAACAACAACGAGCTTCTCGCAATATTCGGCAACTTCGTCAACCGTATTCTGGTTTTGACACATAAATATTATGAAGGTGCTGTTCCTGCTTTGGAAAACCTCACCGACCGCGACAAGGAAGTCATCGCCGAGATGAACGAATATCCAGCAAAGATCGGGCATCTTCTTGATACTTACAAGTTCCGTGAGGGCGTCAACGAGCTTATGAACCTCGCGCGACTCGGCAACCGTTATCTCACTGAGATGGAGCCGTGGAAGTTGGTCAAGACTGACGCGGAGCGCACCAAGACTGTGATGGCATTGTCGCTGCAGATAGTGGCAAAACTCGCCATTTTGAGCGAGCCGTTCCTGCCGTTCAGCGCCAAGAAACTCCAAAAAATGATTGGTCTTGAGGTGACAAGCTGGAACCAGGCAGATGCTACGATTTTGCTCAACGCAGGTCACGTCATCGGACAGCCAGAGCTGTTGTTCGAAAAGATTGAAGACAGTGTCGTGGAAGCACAGATAAAGAAATTAGAAGACACCAAGAAACAGAACGAGCTGAACGCCTGGAAGCCAAACGACGTGAAGCCAACCGTGAGTTTCGACGACTTCGGGAAGGTCGATATCCGTGTTGGTACCGTTTTGGAATGCGCCAAGGTACCGAAAGCCGACAAGCTGTTGCAGTTCCTCATAGACGACGGCATGGAGAAACGCACCATCGTGAGCGGCATCGCGAAGTTTTACCCCGACCCGCAAGTGCTTGTGGGCAAACAGGTGTGTTTCATCGCCAACTTCGAGCCACGCAAGCTCAAAGGCGTTGAAAGCCAAGGCATGATACTATCAGCGGAGGACAAAGACGGCCGTTTGGTCGTGGTGACCCCGAGCGAGATGGTAGCCCCAGGCTGCTCTGTAGGATAATTAATTAACAATCATCAATGTAACATCGGGTAGAAAGCATTTTCGATATGCTCTATCCGATGCTCGTTGTTTTTGTCAATCACTATAGCCACGATGTCGAAGCGTACGTCGATGTCGAGGTTGTTGCGCTCAACATACGACTCCGCCGCCCAAATTAAAAAACGTTGTTTGTATTTGTCAACAGTCTCTTCGGGGTCGATGAGACATTGTACTCGTCGTGCGCGAACTTCCACAATCACAAGCTCGTCACCGTCTTTCGCGATGATATCGATTTCCTTGTGACCGCAGACCCAGTTCTGTTCCAAAATCTGATAGCCTTTCGCCACCAGCAAGTCTTTGGCGAGCTTCTCACCAAGTTTTCCTAAATCATTGTGTTCTGCCATAAATTTTAGTTTTTTAGCCATTAGCCGTTAGCCATTAGCATCGGACTCCATTCCTAATGGCTAATGGCTTGAATCAATGCGCTTCCAGCCAATTCTCTCCGGTGTTCAATTCCACAACCACCGGGATATTCAGCGGCAACGCGTTTGTCATTTTATCGTTTACTATTTCTTTTAAAATTTCAAGTTCATCGAGACAGGCGTCGAAGACGAGTTCGTCGTGCACCTGAAGTATCATTTTTGATTTTAAATCTCTGTTTATCAATTCATTATGAATATTTATCATTGCAATTTTTATCATATCGGCTGAGCTACCCTGTATAGGGGCGTTCACCGCGTTGCGTTCGGCGAAGTTACGTACCACGCTGTTCGACGCGTTGATGTCGCGCAGATAACGGCGGCGACCCAGCATTGTTTCCACATAGCCATGCTGGCGTGCAAACTCGATGTTGTTTTTGATATATTGCTGAATACCAACATATTCTTTAAAATAATTCTCGATTATTGAAGCCGCTTCCGAACGAGAAATTCCAAGTCGCTCAGCCAGTCCGAAAGCCGACATTCCGTAAATGATTCCGAAATTCACAGCTTTTGCGTGACGTCGCATGTCTTTTGTGACCGCTTCAATCGGCACTTTATACACACGGGCAGCTGTAGCCGCATGAATATCAAGGCCTTCGCGGAAAGCCTCGCTCATGGCCGGGTCGCCGCTGAGATGCGTGATGATACGAAGCTCAATCTGCGAATAATCGGCCGCCAACAAGATATGGTCCTTGTCACGAGGTACGAAAGCCTTACGTATCTCCCTGCCACGCTCGGTACGCACTGGAATATTCTGCAGGTTGGGATTCGTAGAACTCAGACGTCCTGTCGCTGTAACCGCTTGATTATAAGAGGTGTGCACCAAGCCGTCCTTTTTATTGATAAGATTCGGCAAAGCATCGACGTAAGTCGATTTCAGCTTTGTAAGTCCGCGATAATCAAGAATTTTCCGCACTATCGGGTGTTTGTCGATGACCTTCATCAGAACCTCTTCACCCGTCGGATACTGCCCGGTTTTCGTCTTCTTCGCAGGCGCTTTAATCTTCATTTTTTCGAATAAAACCTCGCCAAGCTGTCGTGGAGAAGCGATGTTAAACCTCTCGCCTGCATATTCAAATATCTGATTTTCAATATCTTGAATCTCCAATGCCTGTTGCTCGCTGATCTGCTTAAGGTTGTTACTGTCAATTTTCACGCCATTCGCCTCCATCGTGGCAAGCACCGGGACTAGTGGCATCTCAATTTCGTCAAACAGTTTAATCAGTTGATTTTCAATGAGAATTGGCTTGAATTTCTCATAAAACTGAAAGGCTATATCAGCATTTTCAGCCGAACTGTTTGTTGTGTTGTAATTGAGATAAACATCGGCGAGATAATCCATGGTGTGACGCTGCTCCGGCTCGATAAGATAATGCGCAATCATGGTGTCGAAGAGCTTGGTTTTCAAGGAGATACCATGCCGACCCAGGATTGAGATAACAGATTTCAGGTTATGGCCGATGATGGTTTTTGAAGGGTTTTCAAAAATTGATACAAAACGTTGTATTAATTCGTTATTCAGATTTGAATGAACACTGTCCCTTGTCATTTCAGGCGCAGGCGAAGCCGTAGCCGGGAAATCCTCTTTTTCAGGAGTTTTCGTGTCAAGAGGATTTCTCCATTCCGCTTCGCTACAGTCGAAATGACAAGTGGAAGCTTCATGTTCTTTCAATGAAAATGTCATTTCGAGCGTAAGTGAAGCCGTAGTCGGGAAATCTCCACCCCAAGTTTCCACATCGATCGCGAAAACCTCAGCTTTTTCAAGTGCTTTCAGAAGGATAGCGATTTCTTCATCGGTCTTCACAACTTTATAATCGTGAGGCGTCGAAGAAACAGTTGCTTTTGAAGAAAACAGCGAGTACTCAGTGTTCTCTGCGCTCTTAGAGAGCTCTGAAAACAGATTAAGTTCTTTCGGTGCAGCTTCAGGTTTCTTTATTTTTTCACCTATTTCCTCTTCTCTTTTATCTGTTATCTTTTTATCTGTTATCTCTACTTTTCCGTAATCTTGCACAATTCTCTTTGCGAACGTCCTAAACTCCAGTTCATCGAAAATCGCCAGCAATTCCTTCAAATTTGGCGTTTTCACCTTCAGTTCCTCTATGTTAAACTCTACAGGAACGTCGGTGTTTATCGTTGCAAGTATCTTCGACATACGTCCTTGTTCCTCAAAGTTGACGACGTTTTCCTTCATCTTGCCCTTCAGATCGTCGACATGCTCAAACAGCCCTTCCATCGAGCCGTATTGCTGGATGAATTTTGCGGCGGTTTTCTCGCCCACACCGGGTATTCCTGGGATATTGTCGATAGCGTCGCCCCAAAGTCCGAGAATGTCAATCAGTTGTGCAGGAGTGTTGATGCCATATTTCTCGCACACCTCCTTAGGGCCGAGCACTTTGGCGTCCTCACCGAATTTTGCGGGTTTGTAAATGAAAATGTTGTCGCTCACTAACTGACCGAAATCCTTGTCGGGCGTCATCATATAGGTGAGGAAACCGGCTTTCTCTGCTTTTTTCGCCAACGTCCCGATGACATCGTCAGCCTCGAAGCCTTCCACAGCATAAATCGGGATGTTGAAGCCTTTGATAATCTTTATTATATAAGGTATTGATGCTCTCAGGTCCGGCGGCATCTCCTCGCGGTTGGCCTTGTAGTCGCAGAAATTTTCAGTGCGCAGGGTTGGTGCGCCGAGGTCGAAAGCAATTCCCAGATGCGACGGCTTCTCTGTCTTTATCACCTCATAAAGCGTGTTCAAAAATCCGATAATCGCCGAGGTGTTCAGCCCCTTCGATGTCATCCTCGGGTTCTTGTTCAACGCAAAAAACGCCCTGTAAATCAACGCGTAAGCATCCAAAAGGAATATTTTTTCTGTATTTTTAGTAATCATAACAAGCAATATTATCCTTTGCAAAAATAGTCATTTTTATCTAAACTTACTCATTAGTGTCCACTAAAAATTTGGACGGTTTTAATTTGTGGGATTTTTAACAAC
>CALCYT010000043.1 GCA_937906455.1 uncultured Bacteroidales bacterium | reverse complement strand
TTTGTTAATCAATAAGTTATATGATTAACAGTTTGGGACTGTCAAAGTCAGGAATAATTTCAACAATTCTTTCCAACTCACTTCAAAACCTCCACCATATCCCTCAACCTCGCCACAAACGCCTCGCCTATCAGCTTTGTCATTGCATCAGCCGAACCCATGCGCGCATATTCATCAAAAGCATCGTAATAACTGCGGCGGTCGGAATATTTTATGTTTACTGCCGGCAAACCTTCTTTGATAAGCTGCAGGTTCATGAGAAGTCTGCCGGTGCGACCGTTGCCGTCGATAAACGGGTGAATGCTTTCAAAACGCAAGTGGAAAAGAGCAACTCTTTCAACTATATGCATCGTCTTGGCCCAGTTGTTATAATCTTCGAGCAATTCCTCAACCTTCGGCTTAATCAGATACGGCTGTACCGGTTCGGTCATGGCCCCTGCTATACGAACATTTACACGACGGAATGTCCCTTTGTCCTCCGGACGATTGGCCAAAACAAGGCTGTGTATGCTCTTGATTTCATAATCAGTAAGCGGTTTGTCTTGTTTTGCAATCTCTTCAACATACTGAAAAGCCTCCTTATATCCTACCGCCTCTATATGGTCCTTCAAAGGTTTTCTGTCGATGGTGATACCTTGCAAAACAAGCGCTGTCTCCTGCAGAGTGAGAGTGTTTCCTTCTATCGCATTGCTGTTGTAGGTGTGCTCCACAAGAAAAACCTCCCTGATGGCTTCAACCTCAGCCGGAGTAAGCGGACGACAAGCATCCAACTGTTTCTTTAAAGCATCAATCTGTTCCAGAATCGGGCCATAATTTTTTCTCACAGTGCTTTTTGCATAAGTGCGCGCATCTACAGGCTGAACGGCATCATCCGGAATCATGTAAAGATTGCCTTTACGCTCAACACCGGCTATACGCCCCTGTTCACACAATAGCCGTACCCTTCTCGCAGAAATACCCCATTTTTCAGCTGCCTCAGAAACCTTAATATAAGTCATATCGTTCCGATTTTTATAATTTCACGCTGCAAATATACACATATTATTCCGATTTTCATAATTTTCGGAATAAAATAATTTTTCTTTAATGGCATTCATAACAAATATTATTTTATAATTACCCCCAACAACTTCTCAAACTCTTTCAACTCCTTTTTCCTCGCTTCGCGGATTTTGGCAATGTCGAGTTTGTCGATGACAGGTCTGATATTAGTTTCCCCTTTATACCTATCATAAACTACACCTTTCTTTATGAATAGATTTTTAATTTTATCTTGTCCTGTTCTACCTTTTAGTTTTGTAGTTTTAGGCAATCCAAGTGCCTGTAACAATCCTTCTAAATCGTCTAACATCCAATCTTCAATGCTAGTTTTAGCTTCAATTCTACAGAAACTAAATACAGAAAAATCTCTCTTTAAGTTTTTTTCGACACTTTCCCAATCGGGAGAGATGCATGTCTTATTCTCAAATACATCAGTGTCATATTCACACATAACAGTACGAAATATTATTTCCTTGCCATTAAAAAAACTTGCACCTTTAAAAAAAAGATTGTATTTTTGCAGTTACAAAAAATTGACAAAATGCAAAAACTCATCGCCCCATCGTTGCTTTCAGCCGATTTCCTAAATCTTTCAAGGGATATCGACATGGTGAACCGCAGTATGGCCGACTGGTTTCACTGCGACATCATGGACGGAGTGTTCGTGCCGAATATCTCGTATGGCATCCCGTTGGTGCAAGCCATTAAGAAAGAAGCACTTAAGCCTATCGACGTGCATCTCATGATTGTCGAACCCGACCGCTATTTCGAGAAATTCCGTGACGCGGGAGCCGACATCATCACCTTCCATTACGAGGCAAGCACTCATATCCACCGCTCGGTGCAGATGCTGAAATCGCTCGGCGTGAAAGCCGGCGTGGTGCTGAATCCACATAGCCCGGTGACACTTTTGGAAGACATCCTCGGGGATTTAGACCTTGTTCTATTGATGTCGGTCAACCCGGGATTCGGCGGACAGAAATTCATCGAGCGAACATACTCCAAAATCGAAAAACTGCGTCAGATGATTGATAATCAAGGATTAAACACCTTGATTGAGGTGGATGGCGGCATCAACACCAATAACGCCCCTAAGCTGTTTGCCGCCGGAGCGGATGTACTCGTTGCAGGTAACGCTATCTTCAAGGCAGAGGAGCCGATGAGAGTTATTGAGGAGATGAAGTTGAGAGTTTAGGGTTGAAAGTGGAGTTGTCATTTCGACCGAAGCGAAGCGGAGTGGAGAAATCTTTGTTTAACGGAATTATACAATTGTTTATGTAAAAAAAGGATTTCTCGACAAGCTCGAAATGACAGGGAAATATTTCCGCTCTTTCTGCGCGAAAAAGTTGTGGACAAACAGAGTTTCTGCCCTTTCCGCTCTTTCTGCGTGAAAAAGTTGTGGACAAACAGAATTTCTGCCCTTTCCGCTCTTTCTGCGTGAAAAAATTGTGGAAGAAAAAATAACAAACAACAATTTAAAATATTGATATTATGAACGAAGTAGTTTTAACACTTAAACCTGAATGCGTTTGGAAGGAATTCCAAGGCATCATGGGCGTACCACGCCCTTCAAAGAGAGAAGAAAAAATGGTCGCTTACCTTGAAAAATGGGCAAAAGACCATAAAATTGATTACAAAAAAGAGCCTTGCGGCAACATCATCATGACGGTGCCGGCGACTCCGGGCATGGAAGACCGCCAGACCATCATCTTGCAAGCACACATGGACATGGTGTGCGAGAAGAACGGCGACAAGGTGCATGACTTCGACAAAGACCCAATCGAGGCTGTCCTCAAAGGCGAGTGGCTGCACGCTAACGGCACCACCCTCGGCGCTGACGACGGTATTGGCGTGGCCGCTGCATTGGCAGTGATAGCTGACAAAAACGTGAAACACGGTCCGCTCGAGTGCATATTCACCGTCGATGAGGAGACGGGTCTCACGGGCGCCGAGAAACTCGACCCGAAGGACATCACCGGACGCATCCTCCTCAATTTAGACAATGAGGAAGAAGGCGAGATCTGCATCGGTTGCGCCGGCGGAATGGACACCATCGTCAAGATTTTCTACAAACTCGAAAACGCCCCTGAAGGCTATGTCCCTTACGAGGTGAAAGTCAGCGGACTCAAAGGCGGTCACTCGGGCGACGACATCAACAAGAATCTTGCTAACGCTAATAAGCTGTTAACCAGAGTGTTATGGCAATCCACCAACGATTTCGACTTGAGAATCTACGACATCCAGGGAGGTAACCTCCGCAACGCCATCGCTCGCGAGGCTACAGCAGTCGTTTTTATCCCTGAAGACCTCACCGAGGCTTTCGAGAAATTCGTCGCCACGATGGAGAAGAACTTCCAGAATGAATATCATATCGCTGAGCCTACAATCTCTGTAAAGACTTGGAAATCAGACACTACAGCCGATGTCGTCATCGATGAGATGACACAGTTCGACCTCCTCAACGGTCTCCTCACCTGCCCTCACGGCGTGGTCGAGATGTCACAAACCATCCCTAACTTCGTGGAGACTTCAACAAACTTAGCCTCTGTGAAGAAAAAAGAAGGTTATTTCTTCATCCAGACATCACAACGCAGCTCCATCGAGTCGGCTAAGGAATATGTGGCCCAGATGGTTGAGGCTTGTTTCAACCTTGCCAACGCTGAGGTGAAACACACCGACGGCTACCCGGGCTGGACACCGAACCCAGATTCGGCAATCTGTGCTATCGCCGAGAAAGTATATAAGAAACGTTTCGGCAAAGAGCCTAAGGTGAAAGCCATACATGCAGGTTTGGAATGCGGTCTCATCGGTGACAAAATCGCCGGAATGGACATGATTTCTTTCGGCCCTACCCTCCGCGGCGTGCATTCACCCGACGAGAGAATCGAAATCGCAACAGTGCAGAAATTCTGGGATTTCCTCTGCGATATCCTGCTCGAAGCACCGAAATGTTAGCCATTAGCTATTAGCCATTAGAAACGTCATTTCGACCGGAGCCGTTAGGCGTAGTGGAGAAATCTCCTGTTATTTAATGAGATTTCTCCACTCCTTTCTGTCAGTCGAAATGACACCAATTGATAAAAAGTGACATTTTTCTTGTCACTTTTTTTTGATTTTTGACGGACATGTCAAAATTTTTTCGTACTTTTGTCGTTTGCTATTTGGAAAAATGTTTTTAACCATGAAAAAACTCTTTTTATCAGTTTTGATGGCATTGGCGTTCACGTGCTCACTGCATGCTCAGGACGTCAGTTTCACCATCGTGAAAACCGACGGCATCTCATCAACTTACACCATGAGCAGCGATGCCAAGATTTATTATTCCGATACACAGCTTTTCCTCGACAACAACGGGGAAACAGTGAGTTATAACCTGTCGGATTTGAGAAAAGCCTATTTTTCAACCAACGAAAATGTCGATGAGGTTGAAAATCGGCAGTTTGACATTTATCCAAATCCCGTGAAGGATGTTTTGAGAATTACAAATATAACTGATAATCAATTAGTTACAATTTATTCTATCAATGGGAAAATAGTAAAAAAGATTGATGTCTCCACGAATGATGAAATCAACGTCAGCGATTTGAAATCAGGCCTATATATTATAGGTGTGGGCAACAAATATTCAAAATTCATAAAATTGTAATGCCATGAAAAGATTATTTTTCATTATATCATTGATTTTCATAGGATTATCTGCAAAAGCGCAGGACGGAGAATATCACGTACGCATACATGGCCAGGAAAACAAAGGCATAGTGTTGGACGCTCCTGTCTCCACAATCGACAGCATGTATATCAATCAGGAGGCAACGAATCCTATCAAAGTGCGCACCACCAACAACTTGTACTCGTTTGGACTCAACGAGGTCGATAGCCTGACGTTCCCCTGGGTGCCGACAAGCACGGGCGACATCGTTTATGTTGAATACAACGGCACGACCGCCACAGTGACCAACCCCTACCCTGCCACCGAAGTCATAGTGACAGTGAGCGAGGCAAAAGTGACAATCACATCACTGAGTTCCTCAAACATAACTTATTGTCTGTCAGGCACTGCCAACCCCGGACGTTTCGCTATCGAAAGCACAACCACTCCAACCATACTGTTAAATGGCGTGAATCTCACCAATCCCACTGGAAAAGCCATGGATTTGACTTGCGATGATGGAATAATCCTTGAGATTGCCGACGGCACCACCAACTCGCTCTGCGACGGCAGCGAAAGCGACAAGAAAGCCGCCCTCATGAGCAACAGCGACTTGCTCGTTCACGGCGAAGGCACACTCACCGTGACAGGTCTCGTCCAGCACGCCGTCAAGGTCAAGGGACAATTTAACATGAACTCGGGCAATATCGTTATCGCCAGTGCTGTCTTGGACGGCATCCACACCGAAGGTCTTCTCATTCAAGGCGGTAACATCAACGTCCAATCGTGTGGCGACGACGCCCTGACAAGCGAGTTGGACGGTTACATCAACGGAGGCGATATCACCATCACCAGCGACAGCGAGGATATCAACGCCATATCAGCCGACAGCACATTGGTTATCAACGGAGGAAATATCAACATCACTACTACCGGCGTGTCGTCGAATTGCATCAAAGCCGATAAAGCATTGACTATCAACGGCGGGACGTTCACTTTGAACCACTCGGGCAACGTCTCGAAAGGCATCAAATCGAACAGCGACATCACCATTACCGACGGCGACATCACCATTGTCTCTTCGGGAAACACCGTGCTGGAAGTCGTTAATAATCAGAATGTTCCCTCGTATTGCACAGCTATCAAGAGTGACACTGACATCAACATCTCCGGTGGGTCGATAAATATCACGCTGCCGACGAGCAACCATGGCGGGAAGTCTATCAGTGCCGACGGCAATGTCACCATCAGTGGCGGCACTTTCGAGATTCTGACGCAAGGCGACGGAGCGGCATACACCGTTTCCGGCAACACCAAGGATTCCTACACCTCGTCATGTATCAAGAGTGACGGCAATATAGTCATCTCAGCCGGTGACTTCACACTGAGAAGCACAGGTGCCGGCGGCAAAGGCATCAACGCAGGTGGCACCCTCGTGATAGGCACGCAGGGCGGCAGCAACGACGATTTGAGTCTCAACGTCACAACCACAGGCAATCGCATCACTGTGTCAAGCGGCGGCTGGGGAGGTGGCAGCTACGCCAACCCTAAGGCAATCAAGGCATTAGGACTTATCACCGTCAACAGCGGCACCACAACGGTTAATACCACTGGCACCGGTGCCGAAGGTCTGGAATCCAAGACCCAAATCAACATCGAAGGCGGACAGCATTACTACAAATGCTACGACGACTGCATCAACGCGTCGGGCAAGATATTCTTCAACGGCGGTGTTACAGTGTGCTACAGCAACGGCAACGATGCTGTCGATTCCAATGCCGGGACGGCAGGTGCCATCACCATCGGCAACGGCGTGGCATTCGCCTACACCACTAAAGGAAATCCGGAAGAAGGCTTTGACTGCGACAACAACAATTACATCCGTATTACTGGTACCGGCATCGCCATCAGCGCAGGCGGCTCACAAGGCGGCGGCGGAGGACCTGGCGGAGGCGGCAGCGGAGGCACCATCCCCAACGCGGTACAAGGTTACAAATTCTACACCAGCAACTATAACTTCCAAACAGGAAGATACTATACGCTGTCGAATACCAACGGCTCAGGTGGCACGAACATGGTGACGTTCAGCTTCGCGGCCAACGTCAACAGTTCCCTGTCACTCATCACGGCGACAGGCATGGTAAGCGGCCAGACATATTATGTGAAATACGGCACACAGGCTCCGACAAACCCGACGACAGATTTCCACGGACTCTACCTCGGCGGGACATCCTCGGCATCGACCCAGGCGTTTAGCTTTACAGCTCAGTGATTTTAGTCTTTAGTCTTTAGTTGTTAGTAGGGACTAAAGTCTAAAGTCTAAAGTCTAAAGACTAAAGACTAACAACGCCGTAGCAATCAAAGTAATCGGCTTGATTAATCTTCACATTGACGAAAGAGCCGATTTCTAATTTATTGTCTTTCATAGAGATAAGTACCTCGTCATCGACTTCAGGGGAGTCGTATTGTGTGCGACCCACATAATATCCGCCTTCGGTGCGGTCGATGAGCACTTTCTCGACTCTGCCGAAACGTTTTGAATTGATTTCCAATGATATATCCTGTTGCACGTCCATAAACTTACTGACGCGCTCCTGTTTCACGTCGTCAGGAACGTCATCGTTTAATTCGTAAGCCGGTGTCCCTTCTTCAGCCGAGTACGCAAACACTCCAGCCCTTTCAAATCGCATCTCCTTGATGAAATCGAGAAGCTCGTTGAACTGCTCCTCTGTCTCACCTGGGAATCCGACGATGAAAGTGCTTCTGAAAGCGATGTCAGGCACGTAGGAACGTACTTTTTTAACAAAATCTATTGTCTGCTCACGGTCCACGCCACGGCGCATGGCCTTCAAAATAGGTGTGCTGACATGCTGCAAAGGAAGATCGATGTAATGACAGATTTTAGGGTTGTCGCGCATCAGCTCGAGCAACTCCACAGGAAATCCAAGCGGATAGCCGTAATGCAGACGAATCCATTCGATGCCGTCGATTTCAGTCAGTTTTTGCACCAGCTCGACGATATGCGATTTCCCGTCGAGGTCGTAGCCGTAATAAGTGAGGTCTTGAGCTATGAGTATCAGCTCTTTAACACCTTTTTTAGCCAAGTTTTCAGCTTCTTCCAAAAGATTTTGCATCGGCACCGACTTATGGTCGCCGCGAATCAGCGGGATGGCACAGAAAGCACAATGGCGGTTGCAGCCTTCCGAAATCTTCAGATAGGCGTAATGCGAAGGCGTCGATAGCACCCTGTCGCAGCAATATTCAGCATGAAAATCAGATTTCAGGATGTCGGCGGCAACATGTTGAACCGGCTCCACCCCAAAGAAAGCGTCAACTTCGTGAATCTCGGCATTGAGTTCCTTCTTATACCTCTGCGAGAGGCATCCCATCACATACAACTTCTTGATTTTATGTGCTTTACGCAATTCGGCATATTCCAAAATGGTGTCAATGGACTCTTCCTTGGCGTCACCGATGAAGCCACAGGTGTTGATTATCACGACATCCGATTTACCTTCAGAGTCGTGCACTATTTTATAGGTGTCGTTAAGCAAAGCCGCCAGATGCTCCGAATCGACTTTGTTTTTCGAGCAGCCAAGAGTGACTATGTTAAGTGTTTGCTTTCTCATTTGTATATTATTTGTCATTTCGACCGGAATCATCATTGAAACAACGAGTCAACGAATTCTTTTCTGTCGAAAATCTGGAGGTTCTCCATCTTCTCTCCCACTCCGATGTATTTCACCGGAATCTTGAACTGGTCGGAGATGCCGATGACCACACCTCCTTTGGCTGTACCGTCCAACTTAGTGAGTGCCAATGCGTTAACCTCGGTGGCAGCGATAAATTGTCGTGCCTGTTCTATCGCATTCTGGCCTGTGGAGGCATCCAAAACGAGCAATACCTCATGCGGTGCGTCAGGAATCACTTTCTGGCACACTTTCTTAATCTTCGACAGCTCGTTCATAAGTCCCACTTTGTTGTGCAGACGTCCTGCTGTGTCAATCAGGACCACGTCAGCGCCTTGCGCCACTGCTGATTTCACAGTGTCGAACGCCACTGATGCCGGGTCAGCGCCCATGCCTTGTGACACGATAGGCACACCAACACGCTCAGCCCAAATTTTTAGTTGGTCAACGGCGGCTGCACGGAAAGTGTCGGAAGCACCAAGAACCACTTTCTTTCCCGCCATCTTGAAGTTATACGCTAACTTTCCGATGGTGGTGGTCTTACCCACTCCGTTCACGCCCACTACCATTATCACGTAAGGTTTCTTATCCTCAGGAATGTCGAACGTGCTGCCGTCACCGGAGTTGTTTTCCTGTAGCAAAGCAGCAATCTCTTCTTTCAAGATAGCATTTAACTCATTGGTTCCCACGTACTTGTCGCGCGCCACGCGTTTCTGTATGCGGTCGATGATCTTCAAAGTGGTGTCGACTCCCACGTCAGATGTCACCAATATCTCCTCAAGGTTATCGAGCACCTCGTCATCGACGGTTGATTTTCCGATGATGGCCTTAGAGATGCGGTCGAACACGCTTGTACGCGTCTTTTCCAAACCTTTGTTGAGGTCTTCCTTGGCCACTTTGTCTTTCTTCAAAAACGAAAATAATCCCATTTTCAATAATTTTTGCAAAAATAATAAATTTCACGCAGATACAGTAATTTTACTCATAAAAAGCAGAAAAAGCAGAAATATTTCCGCTGTTTCTGCTATATCTGCGTGGTATTACAACCTCAAAAAGCTCTCCCGCCGAAACGGGAAAGCCATTCTAAATCAATTCAAAAAACTATATTAGTTCTTTGCGATGAATTCCTGTGCCTGGTCAATCGGGACGATAGTCTCTTCAAAATAGTAAGCACCAGTCTTCTCTGATCTTTTCATTTTGATGACCTTCGTAAATTCCTTACCAGCTGTGTGCAATGATGCAACTACCTTCTTTGCCATATCCGTTCTTATTTAATTTCTTTGTGTAAGGTCATTTTCTTGAGGATTGGGTTGTATTTCATGAGCTCCAATCTCTCTGGGGTGTTCTTCTTGTTTTTTGTTGTAACGTAACGAGAAGTCCCCGGGATGCCTGTTGCCTTTTGCTCTGTGCACTCCAAAATCACTTGTACGCGCGCATCTTTAACTTTCTTTGACATATCTTTATCCTTTCAAATTTCGGACTGCAAAAATACAGATTTTTTTAATATGTTCCAATATTTTTCAGTCAAAAATTTTTATATCATTAAAAATCTTTTAATTACCTGATTATCAAAATATTAAATTATTCTTTATTGATAATCTTATTGACAACTTCAAGAATTTCGGCCTCTTTCTTGATGGCAGCGGCCTCAATCTTTGCGCCATCGGCGACGATTTTGTCGGCAAACTCTCTGTCCTTAAGACCTGCGGCGTTGATTTTCACGTTGAGATACGCGCCCATCACAGCACTTCTGCAGCACAAGGCACCCACTCCGGCGTCTGACACTGAGGCAGGATTGCCTGTCTTTGCCATCGCTTCCACGATTTCGAACGCCTCGAATGCCACGTTCATGGTCTTGAACGGCACCTTTGTAGCATATTGCGATGCGAGTTCAAGGGCTTCCATGCGTGCCGCCTTTTCAGCATCGGTCTTCTTAGGCATCTGCAATGCTGCCATAATTTTGTTGAACGCGTTGGTGTCCTCATCGACCAAGTCGAGGAGTTCGTCTTTCAAAACCTGACCTTTTTCAGCCACTTTCGAGAACTCTTCCCAGTGCTCATCCCAGCCCGGTTTGTGTGACGACAGGTTAGCGACCATCGTTGCCAATGCTGCTCCGAGGGCTCCCATATATGCTGAAATGGAGCCACCGCCCGGAGCCGGACTCTCGCTCGCCGTCTCGTTGGCGAAACCCGTACATGTCATATCGACGAGTTTCTTCTGTGTCGTGTCTTCAATGAGAAACTCTATGACTTTCTCCTTCGGGTTGAACGGCTTGAGGTCGTCGAGGCCCATCGACTTGATGGCGATTTTCATGATTTCGTCCTCGCTGACACCCAATGAACGTTGCTGTTTCGCGAGATAATACTTGCCGGCGTCGATGAGCACTTTTTTAGGAATCAGACCTACTATTTCGCAGCCTGTCACACGTACGCCGCGTGCTGCTGCCTTGGCGCACACCTCGTCGAAGCACACATGCACCGGCGACACGTTGATGTTGGTGATGTTCATCGACACCTGGGCGATGCCGTATTCCTCGATGAACCAGCCGATGGCCTTGGTGCTCTTCAGCGTCCCCGGAATCATGATTGGGTTGCCGTTCTCGTCTTTCATCGGCTTGCCTGTCACCTTGCCGCTTTCACGCATCGGACGTCCTTTCTCGCGCACGTCGAAAGCGATGGCGTTGGCTCGACGTGTAGAGGTGGTGTTGAGGTTGTAGTTGATGGCGATGAGGAAGTCGCGGGCTCCCACCTGTGTGGCGCCTGTCTGTGCGACGTGCTCGTTCCATTCGTTAGGACCGAAATCAGGTTTCCATTCCTCGGTTCCCAGTCTGCTCGACAACGATTCATATTCGCCTGTGCGGCAATAAGCCAAATTTTTGCGTTTAGGCTGGAAAGCGGCTTCTTCATAGCAGTAAATCGGGATGTTCAGCTCTTCGCCGAAGCGTTTCGCGAGGTTGCGGGCATAAACCACCACCTCGTCCATGGTGATGTTTGAAATCGGGATGAGCGGGCAGACATCGGTGGCACCCTGACGTGGGTGGTCGCCGTGATGGTTGCGCATGTCGATAAGTTCGGCGGCTTTCTTCACCACACGGTAAGCGGCTTCGCACACGTTCTCCGGCTCGCCCACGAAGGTGATGACGGTGCGGTTGGTGGTCGCACCCGGGTCAACGTCCAACAATTTCACGCCTTCAACCTTCTCTATCTCGGCGGTCACCTGGTTGATGATGTTCATATCGCGACCTTCGCTGATATTCGGAACACATTCTATAAGTTGTTTCATGATGTATATTTTTATTGATTATTATTTAATTCTATGACTTTATTTCCCAATGTCCTGTTTTATTGCTTCCCACTCGAACTATCATCCCCTTTTTTTTCAATTTTCCAAGACGACGTTTCACTGTTGCTTCGGAAACGCCAATCAATTTTGCATATTCTGAATAATTCAGACTGTTATTTGACAACACCTCTTTATATAAACGGTCAGTTATCGGGTCAGAGAACGATTTTATCGGGTCAAAACCGACATTTATCGGGTCAAGTACTTGTGATTTTTTGTATAGTTCTATCTCTTTACTGAGGTTTTTGATATGTTCTTTCAGCATAAACTCGATGAAAGGTTCCGACGATCCCGATTCCCTCGAATCGACCAATGATTGTATGTAATCCGCCATGTCATCTTTGACGATTTTCACCGGCACCAATCCGAATTCATATTGCAAATGATTCATCACAAGACGCGACATACGGCCGTTTCCATCAACCCATGGATGAATTGCAACCAATTGATAATGTGCGTCAAAGCTAAGGATGTATTGTGCAATCATATCATTTTCACCAATCAGTAGCCGACGGTTATGGTTCAATCGCCGACAAAATTCCAAAAGTTTCGCGGGGATTTTCTGATAATTCATATACGATTGTCCTCCGATACCGGCACTAACGCCAAGCAAACGAAAATCGCCTTTCGACGCGTTGAAGACGCCTTGCGCGGTATTATATTGACCTCCGGTGTTCTTCATAACGACAGCCGACATATTCTTCAGCATTTCCAAAGAAAAATCAGCATGATGTCGTGCCAATCTTATTGAATGTTCGTACGCCACTTTAAGGTCGAGGTTCATCATCTGCTCCATTATGGTTCTTTTGCTGCTGGTGATGCCCTCGTCGAACAAAAGCTGTGCCTCAACCTCAGTAACAGTGGAGCCTTCGATAGCTGTCGAATGGGTAATAATCGAGTACAGATAGAACTTCTGATAGTCTATCTGCTCGGCAATGCCCAGTGTTTTGTATTCCTTGAGCACGCTCAACAACTCGTGAGCCAATTCCAGCTTCATTTTATCGACAACAATTCAAACGTGCAAAGTTACAACTTTTATCTAAAAGATGAGAGAAAAAAGATAAAAGATAAAAGATAAAAGATAAAAGACGAGTGGCAAAACGCCAACTTTGGAAATGAAAAAGAGAAAAATTGAAATGAACTCGTTACTGATAACGATGACGTATATATCTCCTTGGCAACCTCATGGTTGGAGGAAAAGAGTACGGCTTCAATTACTGTCGATATTGACAAAGAGAAGAAACCTAAGGAATGGATTATCAATTTCTTCGGGCACACATAAAAAAGAAAAGTTTTACGAAGGCTTGCCGTTTATGTATAATGTATCGCTTGATGCGCATGATAACAGGCTGGTGTCGATAGATGAGGCGATAAAAGACATCAGGAAGAGAGTGATGGTGTGAGAGTGTGTATTAAACCTTGTCGTTCCACTTTTTATTGTAGCCTGACACAGTTTATTTTACATTCTCAAATTTCATCAAAGTTACTCCTATTAATTGACAATCCTGGTGTTTATATTGTTTTTACCAACTATTTTTGTCTATTATCCCCAAATTCACAATATCGGCTTGAAAACCTTGTCCCTTTGTAATGTCATGTCATTCAAGCGTTTGGCTATCACATCCCAGTTGAAATCACAATTTAACATCACTATGTCTTCATCAAAATCAATATCGGCAAAATAAACCAATGCCTTTGCCAACATAACCTGATTTGAATTCGGAAACTTTGCCGAATAAAACTTCAACATCTCATCAAAACTGTATTTCGACGACAGAAAAGCTATGTCAATAAAATCTTTGATCCTGGAACCATTGTCGCATATTGCGGACAGCTTCATGGCAATAACATCAGGAATACTTTCAAAACGAATTCCTTCTATTGTTTCAACGGAGCAAACTTGCGGATAATCATATTTTATCAAATCTATCTTGACATTGTTGATAAAACCCTTTAACGTCTTGCCCTTCTCGTATGAAACCTGTAAATTATACTTATTTACAAGAAACTCCTTTAATTCTTGTAAACCAAAATCGTCTTTTGTAAACAAATCCAAATCAACACTCTTGCGATGCCCCATTCGTAATGCGAGAGACGTTCCCCCGACTAAGTTGAACGAAGACAACAAAGCTTCGGATTGCAGTTTTCTCAACAGCTCAAGAGTGCCGCTCTCGATTGTCTCCTTGTATAGCATCGCAACTCCTCTTTTTTGAGATTGAAATAATGGCAAACAAAATTAATATCTATATCCGACAGATATGGAATGCTTTTGATAATCTCCCTGAAACCGGAAAAGCCTCCATACATATCAAATGCGGCATAAAAATCGCTGAAATCACCCCTCTCTATAACGCGTTGAACAACAATTTTCTTTGATTTTTGCCAATCAAAACATGAAATGTCATAATCCCAAAGCAACGCGGTATTTATCGTATTGCTGTTGGGCTTGTATCCTGAAAAAAATGTATTTTCAACACTATTCATATCTCATGTTTTTAAA
The DNA here is from genome assembly GCA_937906455.1 of uncultured Bacteroidales bacterium. Lineage (GTDB taxonomy): Bacteria > Bacteroidota > Bacteroidia > Bacteroidales > F082 > Limimorpha. The sequence goes on along the minus strand of CALCYT010000043.1, from coordinate 12,183 downwards.
CGATAGTTTTTCTATCGACTGCAAAAATAACAAAAATATTTTATCATTCAACCTTTATGCTGTTTTTTTGATAAAACTCCACGCAATCCTCAAAGAAATCGTGCCCCATCGCTTTGCTGACCTCGAAAAGCAGGTCGGTGTTAATCCATGGCCGCATAAACAGCTTGTAAAGGTTCTCACGCGAACTTCGCCTGCCTGTTATCACACTTTCTCAGTTTTCCAGACTTCTCAACAGGATAACAAGAGTGTATGTTCTAATTACTTATATGTCAATATTTTACTTTCAGCGTTTATTATTATTTCGACACTGCAAAGATACTACTTTTTTTATGAAAGGTGAGAATTTTTCAAAAATCAGGGATGCCGCTCGAAACAACGCTGTATTCTATACCTCCAATAGTACGGATAGAATTGGGACGAAATTAAAAATAATTGACAAAAGATTCCATAAGTGGAAAAATAATTATATCTTTGCATCGGAAAATAGTTTGAAGTGAATTATGTCATATAGTAATAGTGATAAAATTGAATGGACGCTCATCTTCGCCAGCGAGTTTGGACGCAGATTTGGGCTCACTCTAAAACAGGCTTTCAATTATTTGAGCCGATATCAGGGCATTGATTTCATTGACCGTCATTATGACTATGTGCATACACAATCGTTTGCTTCGATGATTGACGATATTGGTGAATATTGTCACAGGAAAGGAGGAGCATTGACATGATATTATACCATGGTTCGAATTGTGAGTTCGATGAAATAGACCTGATGCGCTCAAAACCCGGAAAAGATTTTGGACGCGGTTTTTATCTTTCTGCTGACCATGAACAAGCCGTGGAAATGGCCAAGATTAAGGTTGACCAAATGGAAAGTGGCACTCCTGCGGTGATGGCATACGAGGTTGACGACGATAAAATGAACAGCTTAAAGGTGCTTCGTTTTGACGATTATAGTGAAGAATGGGCTAAGTTCATATTGTTGAACCGAAATAATTCGACCAACAAACCCGCTCATGACTATGACATCGTGATTGGTCCGATAGCAAACGACAGAGTCGGAGTTCAGCTATGGCGTTTTGAAAACAACGACATTGATTTACCAACATTAGTTCACAACTTACGTTATATGAAAGGTCTAACAATACAGTATTTATTCGGCACAGAGAAAGCTGTTAAACTATTAAAAAGAATATGAGTGAGCGGGAACAAATGAAACTTAGTATGGTGAAAAACCTTGCATTGCTACTTATGGAGAAACAGCCAGAGCTAAATGTGGAGCAAGCTATTGCTACTGTACTCAACTCGGACACATATCAGAGACTGCAACGCGAAAGTACAGGGCTGTATTATCAAAGCCCAAGATATGTTTTCTCGTTTCTTGAGAGTGAATTATTGACAGGAAGCATAAAATAGATCAAAATGTCTTATCCTAAAAAAACGTCAATTTGACATCCTGACTATAAACTCTCAACTCTAAACTATCAACTTTCCTTTAATCACCATCTTCTCAACTTTATTCGCCCCGTAATAATACGGCATAAACTCAAGCTGCGTCATCGGCTTGGTGATAATGACGTTAGCGATTTTGCCTTTGGTTATGGACCCGAGCTCATGGCTCACATCCATGGCGTAGGCAGTGTTCAAGGTGGTGGCGTTCAGGGCCTCCTCCGGCGTTAATTTATAACGGATGCAGGCACACGACATTATGAACTGCATGTTGCCCGACGGCGACGTCCCCGGGTTGAAGTCGGAGGCCATTGCCACAGGCAATCCGGCGTTAATCATGTCTCTCGCTGGCGACAACGGAAGGTTCAGGAAGAACGCACAGCCAGGCAATATCGTCGGCATGGTGTCGGAGCCTTTCAACGCCTCAATCTCAGCCTGCCCCATCTGCTCGAGATGGTCAACCGAAATCGCGCCATATTTAACGCCGACCTGAACGCCACCCGACACCGCCATCTCGTTGGCGTGTATCTTCGGACGCATGCCGTATTTGATGCCTGCCATCAGGATACGCTCGGTGTCCTCCACGGTGAAGAAGCCTTTGTCGCAGAAAACGTCAATGAAATCAGCCAAGTCATCAGCCGCCACCATAGGAATCATCTCGTTGATGACGAGGTCAACATAGTCTTCCTGATGACCACGATACTCCATCGGGATGCCGTGAGCGCCTAAGAAATTCGACTTTATCGTCACCGGAGAGTTCTCCTTCAGACGACGTATCACGCGCAGCATCTTCAGCTCGCTCTCAGTAGTGAGACCGTAGCCGCTTTTTATCTCCACGGCTCCCGTTCCCATACGCATTATCTCGTCCAATCGCAGCATCGCCGACTCATAAAGCTCGTCTTCGCTTGCTGCTGCTGTGGCTTTGGCGGAGTTGAGTATGCCTCCTCCCCTTTTCGCTATCTCCTCATAGCTCAAGCCGCGAATCTTGTCGCAGAACTCCATCTCACGCGAGTTGGCATACACCAGATGAGTGTGTGAGTCGCAGAACGCAGGCAGTACCAATCCGCCCTTGGCATCGACGATTTTTCTCTCTTTTGCCATATATTCCTGGCATTTCGTAGAACTCATCTCGCCGTAGTCGGCAATCTTGCTACCTTTTATATAAAGGTAAGCGTCTTTGATGCGCGTCACTTGTGACATTGCGGAGCCGGCTTTCCATAGAGAGCCATCCTCCACAATTCCGCAAAGTTCTTTAATGTTGGTTATTAACATTTTATGATTTTTTAGTCTTTAGTCTTTAGTTGTTAGTCTTTAGTATTAATCGACTTATGACTAAAGTCTAAAGTCTAAAGTCTAAAGACTAACGACTAAAAACTACCTTTGGTAGATTGACTGCCAATTTTTATATTCACGTTTCTTCCACGGCCCGTTATGATACACGTATGACGCTATCATCGGGATGACCGTTGTGCCTTCAGCATAGACCATCTGCTGGAGTTTCTCGCTCACCTTGCCCCATGACCCTGCCTCGAGCAATGTCGATGACGAGCAGGCGCCGTCGCGCACATCAGCCACGGTGATTTGGATAGCGTATTTGTGCATCGGCACCTCGTGACCGAGGATCTCGGCGCACACCACGGTGTCCTGAGCGAAGTTCTTAGGAGTGCCGCCGCCCACCATGAACAAGCCTGTCTGCGGAGCCGCCATCTTTATCTCGGTAAGCTCGATGAAGTCGGCCACGGAGTCGATGCTCACGTATGGCTTGCCGGCGTGTTTGCGTTCCCACTGGTGCTTGCCGATACCGAATCCGGCCGAAGAGTCAGAGAATGCAGGGCAGAACATCGGGACGCCACACTCGTAGCATGTCTGGATGAGGCTGTCTTTCTTCACGCCTTTGCCTTCATGCAGCCATTTTCCGAGGTTCCACAGGAACTCGCGCGATGAATACGGACGCGGCTCAAGCATGTTCGCAAGCTCGTAGGTCGCGTTGTCGCACACCTGAAGCTGCTCCTCGTCGATATATGTGTCGTAGATACGGTCGATGTAAAGCTCGCGGAGCTTTGTGTCTGGCACCACGTTCTCTTTCTCACCGATATAATGTTTGAAACCGAGAGCCTCAAAGAGGTCCATGTCGATGACCGAGGCGCCTGTGGAGACGACCACATCAATCATTTTGTTGCGCACCATGTCAACGTAAACCTGCATGCAGCCTGCCGCCGAGGTCGAACCCGCCAGCGTGAGGATGTTGGTGCATTGTTTCTCTTTCACCATCATCATCAAAATGTCAGCGGCACGGGCTGTGTCGCGCGAGGTGAACGACATCTCACGCATAGCGTCGATGATTTCTGTTGAGTCATACTTCTTGATGTCGATGTGCTTCACGACATTCTTCAACAAGTCTTTCTTTTCAAGTTTTCTTGCCATTTTTATATAGATTTTAATTGTTATTTGTTTTCATTTTAACTTGCAAAAATACAAAATATATCATATAACACAACAATTTTTACAAAAAACGCGTCATTTCGACTGGAGCGGAAGGAAATGACGGCTCGGTTCTGACGGAGGAAGAAAAAAATTCTTACTTCTGACTTCTGTCTCCTGTCTTCTAAAAAATTACTATCTTTGCAAAAAATTTATCATCATGAAAAAACTATTGCTCATTTCACTTGTTTCAATCGCTTTTTTATCATCTTGCGGCAGCTCTGATGACAAAAAAGAAACTAAAAAACAAGACGCAACATCTTCAGAATCAACAGCAAACGAGAAGTCTTACGTAAAGACTATGTCATATAACGACTTCATTAAAAAAGTGTGGGATTTCGAGGCTAACACCAACGATTTCATTTTCAAAGGCGACAAGCCCTGCGTGGTGGATTTCTTCGCCACCTGGTGCGGACCGTGCAAGATGATTTCGCCAATCCTCGAGAAACTCGCTAAAGAATACGACGGGAAAGTCGATTTCTACAAAGTTGACACCGACAAAGAGCCGAAACTCGCGATGGTGCTGCAAATACAGTATCTGCCGACTGTGTTGTTCGCTAAAGACGGCGAGCAGCCGGAGAAATCCATAGGTGGAAAAGACGAGGAGTATTTCCGTTCACAAATCAACAAACTGTTAGGTGAATAACATCTTCCCGACATCGTATCTCCCTGATATTCAATATGTTGCGCTGTTTTTAAAAAACGACTCGCCTAAAATCGAGTTGTTTGAAACATATCAGAAGCAGTCGTGCCGCACCCGCTGTAACGTGATGACAGCCAACGGCTTGCAGGTGTTGACAGTGCCTGTCGTCAAGACTAACGGCAATCACACCTTGACGAAAGACATCGCCATAAGCTACCGCGAGCCGTGGCAGCAGATTCATCAGCGTTGTTTGGAGGCGGCATACCGCAAAACACCTTATTTTGAATACTATTTCCCTTATCTTGAGCAAGCATTTACGACAAAATTCGACACGCTCATCGAGTTAAATGAGTTTTGTCTGAAGTTTATTCTTAAAGTATTGAAAATCAACAAAGAAATAGTCTATACCAACGACTTTGAGCCAATCCAGGATGCAAACGACTATCGTGTTTCTTTATCAAAATGGTCGGCAGAATCGACGAATTTTCCAAAATATTACCAAGTCTTCGCCGACCGTCAGCCTTTCGTCTCGAATCTATCGGTAATCGACTTGATTTTCAACGAGGGTCCGGCGGCTGCGGATTATCTTGACAAAATCGTTTAATCGGGGTATGCTATCCTCACGTGGTAGATGCTCATCAGCTTCTTTTTCAGCACTTTCTTAGTCACGGTGATGTCGTGGAAAGTGATGTCGGTGTTGTCGAACTGATGTGCTTTCATCTGACCGTCAATGATGTTATCTACGAGCTTGCTTAACGATTCCTCTGTCTTGTCGTTCATGCTTCGTGAGGCGGCCTCCACCGCGTCGCACATCATCAGCACCGCCGTCTCCTTCGAGAACGGCACTGGTCCGTGATAGCAGAAGTCTCTCTCATCGACGCCGTCAGGGTTCTCACGCAGTTCCATCTGGTAGAAATACTCTGTGCGGCGAGTGCCGTGGTGGGTTCTCACAAAGTCGATAATCTGCTCCGGGATGTGGTAGTCGCGACAAATCTCGATGCCGTCAATCACATGGTTTATGATTATCTGGGCACTTTCGGCATACGACACATCATCATGCGGATTATACTTACCATTCTGATTTTCAATGAAATAGTAAGGATTTCGGGTCTTGCCGATGTCGTGATACATAGCGCCGGTACGCACCAGCAGAGGATTACCACCTATATTATATATCACCTCCTCGCAAAGGTCGGCCACCTGCATGGCATGCTGGAACGTGCCGGGCGCCTCCGACGCAAGTTTCCGCAGCAGCGGACTGTTTGTATTGCTTAATTCCAATAACGACAAGTCGGTCACGAAGCCGAAAACACGCTCGAAAAGGAAGGCGAGTGGTAAAGCAAGCACCGTAAAGAACGCGTTGCCGGCGTAAATTATGACGTTGCGCCAGCTGAAAGCGTCAAAACCGCCGTCGAAAATGAGCATCATGCCAAGATAAACGATGATATATGTGAAGAAAACCGCCAATGAGGTGCCGAAATAACTTGCGCGACTGGAGCGTTTGGTCATAGAGAATATCGCGACAAACGACACCAATAACTGCACGAAGAAATACTGGAACGGGTTAGGCACCGCCAAGCTGCTGATAATCAACGTCATAATCTGCACGATGATGGATATTCTCGCATCGAAGAAAGTCATCAGAAGTATCGCCATGATAGCCACCGGCATGATATAAATGAATGTCGGGGCATATTTCAACAAGAGAAACGACGGCACTATCGTCAGAAGCATCAGCAGCAGGATAAGGTTGATATAACGTAGCTGTTCGAATATGTCGGGACGTAACATCTTGAGTGTCAAGTACAAAGCGAGAAATACCATAGCCACTAAGAGCAGTTGTCCGTAAAGCATATAGTTTCTGCTGAAGAAATTATTGGCCGTGATTTCGGCGTATTCGCGTTGCAACGAGTTGATAATCTGATACTTTTCCTCAGTCACAATCTCTCCTTCCATGATGATAAGCTCATCTTTCTGCACCATTCCGAATGTCAGCATGATGTTGTCGGTCGCCATTTTTTCCGCTTGTTTGGTCATGCTCTCCGAATAAAGCACATTTTGTCGCAAAGAACTATGTAACAGATTGTTTATCAATTGCATAGTATGATAATCAGAGATATTGGCCATCTGGCTTTGGATATAAGCCGAAGCTGTCGCCATAGTGTTGAGGTCTTCGTAATGGCACTTAGTCTGCACCTTGTTACGCACCACCACAACCGTTTCGTCGCCTTTGAAATTTGTGGTTCGGGTGTTTTTCGCCACGACACCTGTGTTTTCTATATGGTCATAGACGCCTATCACGAAATTTTCGTAATATTTACGGTCGCCCAACGAGTCATCCCATTGAGTATCAAAGTCTCTCAGAAGTTTTTCACGACCTGTCTCCGTACCCAGCGCGTCGTATATAAAAATCAGTTCTACATCCTTCAACGCCGCCTCTTTCTCCTTTCTCACTTCCTCATCCGACTTATAAATCGGAAAATTGAACGGCGCGTACAGGCTCTCATGCGGCCAAGGACGCATTTTCTGATACTCGTATTTGAATTTGACGTTGCGCGGCATCAGCAAAACTATGACGGCAAGCGTCAAAATGAACGCGAGAACCTTCATTATGCCATAGTACGAATGGCGTATTTTTTCGATTATATTTTGTATCTTACTCATAATCAATATGTTATAATAGCATCAAGATTTTTTGACTTACCAAACAAAATAACTTGTAAAAATACAAAAATTTTTTCTAAATTTGCAAAAAAAGTTTCAATTATGTTTGGAATCTGCATTTTATCGGCAATACCTGTCAGAAAAGAGCCGCGCCACGATGCCGAGCTTGTGACGGAGCTGCTGTTCAACGACCTTTATGAAGTTTTGGAAGAAAAGGGTGATTGGCTATATATAAAAATGGAGTACGACGGCTACGAAGGATGGATTAGGAGTCTGCAACACTTTGATATTCAAGAAGATGCATATAAATCACTTGCCTCGAGCGACTGTTATGTGGTCAATAATCCGGTTGAGTTGTATGATTCCAAAGTTTTGACTTTTGGAACTCACATATATTCGAAAGACAAATGCTGCATTGAGGCTAACAGCTTCATTAACAACACATTAAAGATGCTCGACGTGCCTTATCGCTGGGGTGGCAGGACGGTTTTCGGCATCGACTGCTCGGCGTTTGTACAACTCTGTGCCAAAACCATAGGAATCAAACTGCCCCGTGATGCCTCGCAACAGGTGGAATGCGGCGATGATGTGTATTTCCTGACAGAAACGCAGCCCGGCGACATCGCTTTCTTTGAGAACGAAGAGCATAAAATAGTGCATGTCGGCATCATTTTGGACGATGAGAAAATCATTCATGCCTCAGGCAAAGTGCGCATCGACTCGCTTGACCAAACCGGCATCTTTAACAAGGAGTTGGGGAAGCACACGCATTTCTTGGGGACGATAAAGAGACTTTTTTAATCGTCATTTCGAGCTTTCCATCCGTCATTTCGAGCGAAGTCGAGAAATCTCTGACATCCAAATATTCCGTTACATTATTTGCTTGAGATTTCTCCACTTCGCTTCACTCTGTTATGCTTCGGTCGAAATGACGTTACAAAAGTGCATCTATCTCTTTATCAATAACTTCCATTGCTTCTTTATTCCCATTCAGCACCTCATCGACAAGATTTGTGAGTTTTTTGTCAGTTTCCGGCGAGATTTCCGGAAACGGCAGTTCCATCAGGTTCCCTTTGAGGATTTTTATCTCGCCGAAGAGCGATTCATATAGAAATTTGAACGTCGAGCTGTTCAAAAACGCCAGAACAGTCTTCACCGACATGCCGGGAACACGCGGAATTAGGACATTGGCGCTGTTCAATACAAGACTTTTACTGTTATCATAAGCGAAGACGAGGTTTTTCGAGATGAATTTATAAACCAATTTTTCTTCCGCCCGATAAATTTCGTCTTTTGCAACCTGTTGATAGTCAGCGCGGTTATATTTGATGAAATGTTTTGGAGGTTTCAGGGAGTAAGCCTCTATTTCCTTGCCGGTGTAAATCGGTTCCAATCCCTTGCCACGCCTTGATTTCACGTGTTTCTTGTTGTCGCCTGTCACAATGCCGAGAGCCCACTCGCTGTCCTTCAAAGTATATTTACCCTTTGAGAGGATTTTTTGCGCTTTTTCAAGTTCAAAATCGGATAAGAGATTGAAATTCAGGTTTTTAGTGAGGCGAAAACAGTGTTTTGATACTTTTCGAGACTCTCCTTCTTTCATTTCGAGCTTTCCAACCGTCATTTCGAGCTTTCCAACTGTCATTTCGAGTTTTCCAACCGTCATTTCGAGCGAAGTCGAGAAATCTCTGACATCCAAATATTCCTTTACATTATTTGTTGGAGATTTCCCCACTCCGCCGCGCTCCGGTCGAAATGACAAGATGTCAATATATTTGGTCTGAACCCCTGAAAAAGTCTCGTTATATCTCGTAATCGACTGAATATCAGTGTTTTCAAGCAAAAACTCACGGAAATCGCGGTGTGTTTTCACGTTCAGCACCGATTCGGGCAGCAAAAATCTTATTTTACCGCCATCTTCAAGCTGACCATAAGCCTTTTCAAAGAATACCGAAAAACTTTCGCGAGTCGGAATCGGCTTGTTTTTCTCATCAAAAAGCACTGCACCCCATGGCGGATTGCTGATTATATAAGATACCTTAAGGGCGTTAAGGGCGTTAGGGGCGTTAAGGTCTTTAAGGGCGTTAGGGGCGTTAAGGGCGTTAAGGTAATCGCAGCAATAAATTTGAGGTTCAAAGACTTCATCCGGAAATTTCAGCAAAAGATTGATTTTCGCTATCATCCCGGCGACGGGGTCGTTGTCGCAGCCGAAGATTTGCGATGGCGATGCGCCTTCGAGTGCCATTATGAACGCTCCACTGCCGCAACACGGGTCTAAAAAAGTCTGTTTTTTTGAGAAATCAAGCCCACTTGTCATGTTTTTGGCAACAGGGAAAGGGGTGTAATAGGAGCCTTTGCGGTTTTTTTCGCCTTCGAGGAGAAAACACTGGTAAAGAAGACCAAGGAGATCATGTTCGTTTTTTGGCAGCGTTAAGGGCGTTAAGGGCGTTAAGGGCTTTAATGGCGTTAAGGGCTTTAAGGGCTTTAAGGCTGCCGCCACATGGGGTTTATCATAGATTCCTGCATCTTTCAAAAGCCGCACCCCCACAGTATAAATCACATCCTCAACCTTATAATTCCGCTCTTTACAAAAACACACAAACCGTTGAATATCAGCGACATTATCCTTATCGGAAAAATATTCCAAAGGCAAAACCGACTTTCGGGAAAGCATTTTGTTGGCACGCGCCTTTAGTCTGCCGTTTTTCCTCGTACGCAGCCGCTGCCAGTTACGGCTTGTCGCCTCCGAAATGATGCCGTTGAAATCTTCCTTTCTCATAATTTTTTGCAAAAATATTAATAATTTGCGATTATTGTCAAAAAATTTTTAACTTTGCGGATTGATTTTTGAAAATACTAACCATTAAAAAATAAACTCATGAACAACGCATTATTTCAATTTGCACATCCTGCTAACGAGCCTGTGAAAGAATACAGACCGGGCAGCCCTGAGCGCGTCGCTTTGGAGAAAGAACTTCAGAAACAATCGGACGAGGTGGTGGAAATCCCTATCATCATTGGTGGTAAGGAGATCCGCACTGGTGACATGGGCGAGGTGGTTATGCCACACGACCACAAGCATGTGATTGCAAAATACCATAAAGTTGGTGAGAAAGAGGTCAACATGGCTATTGAAGCCGCTCTTAAGGCCAAGAAAGACTGGGAAAACACGCCTTGGGTTGAGAGAGCGTCGATTATGGCGAGAATCGGACAGATGCTTGCCACCAAATACCGTGCGCGCATCAACGCGGCATGTATGCTCGGACAGAGCAAGAACTGCTTCCAAGCTGAGATTGACTCGGCTTGCGAGACCATCGACTTCTACCGCTTCAACAACTACTATGCCGGCAACCTGTATGCTGAGCAGCCTGCCTCAAGTCCCGACCAGCTCAATCGCGTGGAATACCGTCCGCTCGAAGGTTTCGTTATGGCTGTGACACCGTTCAACTTCACATCTATTGCTTCGAACCTTAACATGACTCCTGCTCTGATGGGTAACACCACCATCTGGAAGCCATCGACGACAGCATTGCTCTCCAACTATCATATCATGCAGATCGCGATGGAAGCGGGTCTTCCTGCCGGTGTGGTGAACTTCCTGCCGGGCAAAGGCTCCCTCATTGGCGGCGTAGCCTTAAACAACCCGAACCTCGCCGGCATACACTTCACCGGTTCGACGGCAACATTCCAGGGACTCTGGAAAGGCGTGGGCGCGAACATCGCCAACTACAAGTCATATCCTCGTCTCGTGGGTGAGACTGGCGGCAAGGACTTCATCTTCGCTCACAGCTCGGCCAACCCGCGCGAGGTGGCATGCGCCATCGTCCGCGGCGCCTTCGAATATCAAGGCCAGAAATGCTCGGCGGCATCACGCGCCTATATCCCTGCATCGATGTGGAACGAGGTGAAACAGATCGTCGGCGACATGCTCAGCACCATCAAGATGGGCGACGTCACCGACTTCACCAACTATGTGAACGCCGTCATCGACGAGGCATCATTCGACAACTGCAAGGGCTATATCGACCGCGCAAAAGCCAGCAAAGACGCAGAAATCGTGTTCGGCGGCACATGCGACAAGAGCGTCGGTTACTTCGTCGAGCCTACCGTCATCCTCGCCAAAGTGCCGAACTACGAGTCGATGGCTCAGGAAATCTTCGGACCTATCATCACCATTTACGTGTACGACGACAACAAATACGAGGAGACGCTGGAGCTTTGCGACACGACATCACCGTATGCATTGACAGGTGCCATCTTCGTCAACGACTTCAAGGCACGCCAGCTTGCCGACCAGAAGCTGAAATATTCGGCAGGCAACTTCTACATCAACGACAAGCCTACTGGTGCCGTGGTGGGATGCCAGCCATTCGGCGGCTCACGCGCCTCAGGCACCAACGACAAGGCGGGCGGCTTGTGGAACCTCATCCGCTGGACGAACCCACGCGCCATCAAGGAGACGTTTGTGCCGGCCACGGAGTATGGATACCCTTTCCTTGCTAAATAATAGCCATTAGGTATTAGCCATTGGCCATTAGCAAATAGCCGTCGGCATTGATGCCGACGGCTATTTGTTTTGAGTTGTTGATTTATATCAAAAGGGGTTAAATTCTACCCGGCATCTCTGATTAGGTGCGCCCTCACCACACACCCTCTCATTCCGCCACTTATCTTCCTCAAATTGGTTGGGTTGGGAAAGGTAAATCCTATGAACTACAACCCGACGACGAGGCGCACCGAGTACCCGAGGAACCGATAGAGGTAGTACTGAGGATCGAAATGCCCGGAGAGGAAGTACACGTTGCACGCGTAGTACGCACGGTAGGCCGTGGACGACCAGTAGCTCCCGCGAGAACCGGCATAGTACACCGTAGTGCCATTCCGGTAGCCCGCCGCGGGCAGGAACACGCATCCAGCACCCTCCAACGAAGACCAGCCCGCAGTGGTACATG
>CALCYT010000042.1 GCA_937906455.1 uncultured Bacteroidales bacterium | reverse complement strand
CTGATTTTACTACTATTTCAAAGAACGATATCGATTTTTTAGTAGACAGCAATGATTAAACTTATAGCCTAATGTTATACTTGCACTATAGACATCATCCGATGTGTCGTAGATTTTGTCGTAGATACCGTTAGGATAGTGATCCTTTCTATATAATTCACCTACTGAAAACATAAAGTTGTAGTACAAAGGAGATTTAGTTTGGAATCCGAGTCGCAGCCAAGTTGTGTAGCCTTTATATTCTCTTTCGAAGTCAATGCCTTCATAACTAAGTGTTTTCGTATGTTTAATAGTACGAGAAAAGCCGGCACCCCACAAAAAGGCTCCTTTTTCGGCGTAGTTGCCGTGCACGAAGAGGAGGCCGACATTTACCTTTGTAGGTGTTTCATATCCCGTGGATAATCCCAACGCGAATTTTTTGTTAATAGAGAATGCGACATCGGCACCTGCCGTCAAATCCAATGCTTTCATGGTGCCTACTGTGCCTGTAACGCCGGCATTGAGTCCCAAAAACACAGGGTTGTGTGGCTTCTTGATTTTCTGCGTGACAGCTTTTGCCTTAGCTGCCTGGTAAGTGCCCACTGTCTGTGCGTCGGCGATGCATACTATAAACAACACCGCTACACAAACCATAAATATTTTCTTTGCCATTTCTTTATTATTTTACTGGGATTAACACTTCCGGTGCGTTGATTTCAATACCATATACTCTCATTGCCGGAGCATCTGTTTCCGTCATTTTCCTGAAGTTCTTGAATGTGGCAGGATAACCTGATACTGTTACGGTAATTGTCATGAAATCGTCACTCGTCTTGATATCAAAAATCGGGGCTACCATCACATCAGCATTGTACTTTTGCACCACTTTCGACACAGCCAAACTTTTCATATAAGCAATAGCGGGTGAATTTTCATAATTCCGGATGTCATACGCGGTCAATGTGTTATCGTATGTCACGTTTTCAATGACTTTGGTTGATGAGATTTCGAGGTCGGCCATCGTAGGCGACACATAAGTGGCTTGAATTGCCGGATCGGTGTAACGGGCAGTGTTTTCGTCGTAACGGTAAACGGTTGATGTGGTTGAGCATGACGCCATGATTACACCTAATCCTAAAACAAACATTGATAATTTTGTACTTTTCATTTTTTTGATTTAACGTCCGCCTTTTTCGGACTTTTTGTTAACGAAAATAATCGAATAAAGTGCCCTTTTTGTTGACTGCAACACACAAAAAAGCGTGGCACTTTTCGCTATATTCGATTATTTTAGGTCCTTCGACTACCTTTTTCTACCAAATCTAACGAGTAAAGCCCACGCAAGCGTGAGCGTAACAGAGCCTAACTCTTGGTAGAAAATTTATACTTGTCGAAGGTTTAAAATAATCAAGATTCAGCTTTTAACGCTTTTCCTATATGTCTTAAAGTGTGTGCAGTGATTACTGCTATTCCCTCATAGGCAAGAATTTTTGTTAAACACAATTTTTTCAATTGCAAAAGTAATGATTTTTTTTAAAATAATATCAAATTTTATACAAATTTTTAAGAAAATCCGTATCTTTGCACCCAAATACACTTACTGGAAAATAAAAAAGACATAGATATGCTTAGCGAACAAGAACAGATTAGGAGGAATTCCCTTCAGGAGCTTTACAACCTCGGTATCAACCCGTACCCGCAGGCGGCGTTCGATGTGAACGTGACGACAGCACAGATAAAAGAACAGTTCGATGACAACGATTTGTCGAAATTTGAACACGTCAGCATCGGCGGACGTATCATGAGCCGCCGCATCATGGGTGCCGCCTCGTTTTGCGAGCTGCAGGACGCCCACGGACGCATACAACTGTATCTCAACCGCGACGAGATTTGCCCGGGCGAAGATAAAACCATGTACAATGTGGTGTTCAAACGCCTGCTCGACATCGGCGACTTCATCGGCGTCAAGGGATTCGTGTTCCGCACCCAGATGGGTGAGATTTCCATCCATGTCAAAGAGCTGACGGTGCTTAGCAAATCGCTGCGCCCACTGCCGATAGTGAAAGAGAAAGACGGCGTGAAATACGACGAGTTCAACGACCCGGAGCTTCGCTACCGTATGCGCTACGTCGATTTGGTGGTCAACGACAAGGTGAAGGACATCTTCATCAAACGCACTAAAGCCATCGACAGCATCCGTCGTTTCTTCAACGAAAACGGCTATCTTGAGGTTGAGACTCCTGTGCTTCAGCCCATACCCGGCGGCGCGTCGGCTCGCCCGTTCATCACACATCACAACGCTCTCGACATCCCGATGTACCTGCGCATCGCCGACGAGCTTTATCTGAAACGCCTCATCGTGGGCGGCTTCAACGGCGTGTATGAGTTCTCGCGTAACTTCCGCAACGAAGGCATGGACCGCTCACATAACCCGGAGTTTACTGCGATGGAGATATATGTCGCCTATAAAGACTACCTCTGGATGATGGACTTCACCGAGGAGATGATCTGCCGCTGCGCACAGGACGTTCTCGGCACCGACACTTTGAAAGTCGGCGACAAGGAGATAAGCTTGAAACGCCCGTTCAAACGTATCTCGATGATTGACTCCATCAAGGAAAACACCGGCATCGACATCAACGGGATGGACGAGACACAACTGCGTGAAGTGTGCAAGAAACTCGATGTCGAAATCGACGAGTCGATGGGTAAAGGCAAGCTCATCGATGAGATTTTCGGCGCGAAATGCGAAGGCACCTATATCCAGCCGACGTTCATCACCGACTATCCTGTCGAGATGTCGCCGCTCTGCAAACGTCATCGTAACAACCCTGAGCTCACCGAGCGTTTCGAGCTGATGATTAACGGAAAAGAAGTGGCAAACGCTTACACTGAGCTCAACGACCCCATCGACCAACGCGCGCGCTTCGAGGAGCAGATGAAACTGGCGGGCCGCGGCGACGACGAGGCGATGCTCATCGACCAGGACTTCCTTCGCGCCCTCGAATATGGCATGCCTCCGACTTCCGGAATGGGCATCGGCATCGACCGCTTCGTGATGCTGCTCACAGGACAGACACAGATACAAGAGGTGCTGCTCTTCCCTACAATGCGTCCGGAAGTGCATAAAAAAACCGCCACAAAAGAAGACTTCATGGCCGTGGGAGTGCCGGAGGTGTGGGCGGAAGTGCTTGTGAAACAAAACTTTACGACCGTCGAACAGATGCAGTCGGAGAAGCCCTCGGCATTGCGAGAGAAACTCAACGGCATCCGTAAGAAGACAAAAATGGACGTCCCGGCTCTGCAACTCGAAGAAGTAGAAGCCTGGATTAATGCATAAAAATATAACGATAACAAAACCCTATGAAAATGAAAAAAGTATTATTGACAACGTTGTTCTCTGTCGTTTTGAGCGCACTCACCTTCGCCCAGACGGTGCAAAAAACATACCACTTCGGTCGCCCTACGGTAGGTGAGATGAACGGATACGATGTCATCAGCTTCAACGACATGCGCAACAACGGCATTGTGGGCGAGGCTTCACTGCCTTGGCAGATGGTGTCGTTGCTGTTGCCACAAAACACTGAGGCTCAAAGCATTAACGTTGAATACCACGACTTTGTGGAGCTTGACGGCACATACAACCTGCTTCCGCAACAGGCTGCACGACCGTTGTCATCGACAGAGCCGTTGGTTTTCGCAAAAAACGAGGCGTTCTATGGCTCTGACAGCGTGTATCCTGAGGTCACGTATTCAAAAGTGAGTACCCGATATCTCAACGGATGCTCGTTTGCTTTCGCGCAGTTCTCGCCTGTGAGATATATCCCTGCCACAGGTAAGGTGTCTTACGCCACGTCAGCGACTGTCACCATCAGCGTAACGGCTTCAAAATCAGACAGAAGCAATATGTTATGGATGACTCCTGAGGTGCAGGCTCGTGTTGAGCGTCTGGCGCAGAACCCCGAGGCGGTGCAGGATTACAAGACTCGCGCCCGCTCCATCGGCGGATATGAGCTGCTTGTCATAACACCGCAGGAATGGGTGTCGCATTTCGATGAATACGTCGCCTTTTATGAGGCTCGCGGTCTCCGCACACATGTGACGGCATTGGAAGACATCATCGCTGAAGGTCAAGGCCGTGACGACGCTGAGTCGATGCGCGACTACATCTCTCAAGAGTATGAGAATGAAGGCATTATGATGGTTCTCCTCGGCGGCGACTCCAACGTGGTGCCATGGCGCGCCCTTTATTGCGACGCCGGCTCGGAGCAGGACAACCTTCCGGCAGACATGTATTTCGTGTGTCTCGACGGCACCTGGGACGACGACAACGACGGCATTTGGGGTGAGGTGGGCGAAGACGACTTGCTGCCGGAACTTGCGATAGGCCGTATGCCTTTCAACAACGAGACGCAGTTTAACAATATGATGCACAAGACCTTAGAGTATCAGGCCAACCCTGTGCTCGGCGAGTTGAGAGACGTCATCCTCGGCGCTGAGCATCTCGGCGACGGCTATTACGGCAGCACCGACCTCAACAGACTCATCGGCGGCAGCAGTGACTATGATTATACCACCGTCGGAATCCCTGAAGATTATAATTTCATCAAGATTTACGAAGGAAGTCCGTCGGGATGGAGCGGAGCTATTTTCAAAAACGCCATCAACCAATATGGCGGACAATATGTGCATCACGTGGGTCACGCCAACACCGATTACGTGGCGGGATGGTATGTCTCCAGCACCAACGACGCCTCTTTCGCGCAGCTCGACGGCGTGAACCACAACTATAACTTCTTCCATTCTCACGGCTGCATCTGCGGTGACTTCACCCACACCTGCATCCTTGAGCGTATGGTCAACATCTCAACAGGCTTCGTGGCCACCACGGGCAATTCCCGCTACGGATGGTATGTGCCGTGGGGCGATGGCATGGCAGCCCACCTGCATCGTGAGTTTGTCGATGCCTACTACAACGACCGTCTGCCTTATATCGGGACGGCCTTCGTGGAGATGAAGATAATGACGGCACCGTATGTCACAACCCCGTGGGGCGATGACGGCGCAATGCGTTGGAACATCTACGATATCAATATCTTAGGCGATGTGGCGGTGTGCCCTTGGCTCGATGAGCCTTTCCGCCCTGAAGTGAGTTTTGAATCAGCCCTGACACTCGGGACGACAACCACGCCGGTGACAGTACTCAAAGACGGAGTGCCTCAAAGCAACTTCCGTTGCAGCATATATCATGACGGCGAACTGCTCGCTTTCGGCATGACCGATGAGAATGGAAATGCCGACATCGTCTTCGCTGAGGCTCTCGATGTGACTGACACTCTGCGACTTATCATCACCGGACCTAACGCGCTGCCACAAACAATGACAATAATCGGATTAAACGACAATGAACCTTTTGTCTATCCTCAAAGCGTTGATATTCATGGAGATTTCGATTACGGTCGCTCCATCTCAATGGATGTCGAATTTAAAAATGCCGGCCTTGTCGATGCAACCGACGTGACCGCGACATTGAACTCGGAGTCGCAATATGTGTCGCTCACCAAATCAACAGTGAACATAGGCACTGTCAACGCAGGCGAGATGGTAACCATCGCCGACGCTTTCAACATTGACGTGGCAAACAACATCCCCGACGGCACCTACGTCGATTTTGTGATGAGCTGCACCGACGGCACTCATGTGTGGAACCGTAACATCATGTTTATGGCTAAAGCTCCTAACTTGATTATCAATGAGATAGGTTATCAGGAGCTGTATGGCAACGACAATGGCTTCCTCGACCCGGGTGAGACTTTCCAAATAACAGTGTCGGGTAAGAACACAGGTCATAAGACAGCTGAGAATCCTTATCTTCATGGCATGACAAATACCGATTACGTGACGGTTGACGTCAATGACGTGGAAATCTCAGACATTCCAAGCAACGACATTTTTGAGGGTACCATATTGATAACCATTGCGGCAGACACTCCTGAAGGAACATTTCTCACTGTTAATATGAGTGCCATATCAGGTCAGTATTCCGACAATAAGAGCATCACTCTCACCATCGGTACCGTGAAGGAAGACTTCGAGACGGGTGATTTCTCGCATCTCAACTGGCAACATGCAGGCGATGCGCATTGGTTTATCACTGATACTCTGGCACATAGCGGCAACTTCAGCGCACAATGCGGCAAAATCACCAACCATCAGTCCTCCTCGATAATCATCGAGATGGAAAACACCACCGACGGCGAGTTCTCCTTCTATCATAATATGCACATCATGCACAACAGAGCCACGCTGATTGTTTACATCGACAATATGGCTGTCGATTTGCTTTACGGCGACCACGACTGGACGTTATATTCAAAACCGTTGCAGGCAGGCAATCATACCATCGAACTGTGCTATTATACAGCTCAAAACGGTGCTGTGGATGAATATGTTTGCTGGGTTGACGACATCACCTTCCCTGGTAACACAGTGATTCTCAACGTAGAAAACGTTGTCAGTGACAATAATGCCGCTATTTATCCCAACCCTGCCGACAATGTCATTTATGTGAAAGGCGACGACATACAATTTGTCGAGATTTTCAACACAATAGGGCTTAAAGTCGTTGACAAAAAGATAAGTGATTCAGAATCAATTGACATCGCCGGTCTTGCCGATGGAATCTATTTCGTCAGGATTTTCGACAAAAAAGGAAATATTTCTACGACAAAAATCGTGAAGAGATAATGCTTTTCGCTGATGTGATAGGACATGACGACTTGAAGCGACGCCTGATACAGAGCGTTAAGGACAGTCGTGTGTCGCACGCGCAACTGTTTTTAGGTCCCGAAGGCAGTGGCAAGATGCCGTTGGCGTTGGCATACGCACAATATATCAACTGCACAAACCGTTCAGAATCAGATAGTTGCGGTGTATGCCCCTCGTGCAGGAAATATATGTCGCTCACCCATCCCGATTTGCATTTTGTGTTTCCGACAGCGACCAATAAAGAGGTGAAACAAAATCCGGAGTCAGACCTTTTCCTCACCGATTGGCGCGAGTATCTCACTGATTGTCAAGGATATGCTGATTTGCCTGATTGGTTTGTCAAACTTGATATAGAAAACAAGCAAGGCATCATCAATGTACGCGACGCGGCGACAATTATGCGCAAACTCAATTTCAAGGCTTTTGAGGCCGAGTATAAAATCGCGATTATTTGGATGGCCGAGAAGCTTAACATGCAGAGCGCCAACAAGTTACTCAAGCTCATTGAGGAACCGCCCGAGAAAACGCTGTTTATACTGATTGCTGAGAATCAGGAAGAACTGCTCACCACCATACGCTCACGCTGCATGATGGTCAAAGTGCCGAAATTAAGTCTTCAGGAAACGCAACATGCTCTGACACAACGCTTTGGATGCGGCGAGCAAGAGGCTTACGATGCTGCGGCATTGGCAAACGGCAACTGGATTTTGGCGAAACGTTACGCTCAAGACCATGAGGATGAGCAACTTTATGCCAACATCTTCCAGAAATGGATGCGTTATTGTTTCAAAGGCGCACTGCCCGAACTCATCGATTTGGTGGCAAACGAAATAAAGCCACTCGGTCGTGAGAAACAAAAGGAATTTCTCGAATATGGATTGAATATATTCCATAACTCATTGTTATTCAATAACAATATGCCTGATGACGTGATGCTTCCCACCGATGAAAAGAACTTCACAAGAAACTTCGCGCCTTTCGTGCATAACAGAAACGTGGCGCAGATATGCGAGCTCTTCGAGGAAAGCATCAACCAGATAGAACGCAACGCCAATGCGTCTATTGTCTTCATGGATGACAGCTGTAAGATGTCTAAACTATTGAGAATCAAATGATGAAGACTACGACAAAAGTTATCTTGGCGGTGTTGAGCGGCCTCTTGATTGCCGCCGCGTGGCCTGTGAGAGGCCTCGTCCCGCTCGCATTCGTGGCCTTCGTCCCATTATTGTATCTGCAAGACAGACTTGGTGACAAAGAAAATCCTGAAAAAGGCAGTGTTTTCTGGCTTTCTTTCATCACTTTCGTGATATGGAACGCCCTGACGACATGGTGGGTGTGGAAAACCACCGCATTGGGCACCATCGGCATGATTGTGCTTAACAGCCTTTTCATGACAATAGTCTTTTGGGCTTACCATTTTGTGAAGACCCGTCTTTATGACAATAAAAAAGGTTATTATGTGCTGATAATCTTTGTGTTAGCCTTTGAATATCTGCATCTGCACTGGCAACTCAACTGGCCGTGGCTCAACCTTGGCAATGTGTTCTCGCACTACCACACATGGGTTCAATGGTATGAGTTCACAGGCATCGCCGGCGGCACTATCTGGGTCTTGACAGCAAACATATTGATTTACAAATTCTTGTGTTCGTCATTTCGAGCGGAGCATTCTTCCCCCCTGTCATTTCGAGCGGAGCGCAGCGGAGTCGAGAAATCTTCTTTTAGCAAAAAATATGCTGTTTTAACACTCTGCGTCTTATTTATCCCTCTGATAATCAGCAAGATACAATATCATTCTTATAAAGAGACCGGCGAAGCGGTGGAAATCATTGTGGTTCAACCCAATCTCGACCCTTATTCAGAGGAGTTTACCCTTAATCCGAGGCAAATAATGGAGCGAAACCTCTCAGTGGCGGCTCCTTTAGTGACCGAAAACACCCGTTTTGTGGTGAGTCCTGAATCGGCAGTACAAGAGGATATTTGGTTGGAACGAATTGATAAGTATTACTCTATCAGAGAGTTACGTAGATTTATCAACGCATTTCCCCAGACGTGTTACGTGATTGGTTTGAGTACTAACGGACTGGTGCCGGAAGGCTTTGAGAACGATTTCGCAGCACGACGATTCATCGACATCGACAAATATTTCTACTCGTACAATACGGCGGCACTCATCACCAAGAACTCCATCCAGATGTATCATAAATCGCGCTTGACACCCGGCGCTGAGGCTATGCCGTCGTGGTGGATTCTAAGGATGCTGAAAGATAGTGCCCTCGACCTCGGAGGTACCGTCGGGACATTGAAAAAAGACTCTGAAGCAAGAGTGTTAGTATTTGATAATCATAAAGTTGGCACCTTGATTTGCTACGAGTCGGTGTTTGGCGGATATGTCACGGAATTTGTCAGAAAAGGTGCCGATATGCTGTTCGTCATCACTAATGACGGCTGGTGGGGTAACTCTCCGGGACACAAACAACATCTGGAGTTCTCGAAACTGCGCGCCATCGAGACACGAAGAAGCGTGGCACGCTCGGCAAACACAGGCATCTCGGGGTTTATCAACCAAAGGGGCGACATCATTGCACAAAGCCGTTACTGGGAACAGACGGCCTTACGTAACACCTTAAAAACCAACGACAAACAGACGTTTTATGTCCGTTATGGCGATGTCTTATATAAGATTTCGGTCTTCCTGACAGCATTGCTCGTCGCACTGACCATTGTAAAACTAATCACCGGAAAACAATGGAAACACTGAGTCTTGCACCGTTTCAAGGGATTACCGACGTCGTTTACCGCAATGTTTTCCGCAAGCATTTCCGCGGTATCGACAAATATTACACCCCGTTTTTCACCGGAATCCAGAAAGACAACTCGAAAATCCTGCGTGGCGACGAGATTTGCCCTGACTTTAACGATGTGAACACCATTGTTCCGCAAATTTTGAGTAACAAAGCGGAAGAAATAGTTAGATTTGCAAATCATTGTAAATCAATTGGTTATAAAGAATTTAACCTCAATATGGGATGCCCTTTCCCTCGTGTCGCCAACAAAACTCGAGGTTGCGGGCTTATGGCGGCTCCTACTCGCGCCATTGAGATGCTGAAAGATGTGTCTGAGCATATCGAAGGAATCGGTTTCAGCGTCAAATGCCGGCTCGGATATTATGCCGATGACGAGATTTTGGCATTTGTTGATGCTTTTAACTCATTGAATTTCAGCGAGATAATCATCCATCCCCGCATCGGGAAGCAGATGTACACCGGCGAGGCGTCGCTCGACAAATTCAAAAAACTGATACCTGTTATCAATAAGCCTTTGGTGTATAATGGTGATATTTTCACCGTTGACAAATATCTACACGTCGCAGATTGCCTCAGCGATGCCAACAATAAAGTTTCGATAATGCTTGGACGTGGCCTGCTAACCAATCCTTTCCTTGCGGAAGACATCAAACATATTGATAATGAGACAGATAGAAAAGTTCGTCTGCATAATTTCGTCGTCGATCTGTACGCCGGGCGTTTGCGGCATGCCGGCGGAAGCCCGAAAATAATCGGCAGCATGAAAGAGCTTTGGAAATATATGATGAACATCTTCGATGACCCACAAAATGTTTGGCGTAAAGTAAAGAAAGTCAATCATTTGGATGAATATGAAGATGCCGTTGGGATAATATTTAACGAAAATAATCTGATAATATGAAACGTTTATTTAACTTGTTGATTATCAGCATATTGCTGATTTCGTGCACCACAAAGCAACAGAAAGAGCTTGTGATTCTTTCGGTCAACGACATGCATGCGCATATTGAGGTCTTGCCCAAATTGGCTTATATTGCCGACAGTTTGCGCGCTATTTACCCGGAGCTTCTTGTCGTGAGTGCCGGCGACAACCGCACAGGCAACGCCTGCAACGACAAATATCCAGAGCATCCCAATCTGCCGATGATATCGTTGATGAACAAAATAGGGTTTGAGGCGTCGGCACTTGGCAACCATGAGTTTGACGGCAACATCGACGGGATAAGGTATTTCGTGCAAAACGCCGATTTCCCGCTCGTCTGCGCGAACACTTTCTTCACCGGCTATCCAGACATCGACCTTCCTGATTATGTCACCATTACAAAAAAAATCAACGGGAAAGACCTGAAAATCATCATCTTAAGCTTGATAGAGACCTCCAACGAGGGTCGTCCAAGCGCACATGTGAAAAACTTGCAAAACGTTGATTTTGTTGACGCTAAAGATAAAATCAAGGATTATCTCTATCTGCGTGACAGCTGCGACGTTTTTGTGCTTCTGTCGCATTGCGGAAAGTCGCAGGAGCTTGAATTTGCGGCGCAATATCCTCAGTTTGACCTCATTATCGGCGGTCATTCCCACGATTTATGGACTCAACAGTTCGACAACGGGGTGCTTTACACCCAGTCGAAGTATTATCTGAAGGCCACCACCGTCACGAAACTTAAAATCGTTGATGGGAAAGTCGTTTCAAAAGAAGCGCAAGTTATTGATTTAACGAAAGTTAACAAAGTTGACGAAGCCGTCCGAAAGGAAGTTGACAAATACTATGCCGAGCCGGAGTTCCAGAAGGTGATAGGTCTTGCCAAAACACCTTTCAACGACAAAAAAGCTCTCGGCGCATTTATGGCCGACGCTCAGCGTTATCTGACAAAAACAGATATTTCTATGCAGAATCCGGGAGGCGTGCGGTTCGACAATATGCATGGCGGCGACATCACCAAAGCCGACATCTATAATCTCGACCCATTTAATAACTCATTGGTTATCACAGAGATGACAGGCAAACAAGTGGAGGATTACTTAGTTATCGCATCAATAAAAGACCACAACTGCACTCATGTCTCTGGCATCACTTACACCATTGATTACGCGACATCGGCTGAGGGCAGCGGGCTATACACCTCCGCCAAGGCGTTTGTTGACGGCAAGCGCATCGATCCCGACAAGGTTTATAAAGTGACGATTAACAGTTACATGGCTCTTTGGGCCAAAGGCAATTGCTTGAGTATGAACGACAGCGGCCTGAATGCCAACGATGCCGAGTTTTTATATCTTAAAGACCATAAAGACATTGACTATCAAAATGTTAGCCGTTATGATATTAGAATAGTCGAAGAATAAATCGCATAAAAATGAAAATATTACTTATCCGTTTCAGCTCCATTGGCGACATTGTCCTGACTTCTCCCGTGATACGCTGCATCAAGCGGCAGATGGACGATGACGTTGAGCTTCATGTACTTACGAAAGATAAATTCGCAAGCCTGTCACATAACAACCCATACGTTGACAAGACTTTCGAGTATTCAGGCTCCATTCGTGAGGTTATCAAGGAACTGAAAAAAGAAGAATACGACTATATCGTTGATTTACAGAAGAATAACCGTTCCAAACGAGTTTGTCGCGCCTTACATTGCGAGCATCATTCCTTTCATAAGTTAGATTTCAAGAAGATGCTTCTCACCACGTTTAAAATCAACAAGTTACCCAAGGTTCACATCGTTGACAGGTATTTTGAGGCCGTCAAGCCACTTGATGTGAAAAACGACGGCAGAGGGCTTGAGTTCTACATCTCGGAGACGAACATGATGCAGGAGCCTGACCTCCCGGAGGAGTTCCGAAACGGTTTCTACGCCATTGTGGTGGGCGGCAGCTATAACACCAAGGTTATGCCTACCGACAAAGTCGTGAAAATCATCGAAAACCTTGACGAACCCGTGATTCTCCTTGGTGGTCCCGGCGACATGAAGCGAGCGAAAACCATAGCCGATGCAGTCGGCGAAAACGTATGGAATCCTGTGGGGTTGCTTAATTTGGAACAGTCAGCCTCCATCGTCAAGATGTCGAAGGCAGTACTCACCGGTGATACCGGCATGATGCACATAGCGGCGGCGTTCAACAAGCCGATGGTGTCGGTGTGGGGCAACACGGTGCCGGAGTTCGGCATGTACCAATATTACCCGAAAAACTCCAACAATACATTGAATATCATGGAGATTAAAAACCTTAAATGCCGTCCATGCTCGAAATTGGGTTATAAGAAATGCCCCAAAGGACATTTCAAATGCATGCAAATGATTGATACTGATAAAGTTGTGATAAAGTTAAAAGATTAAAAGCCAATTCTTTGACTGCAAATAACCGGTGTCTGAAAAATTTTTATTTTTTTGTTGGAGGTAAAGATATTTTATGTATTTTTGCAGCGCGATTGAGGTCGGGTTCTACTAACGGTTAGGTAACGACACTCTCACTGTCGAAATAAGGGTTCGATTCCCTTACCCGATACAAAAAGCCTTGTAAATCTTCGATTTACAAGGCTTTTTCTCTACTCCCTACTCTCTACTCTTTTATCTGTTATCTGTTATCTTTCAACCAATTCACCACATTCCCTTCAATTCTCGTCTTGATGTCTTCAGTGTCGGCGGCTTTCTCAAACTTTTTGCCTGTCACTTTTTCGTAAAGCTCGATGTATCTGTCAGAGATGCCGGCGACTATTTCCGGTGTCATCTCCGGTACTTTCTGTCCCTCCTTGCCCTGGAAACCGTTAGCCATCAGCCACTCGCGGACGAACTCCTTCGAGAGTTGTTTCACAGGCATGCCTTTCGCGAAGCACTCCTCGTACTGTTCGGCGATGAAATAACGTGACGAGTCGGGGGTGTGAATCTCATCCATGAGGTAAATCCGGTCGCCAATCTTGCCGAACTCATATTTCGTGTCAACGAGGATGAGACCGTGTTTGGCGGCCACTTCAGTGCCTCTCTGGAACAGTTTGCGTGTTATGGCCTCAATCTGTTCATAGTCTTCTTTACTTATAAGTCCTTGACGGATAATCTCTTCCTTTGAGATGTCCTCGTCATGGCCTTCCTCGGCCTTCGTCGTTGGGGTTATGATAGGTTCGGCAAATTTCTGATGTTCTTTCATGCCGTCAGGAATCTGCACGCCGCAGATGGTATGCCGGCCGCTCTTATAGGTTCGCCATGACGAGCCTGTCAAATACCCGCGGATAATCATCTCCACCGGAAACGGCTTGCAGAGCCTGCCCACCGTCACCATCGGGTCGGGAGTGGCGATTTTCCAGTTCGGCACGATGTCGGTTGTCATGTCGAGAAACTCCGACGCTATCTGGTTGAGAATCTGACCTTTATAAGGTATGCCCTCCGGCAGAATCACGTCGAACGCCGAGATGCGGTCCGTCGCCACCATCACCAGATACTTGTCATCGATAAAATAAACATCACGAACCTTGCCGTGATACACTTTTGTCTGTCCTTCAAAATTAAAGTCGGTTCTTGTTAATGCTTTCATTTTTCTGTATTTTCTTCTAAATTTTCGTCATGATAAAATTTCTTGTACGCATTGACGATTTCCGTCACAAGTTTATGTCTAACCACATCTTTTTCATCTAAGAAAATGAACTCTATGCCCTTCACGTTTCCCAAGACATCGACAGCTTGCGGCAGTCCTGACGGTTGGTTTTTCGGCAGGTCGATTTGCGTCACGTCGCCGGTGATTACGAACTTCGCGTCGCGTCCCATGCGGGTGAGGAACATCTTCAGCTGTGCCTGTGTCGCATTCTGAGCCTCGTCGAGAATCACGAAGGCGTGGTCGAGGGTGCGTCCGCGCATGAATGCCAACGGTGCTATCTCTATGGTACCGTCTTCCATATAGCTCTGCAGTTTAGCCTGCGGAATCATATCGCGCAAAGCGTCGTACAAAGGTTGTAGATACGGGTCGAGTTTCTCTTTCAGGTCGCCGGGAAGGAAGCCGAGGTTCTCGCCTGCCTCCACTGCCGGACGCGTCAAAATGATACGTCTCACCTCTCGGTTTTTCAGGGCTCGCACAGCCAGTGCCACAGCGGTGTAGGTCTTACCCGTGCCGGCAGGCCCGATGGCAAACACCATGTCTTTGTTGCCTATAGCCTCCACCATCCGTTTCTGGTTTGCCGTTATCGCTTTGATTTGCAAGCCATTACGACCATACACCAGCACATCGCCATCCGACATGCTTGTCACATAGGCGGTCTCGCCATTGGCAACCATCACATCCTCAATCACTTGCGGGTTGACGCTGCCATAACGTTCCAAATGGTTGACAAGCGTATTCAGGCGGTCGAGAAAATAATTTACCTCCTCGTCTTCGCCAATCACTTTCACGAAATCACCACGCGCGATAATCTTCAACTTCGGAAACAAGTTTTTTATTATCGTAAGATGTTGATCCTTAGCACCATATAAGTCACTCGGATTGACGTTTTCTATCTGGACTATCTGTTCCGCCATCTGATTTTTTGATTAGATTTTAACCATTTTTCACTATGCAAAGATAAAAAATAAAAATTGTTCATAACTTTTTTATTTCAATAAAAATTTTTAAACAGAAAACTGTAATTTTGCATTTGTCAAACGACACATCTAAAAGCAGGGCGGAAAATTATGGCAATCATAACATTAACAAGCGATTGGGGCTTATCCGACTATTATGTGGCGGCGGTGAAAGGCACGATTTTGTCGATGCTTCCTGACGTCACCATTGTCGATATCACCCATAATATCGAGCCGTGGGACATTGCTTCAGCCGCTTTTATCATACGCAACTGCTATCGGAACTTCCCGGAAGGCACCATTCACATCATCGCGGTGGAGACGGAGGAATCGGCGGAGAAGCCGCATATAGCCCTCAAAGCCGACGGACATTATTTCATCGGCACCGACAACGACATCTTCTCCCTCATTTTAGGCGATATGCCATACGAAGCCGTCACCATCGAGGTGATTCAAGACTCCGATTATTTCACCTTCACCACACGCGACCGTTTTGTGAAAGTCGCCGCTATGATTGCCAACGGCAAGTCTTTCAGCGAGATAGGCAGGCCTTATCCCGTCATCCGCAAAAGCATCACCTTCCAGCCCACCATTGATGCCAACTCCATACACGGCATCATCACCTTCATCGATTCTTACGAAAACGCGGTGTCGAACATCACCAAGGAACTGTTCGAGAAAATCAGAAACGGCAGGAGCTTCGAGATTAAGGTGGGCAAATATGTCATCAACAAGATTTGTCGCAGCTACACCGAGGTGGCGGTGCCCGACATCGTGGTGCTATTCGGCTCCCACAGCTTCCTCGAGATAGCTTTAAATCACGGGAAAGCCGCGTCGTTGCTGGGTCTCTCCCGTGACTCCTCAGTGGATATCTTCTTCAAATAAAACTATTTGTCGCCATACGACGAGCCATCGAAGCAGTGTGTGCACATCTGGCATTTAGGCAAGCCGATAGCATGGCAGACATTTTCCAATGTATTGAATTTCAATGTATCCACGCCGATATGTTTTCTCAGCATCTCCACGAGGTCGGCATATTGTTTTGTGGAGGCATCGCTGTAAAGCTCAAGGTTTTTGGTGCTGTCGCCTTCCATCTCATTGATGCAACGACGTGTGATAAGCTCCAACTCATTCTTCGATGCGCTGAAATTCAAGAAGTTGCATCCGAAAAGCAAAGGCGGACAGCTGATGCGTATATGCACCTCCTTGGCACCATAGTCGTAGAGCATCTTCACGTTGTCGCGAAGCTGTGTGCCGCGCACTATCGAGTCGTCACAGAAAATGACGCGTTTGTCTTTCAACAAAGAGTGGTTCGGGATGAGTTTCATCTTCGCCACATGTTCTCTCTGTTCCTGATTCACAGGCATGAAGCTGCGCGACCATGTCGGGGTGTATTTTACGACGCTGCGGGTATAGGGTATGCTGGTGGCATGCGAATAACCGATAGCCATCCCTATTCCCGAATCGGGTATCGGAGCCACGTAATCGGCCTCCACATCGTCCATCTTGCCCATGGCAAAACCGCCACGATAACGCATCTCCTCCACATTGATATTCTCATAGTCGGATGCCGGGAAACCATAATAAATCCAGAGGAAAGAGCATATCTGCATCTTGTCGTTCGGTGCCAGCAGCCTGCTGACGCCGTTTTCCGTCACACGCACAATCTCGCCGGGGCCGACGTAATGTTCTGTTGAATAATCGATATTGATATAGCTGTGGCTTTCGGAGGCGACGACATAGCCTGTGTCGTTTTTCCCTATCACTATAGGCGTTCTGCCCCAAAAGTCACGGGCGGCGATGATGCCGTCGTCGGTGAGGATAAGCATCGAGACGGAGCCTCTCACCTTGCGGTAAACGTTCTGGATGCCATCGACAAAGTCTTTTCCTTGCGTGATAAGCAATGCCACGAGTTCCGTAGGGTTGGTGTCGCCGTGACTCAACTCGGCGAAATGCTGTTTGTTGTCCAAACACTCCTGTTCCAGCTGTCTCAGGTTGGTGATTTTCGCCACTGTGACGATGGCGAACTTGCCGAGATGCGAGTTCACCACGATAGGTTGCGCATCGGTGTCGCTGATGATGCCGATGCCGCTGTTGCCCAAAAACTTTCCAAGTTCATCATCGAATTTCGTCCTGAAATACGAGCCTTTCAGACTGTGTATGGAACGGTGGAAAATATCGCCGTCGAAAGTGCAGATACCTCCTGATGATGTCCCAAGATGTGAATGATAATCAATGCCGTAGAAGAGATCCGTGATACACGGTCTCTTCGATACGATGCCAAAAAATCCGCTCATGTTATTAAATTTGAAAATTAAGGCGCAAAGATAATAAAAAGTTTGGTGTTTCCTGTCGGAAATTTTAAGTTTTTTTTACATGTTTTTTCTCTTCTTCTTAATCATCAGATAACCAGTTCCGAATGCCATAAGCATCAGTATGCCGTCACCAAGAGGGCTATTATTTGCATTTATGTCTTGTGTGATACCTCCAACGACAATATAAGGAGTCCAAGGAAACTCATCATCCTCAGCGCGATAGGAATAATCCCAATTGCTCACTATGGCGTCAGTCTGGGCATTCGCACACAAGCTCATCATTATTGCGAATATAATCGATAATACTATCTTCTTCATCTCTTTATCATTAATATGTTTTACTTATCTGACAACAATTTTATGAGTCTTTATTTCACTTCCGGTTACCCTGAAGATATAAACTCCTTTTGCCGGCACGCTTATTTTTCGGGTGCCGCTAATCACAGTGTTCACCACCATTCTTCCGGCGATGTCGAACACATGCAGTTCACCCTCGCCACTCACGAGCACATCGTCACCGTCTTGATACAAGAAACTGTCGGTGTCGTCGTTGTAATCAAGTTTGTATTGCAGGCGCACTAAAAAACGTTCTTCCTTGTCTTGGGGAGAGCCTATGAACTTATATTCCTCGGCGGCGAGCATGTCGATGTCCTCACCTGTTTTTATGGCTGTTCCGTCCTCCAGAGTCGTTCCCCATTCGCCTTTGTTCGACAGACGGTTGAACCCTGTCGCTAACAAGTCACCGTTAGCTATGGCGCAATCATCGCCACCTTTGTAAATGTCATGCGTATATGGGTTTCCGATGAGATTTCATCCTTGTAATTTGTTGTCGTCATCATCGGTGCAAGTGACGTAACAGCTCACGTCTTCAGTGACAATATCACCCGTATATTGAACTGTTAAATCACTTCCGTTGCGATACAGATAGCCGCGGCCGTTTTCCAACACATCACTCGTAAAGAGGCTGCTGTTGCCGTTGAAGCTGCCCCAGGTGTGATGAGGCTCGTCGTAGAGTAGCAGATCGAAGTTATACGGATATACCAATGGCGTGACAAGATTTGTTTTTGTCCTGATATCAGGCTCATTGACAGGCGAGGATATAGTGTACCAGCCGCCATAGGCACTTTTTTCGTTCGTTTCTTTCGACGCGGCTTTTATGGTCTTCATCATCGTCACTTCAAAAGGTTTGCCGTTGTAAACAAGCTGTCCGCCCTCTTTGATAAACAATGCGCCGTATCGTCCGAATTGCACGGTTTTTGCGTTGATGGTCGCCACGCTCTTGCTGTCGATTATCAAGGGTGCGTTGATATGCTAAACGTCCTCTTCTTCATAAATGGCACCATTCCATTCGTTTTGTTTGTTCCAATGCAAGGAAGTACTCAGTTGCACCTCTTGTTTTTCGGATTTAATCAGCCAATAATAGTCATCGTTGTCGCTTCTGAAATTATCCTCATCACCCCAGTCATTGCCTTTAAGACCGCTTGTGATGTCGCCTGAGCTGTTTCTCGACACACCGATAAGAGTGTTTTTGTCAAGCGGTCCGCTGACAGTGATTTTGTCTTTTGTACCTTCCAAAAAGACGTTCATTTTCTGGGAATCGCCGATATTGTCACAAATATATACATAACCTTGCACAATCAATGTTCTGCCGTTATTGACGAATATTCCTCCTGTGTTATCGCTCACGTTTCCTCTAATCGTGCAGTCTTGGAGCGAGAGAGTTCCCTGATACAGACAAATGCCGCCGCCGTTACCTCTTGTTTTACCGCCTGTTATAGTACCTGAGCCATTAATTGTCAGATTGGCGTTTCTCTCAACCAAGAGTACATATCCTTCAGACATATAATCTGAGTCTTGCAAACCGCGGTCGATAGTATGGCCGTTCAGATTCAAAACGACGGTGCCATTAACTGTCAATGCGCCCTCAGACTCCTTATCTGAATAATCGGTGTTCAGAGTGATGTTTCTTGTAACAGTGCCATTTGCTAATAAGGTCTTCAAATCTCCCCAGCTTGCCATTTCCGCCACCGTGATGCCTTGCACCGTTGTTGACCCTGCATACTCATGTGATTTCGCGCTTATGGTAACATCGTAAACGCCGTTTTCTCCGATTGTTTCGACAGTGTAATCAGTGTCTTCGACCATTGTTTTTCCGTAATATGTGACAGTGGGTCTTATCGGCAAGGTGTAGATGTCGATTGCATTCAAATCCACTACAGCACCCGGCACGAAAAATTCTTTATCGGTATAATCTCTTTCATATCTTTTCAAGATAAAGCCGGAAGGAATCTCTTTCTCTGACACAAACGCCGGAGTGCCTTGTTCGTCGCCATTGTTTATTCTACGAGTGTAATATGCTGATTCCCAGCCTGTTAAAGGTTCAAGGTCGGATGGCAGATGGAAGGTGCCGAAAACCGTTGTCTTGTCGTGGTCGATTGCCATATGTGCCTGTGTGCAGTTGATGATATTTGTCCGGGTTGCGGAATTTTCCACACAACTGACGATACCGGCGGCATGTCTGTCTTTTTCAGCCGTCTTGATTGTGCCGTCAACGCTAAGGTTTTTGATAGTCGCGCCGTCCACAATCACGAATGGTGCCGCATATTCCTTCTCAGCGTCAAGCTGAAGTGTGAGTGTGTTCCAGTTGCCATCAAAGGTGCCGCGAAAAGGTTTGACGGTTGAGAAAAGCTCTCCTGTAAACTCTCCGGCCATTGTCATCACATTGATGTTGTTGTCAATTCGGACAAATTTGCCAGCATAGTCATAATTTCCGACAACGCTTTCGGCGAAGGCGTCCCAATCGTCTGCATTCAGTATCACATAAGGGTCGTCTTCAGTGCCGTTGCCTCCTCCTGAAAAATTGGCTTGTCCGAAGGCAAATGTGTTGAATAACATTATTAAGCAGGTAAAAACCCAATACTTTTTTTACAATACTTTTTCATTTTTCCAAATAATTATTGAAATAAAAACTCAATAAAAAAATTCTAAAAACAACATTATCAAAAAAAAACTATAAAAAATGCAAAAAAAACGGTAAAAAAGTGTAAAAAAATGTAAAAATTCAAATACAAACCTTTGTTTTTGGCATTATTTGATTATTTGTATTTGGATATAAAAATCAAAAAAGGTTTCAGGGGAAACAAAAAAGAGAGACGGAAATGTTTCCGTCTCTCCTTATGGTTTTGGCGACGACCTACTTTCCCACAAGTCAATGCAGTATCATCGGCGCG